>CAZUOL010000078.1:0-2050 GCA_964621845.1 uncultured Candidatus Saccharibacteria bacterium | reverse complement strand
CTTGTGCTGATATTAGCTACCGTAAAATCAGCACCTTTGTGCGTTTCTAAAAACGCTTGCGCCTCTTTTTCGGTATCGAACCGTTGCGGTAACTCCGCTTTGAATGTTTTCTTTTCGTGTAAGAAGAGTGCGGTTACCTTAAACTGAAATGATCCTTCAAACGCTTCTATTTCGCGTTCACGTTCAACAAGTAACCGTACTGCTGGTGACTGTACGCGGCCGGCTGATTTCCCGCCTGGCACTTTTTGCCACACAACAGGGCTGAGTTCAAAGCCGACAATTCTATCTAAGATCTGCCGGGCTTGCTGGGCTTCCACCAGGTGCATATCAACGGTACGGGGGTTTTTAATGGCTTCAGTAATGGCATCTTTGGTGATTTCATGAAACACAATGCGGTTGGTGGTTTTAGGGTCTAGCTTTAATACCTCGCATAAGTGCCAGGCTATTGCTTCACCCTCGCGGTCTTCATCAGTCGCGAGCCAGATGGTCTCGGCATCCTTTACTGCTTTTTTAAGCTCAGCAATGACCTTCTTTTTTTCGCTATCAACTTCGTAGGTGGCCTGAAAACCGGCTGCAATGTTCACCCCATCGTTACCATCTTTGGTTTTTTTGGCGATGGAACGGATGTGGCCGACACTAGAAAGTACCTTAAAATCACTCCCGAGGTACTTCTCGATTGTCTTCGCTTTAGCCGGTGACTCTACGATTACGAGATTCTTTTTGCTCATCTTGTTAAGAACCCTTCCCTAAATTGGTCGGGCTTCGTTCGATCGGGTACATTTGATTGAATGTGTTTTTAACGGAACTCATGCTTATATAACGCTAACGTCTTTCTGAAATTAATGCAACAGCATCCTACACTACCTCAGGGATCCTTAAATTGCAAACAACTCTTTATACTTACGCTTGCAATGCAATCATACTCTGTTATGATCTTGCTCATGGAGACCGACCCTTTAGATAGCCCAAGTAGACAAGAAGATAATCTCATCAGGGGCTTGTATCATGCCTCAAAGTTAAACTCCGAATTCGAGTTTGCAGGTATGTCTGGACCTATGTTGAGCATTCATGCAGTTCAAGCAATGCAAGAACGGGGAATGCCAGAGGCGGCAGATTTTAAGGTTGCAGAAGCTCGTTGTGCATTCGATAATTTTTATGCTACTGGTAGTCACCAGACGCTTAGCTATGCTATAGCAATTGCCCATGATTTTCTTGGGTATGAAGATCTCAGTAAGGCGTGGTATGCTCGCGAAGACATCGAGGAGCTCATTCGGCAAGACACGACCTGCGCGATTGCCGAAGTGAGTCAAGCAAGCGTGGCGGCACGCTATCAGGATGATGATGAATTTGAGATGGTATTACAAATGAACAGATTGGGATTTGAGGATACAGAGGGGCCAATTAGTTTGTTTGCTAGGCTGCGTTTTGAGAGCGCACTATGGCATATGGTCCCTGTCGGCACAAAAAAGACGCCCGAGCTCATAAGTCTACTGAGTATTGACGAGCTTAGAGCTTTCGGGAATAGGCCGAATATTCGCATGGCCTATGATGCAGTGGTATCTATGACAAGAAGGATAAGTGCCGTTTGTGAGAGTGAGGAGATGCAGAGTTTATCGAGCGATCTCGTCGAAGGCATCGCCGCTGCGGCTATGGACATTGCTATGACTGATCAGCGGAGTGAATCTCGGTTGTTTGCGGCTGATTTGTTGCCTGAATTGCTCGAGAATGATCCGGAAAATAAAAAGTATCAAAAGTGGCATAGAAAGTTGCGCAGGCACTTTAAACTTGCCGAACTTACTACGCTGCCGGGTATATCGTTTCACGGCTATACATCAAGCCAAATTCAAGAAGCGCTACATTCACTTGGTGAGCTGACGACAGCAGATGTCATGGGGGTTGTGGCTGAGTATGCAGTTCACAGTTCGGTAGACGAGAAAGATTAGCTTCAACATAGGGTCCAGTGGGCGGCGCCAAGAGGTCGGATTTTGCCACTGATTTCAAGCATTGTGATCGTTTGGCTGAAAACGGCAGGCTCCAGTCCGCTTTTTAT
>CAZUOL010000077.1:0-4681 GCA_964621845.1 uncultured Candidatus Saccharibacteria bacterium | reverse complement strand
CATCAATACCGGTTGTAGCAATCAGCTCTTTGCCATGTGCTCGATTTTCAACGTCGCCATTACCGATAAGGAGTGTCTGTGGTGCTATTTTGTCGCGGAGTGCTCTGATTTCGGGCATAAGCTCCCAGTGAGCTGGCACCTTGCTCATTTCTTTTTTGGTTCGAAGATGTACCGTCAAGGCGGTAATATCTTGTTTGAGCAAATGTTCAAGCCACTGCTGCCATTCTTCTACTTTGGCGTAGCCAAGGCGGCATTTCACGCTCACCGGCAAGCCGGCCGTTTTTGCTGCGGCGATCACCTGCGCTGCTAATTCTGGGTTCAAACACATAGCGGCTCCCCCACCACTTTTTACGGCGGTTTTTTCAGGGCACCCCATATTGATATCTATGCCAGCAAAACCGAGTTTTTTGCAGTGCTTGGCTAGTTTGGCAATATCTTCTGGGATAACTCCCCAAATTTGGGCAATCAGCGGCACTTGCTCATCCTTGTGGATGATTAAGCGGCCACCAGTTGCCTTTTCGCCAGCATGTACCCAACCGGTTGCGTTGGTAAATTCGCTAAAAAACAGATCGGGCGCTGCCGTTTTAGCTACCACGCGGCGGAAGATGTGATCAGTCACGTCCTCCATGGGCGCTAGAATAAAAAATGGCTTCTTGAGCTCTTGCCAAACGTTCTTCATTATTAATTAGTATACCATAAAAAGTATACAGTCACAGGCGACTATCTTACATATCCTGCAACAGGTCAGTTTCGAACTGCTGGATACCGGCTAGGGTTTGTTCGTAAGAAGATACGTCGGGCATATCCAGGTTTTTAATGTGTTTGTAGACAGCGGTTGCAAGATTGGCTATACGCTCAATTTCGGCATCTTTAAGCGTGTAATCTAGGTATAAATGTTCGGTGTTACTAGAATCTAGTTGAATGATCTGCGAAGCATATTTTTTGTCGGCGTAACGTGGAGTGTGTTTAAGCAGTAGTATGTAAAAACCAAGCTGTAGATTATGGCGCCACATTTTTAGCAGGTTTGGTTCAGCCTTTGAATCCATGGTGAGTAATGGATTGCCAGTTTTGTAATCAACAACGCGCAGATGTTTTTCATCTAATACATCGAGACGGTCGATTTTTCCATACAGTGGTGTATTATCTGGCAGAATTGCGGCCAAGCCCTGTTCGCTCAGGCTGGTTGCTTCAAGCTGAAGATTAAGTTCACCAAACAGCGTATCAAGTTGAGCTTCCCCTTTGCCAATTAAACGTTCGGCCGCTTGGTTTGGTAGGTTCTCGGCTCTGACCTTTTTGGCGTACAGTCGTTTAATGGCGTTTAGATCGTGCTTACCATTATTGGTTTGGATCTGGGCTAGTTCCATTGCTGAGTGCATGGCGTTACCGTGAATTAGGGTGGCTGAAGCTGGCTCTGGTAACTTTAGTAGATTCTGTTCAATAAAGTGGGTTGGGCCACCGCGAGTAAGGTCAAGAAAATTGGTTAGAGCAGTTGGGCTTAGTTTAAAGTTTGTTAACTGGTCTGCGAGTAGCTCGTGCATTGTTTTAGTTTTAGGCCTTGGAAAGAGAATGGCTTGAACTGTTGTCTCGGCAAATGCAACATCGCTGACTGGTTCAGCCGGCAGGAATTCAATACCGGTTAGCTGCTCGGCAGCCAGGGCTTTTGTATCTCCTTCTTGGCCATGAATATAGCTGATGGCCAGGCTTTGCTTGGCCCTGGTCATGGCCACGTATAACAACCTTGCGTAATCTTCGGCTGATTCTAGCTCGGTGTGAATATCAAGACTCAGCGGGACAGGATAGCGGGCTCTGGAAGGCTTCCAGTTGCGATCATCGGCATCAATAATCATAACGTGATCAAACTCTAGTCCCTTGGCGGCGTGAACAGTCATCAAGTTGATGGCTTGGCTGTGCCGACCAACGCTTGGGCTAAAGCTGAACAATTTAGCCTTGGCGTCTGAATTTGTCAGAGCAACAAACTCATCAATACCAACCTTTTCAGTTTGGGCGTACTGCTTGGCTAGATCTATCAACTTAGTTGTGGCCTGGGCTTCGGTGATGGTTGTTTCAGGATCATCTGATTTAAATAGTTGGCCATAGAGCGCTTTACCCTGGGCATATTCACTAGTAAGCAGCTGTTCAAGCAAATTGTTGATTGGTTCGGAGGCGGCAACTCTGGCCAGCGACTGAAGCCATTCAATCAACGGCCTGGTCACGTCATGTTCAAGGCAAGTAACAAGCCCCTCTCGCGATTTTTTGGCGCCCATCGCGATTTGCCAAAGTATATCACCATCGTATTCAAAAACTTGGTGTTGAACCAACAAAGAAAGTTGGTCGTTGACGGATTTTCTATCGCCTTGTACTAGGGCTTGAAGTATGCGTGCAACATTTAGGATTAATTGATTGGCCTTGGTGCTGCGGATATCAATTACCTGCTCGTAGTCAACGGCCACCTGCTTTTCGTGAAGATAACGAGCAATGTAGGCTAGGCTATTATGGCCGCGGCCGAGTATCGCCACGGTTTGATCGGGGTGTTCGGCTACTATTTTGCTGGCTTGCTCCCCTACGCTTACGGCTTGATCATTAGGGGTGGCATAGGAGGTGTACACAACATTAGCACCTGGGGTGTCGGTATCGGCCACCAGCTCTGGGTGATACGAGGTGTAAGGTTCAATAATTTGTTTTGCGTTATCAAGAATAATTTGAGTGCTGCGATAATTCTTAATTAGGTCAACCGTTTTCAAGCTGTTGCCATAGTGCTGTTTGAATTGATCGACATTATCTAAAACCGCTCCGTTGAATCCGTAAATAGTCTGATTAGGATCGCCAACAACCATAACATTGGGCGATTCAATGACAGGGTTATCTGTTAGCAGGCGAGCCAGGCTTATTTGTGCCTGGTTGGAATCCTGGAATTCATCAACTAATAGGTACTGGGTGTTTTCTTGGATATCAAGCCGCAAATCTTCATCTTCTTCTAGAGCTTTGATGACTGCTAGCAACATATCGGAATAATCTAGGTAGCCACGTTTGTAGAGTGCCATCTGGTACGCCTGGTATACTTTGGCCAGTGCTAGCCACCAGGCATTAGCTCGGCGTTCGCCTACTAACTTTTTAACTCCCCCGTCATTTTTGAGTAGTTTCCCTTTCAGTTTACTAGTGGCTGCGGATTTGGTTGTCGGCTGGTCATTTTCGATTGCTGTGTTCAGTAGTCGGGCAATCGCAGTAGCTAGTGGGCTATCTTGATTTCTATCCGCGAATGCTTCAACGTTCTTTGCTAAAGCATCGAGTGTTTTGTGCGATAGGTTCGGCGCTAGTAGCTCTACGAGCTGTGGCTCAATAATTTCTATATCTTGAGCATTTTGTTGCAATACTTCCTTCAGTTTTTCTGGCGTCAGGCCGGCATCCTTGGCTTTGCCAATGGCATCTAGGGCGCCGCCTAAATAACTATAGCTATCGTCGTATTGTGCCGCTAGTGGATCATCGTGCGGTAGTTTCTCGAAGATTGAATATAAGATTTCTTGAGCGGCTAGATCTGAGACCGGGTTTAGTGTTGCTCCGGCATAGAAGTGCTGGGGGTTAGCGGCAATTAAATCGGCGGCTAGTGAGTGAAAAGTTTTAATGACTACTTGGTTGGCGGTGCTGCCAATCATGCCGCGGAGTCGTTCACGCATGTTGTTGGCGGCATTAACGGTAAAAGTTAAGCAGGTAATAGAAGACGGATCAGTATCTGTTTTAAGAAGAATATTCGCCACTCGGGCACTGAGCAGCTGTGTCTTACCCGTCCCTGGCCCCGCCAACACTAACAGTGGCCCCTCGAGCGTGTCAACAGCCTCTTTTTGGGCTCCGTTTAGTTTTTTGTACACCTCATCAAACTTCATTACCACCAGTTTATCATTGTCTGAGCGATCTCAGCCTTAAGCTATTTTTTGTTCTAAACGAGTAATGCGATTTTCATGATTTTCGAGTTTCTTATGATCTTCCTCGATCTCAGCACCAATAGTGTTGGCGATTGTATCAAGTTTAGTGTCGAGATCGTCAATCCGCTCAGATAGTTTTTTATCTAAATCTCTTATTTCTTGCTTGATTTCACCAGTCTGTAGGGCAAGTTGCTGCGAAATAGTGCCGGTAATAAACTGTTTCAAATCTTGGAGAGTATCTTCATCCATATGCTTATTCTATCATACCTAATGTTGGAGTTATTGGTTCAAACGGGTATTGACGGGTATTATAAAGCTCATGGTAAAACGGTTGTTTGGCTTAGTTGTGGTGCTAGGGGCGCTGCAGGTGCTGTTGCCACAGGTGGCCAGTGCCGCAAGAATCAATTTTTCGCCCAGTACACTTACCTTTACAGAGGGGCAATCGCAGCAAGTTTCCGTTACGCTCGATGAGCCCATCATCTGCATGGATATCGAAGCGCCCTGCGAGGTTTCCGTTGCCGTTACGACTGATGCTCCTGATCGCGTTGCAATCACCACCAGTCCGGTTGTCATTCCTGCAAACCAATGGCTCCAGGTATTTCATTTTACAGTCACTGCGATCGATGACAATCTAGATAACGGTGACGTTACGCCAACTGTTACCACATTGGCTACCAGCGGCTCCGAATTTTACAGCAACTTTTCGCCCGCTTTTTCACTTACTGTATTAGATAACGATGACCCTGCTCCGCAGCAAGAGCAGA
>CAZUOL010000076.1:0-6231 GCA_964621845.1 uncultured Candidatus Saccharibacteria bacterium | reverse complement strand
TGGCGAACGTACTCGTGAGGGGAATGATCTGTACTACGAAATGAAGGAATCGGGTGTGTTCGATAAAACTTCGCTCGTGTTTGGCCAAATGAACGAACCACCAGGAGCGCGTCTTCGTGTCGCGCTTTCAGGCCTTGCGATGGCTGAAGGGTTCCGTGATCAAGGTAAAGATGTACTCTTCTTTGTTGATAACATCTTCCGCTTTACACAGGCTGGTGCTGAGGTTTCGGCTCTGCTTGGCCGTTTGCCATCTGCAGTGGGCTACCAGCCAAACTTGGCACAAGAAATGGGCGAAATGCAGGAGCGTATCACCTCGACAAAGAAGGGTTCAATCACCTCTGTTCAGGCGGTGTATGTGCCGGCAGACGACTTAACCGATCCAGCCCCGGCCACGACCTTTGCTCACCTCGATTCAACCATTGTGTTGAACCGTGCCTTAACCGAGCTAGGCCTCTACCCTGCCGTTGATCCACTTGATTCAAACTCAACCATTCTCGACCCCGAAATTGTTGGTGAAGAACATTACAATGTGGCTCGTGAAGTACAGCAGATTCTACAGCGTTACAAAGATCTGCAGGATATTATTGCCATCTTGGGTATGGAAGAGCTTTCGGATGAAGATAAAAAGATTGTAGGCCGTGCTCGCCGCATTCAGCGTTTCTTAACGCAGCCATTCCACGTGGCCGAGGTGTTCTCGGGCATCCCAGGCGTTTATGTAAAGCTTGAAGATACCATTAAGGGCTTCCGTGAGATTCTTGATGGCAAATACGATGATAAACCAGAATCGGCCTTCTATATGAAGGGCTCAATAAAGGATGTGAAATAATGGCAAACGAAGGGTTCCCTCGGTACGTAGGTGGGTTTGGCGATGAACATACTGGAGCATATGGCAATATTGATGAATCACCCGATTTTAGGCGAGGCGATGAGGAGCCGGACGTTCGTATGGATGGATTCGACGTATATGGTGGTTCACCTGCAGATCGTGCTTCACTTCAAGATGCTGACCCCGCACTACTAGATGATTTGAGGCGAGAGCTGGGTGATACGCTTGGCGGATTCAGCAAAGAAATGGATCGTGGCATTGGGCGTACACCGTTTGACGACATGCGAGATGAGATCGAAGGCGTGTAATGATTAAGTTTCAGATTATTACCCTATCTGGCGTGAAGTTTGATGAAGAGGTGTACGAAATACAGCTCCCAACTCCTGATGGCCAGATTGGCGTGTTCCCTGGCCATATGCCACTAGTTACTCTCGCAGTACCAGGGGTAATTGCCGTGAAGCGTAATGCACGCGATAGTGCGAATAACGTTGAATACTTTGCAACGGATGGCGGCGTGATTGAAGTACTTGATAACACGGTGCGCATTTTGGCTGACGAAGCGTTACACGCCGAAGAAATTCATGAAGAATCAGCTAAAAAGGCCCTGATAGCTGCTCAAGAGGCCTACGCAGAGGCAAAAGATAAAATGAGTCTTGATAAGGCACAGGCCATGATTGACCGCCAGCAGGTCCGCATTAGCGTTGCAGGCCTAAAGCGTGGCCGCCCGACCCGCGGCAACATCATTAAAAACCGCTAACCTCCGATCAGTTATGTTTCGAGGAATGCCTCTTCGAGTTCTCTCGCAAGCGCGAGGCTTTCACCAACCTCTGCCTCAACAGCCGCCCCGCCCGCCAAGGCAGCTTTTGTGATAATAACTTGAATTTGATCCGGGCTCACAATGATGTAACCTTCTGTAGTATGTGGTAGCTCATCGGTGACCTCGGAAGCCATCCCATCTACCGCGTTTCGTACAAGCTGTGGTAACGAGCTGCCCATAGCTCCAAGTTTTTGATCGAATCGAAGGACGTCAACTTCGCTTAAAGCAGTCGTAGCTTCCGTTGAGGGCGGTAGTGCCCCTGTTCTTCGTTTCAGATCGAGCTCAGAAATAGCCATAGCTATAGTTTAAGGTCTACGCAGTATAATCCATGTGACATACATTATTGCAAGTGTGTGATATATATCATATAATCAATGAAAGTTGAAAAATAAAAGAGAAGGTATTAATGGAAAGAGATAGCGCTTTTATGCATGATAAAACGAATGAACAAATGGCTGAACGAAGCCTGAGTGCCAGTCTGGTTGCGCCAGAGGGCCTGGGTTTTGGTGAAGGCTCAATTGGTGTTTTGGACAGAGTTAGCAACGAAGACGATCCTTTAACACAGGAAGTCTTGGACACAGTTGATGCGGCGATTGACTCTGATGATATTTTGGTGAGCGTAGATGTTGATAAATCAACCGGAGCGATGCTTGATGATGATGGCTGTGGTGATGGGCGTGGTGTAAAGAGTGTTTTTGAAGGTATTAAGCAACGTGTGAAGTCGTTGAATAGGGCTAAGGTGTTTGGTGGGGCTCCAGTTATGATGACGGCAGCACTTATTGGTCTTGGCAAAGCGCGCGGTAATCTAAATGCGGTTTTTCGCGGGGCCGTTGAGACGCTGAAAGAAAAAGGCATTGGATTCGGTGGTCATAGCGATACACATCGTCATGGCCCAAACTGTGGCTGTGGTGCTATTGATAAGGCGCCAGCTATTGCACAGGCAGTTATAGAAAAGAAGACTGAAATAACAAGTGCAATTGACACGCTGGGAATAGAAACTTCTGGGCTCGGTTCAATCTTTAATGAATATGAGGCATACGTTAAAGATAATGTCGTAGGTCATGAGGATGAATACAGTGGCGTGAAGGCTCACGGGGAACTCGCTGATAGTGGTAAAGTAAGTAAAGAGCTTGATGGTGATCATGCCGAGGTGCGTATTATTCTGAACATGGTGTACGGCAAGACGGTTAATCAGGAGCTTATCCGTCAGGTATCGGGTGAAGCGGCACAGGTGTTTGCGGTGGACGTTTGGCGCCTACAAAGCATTGCCGAGCGAACGTTTGATAACCCGGAAGAACAGCACCGGGCATTTCTCAGTATGCTAGTGCATACGCTGGCTGTTTCAGCCGTTTTGACCAAGGGTGACCTGCCCGTTTACGTGGTTGACTCAGCGAACCAGTCTGTGAGTAGAGACGCCGAACTCGTTACCGTTTAGGCCTATTCGCGGCCTTCAATGACTGCAATGGTGCAAAGCGCCGAAACCAGCAGTTTCTGCGGCACCCGTTTGGTGAATGTGGCAAAGTCATCGCTATAAATTCGATAGCGCAAAATGACTGGTGTCCAGGTTTGTTTAATAATGAGTTCTCCGTCATGCCCATTTACTAATGTCATATGGTAGGTTTGGGGTAAAAATGGAAGCAGCCATTTTCTTACAAGACTATAACGGAGGTTGGGTTCTTTGAGCTCAGCAAGTTCGTTTCCATCGGCGTCGTAGATTAACCAGGTGTCTTGGCCAATCTCACTTATGAACCCTTTGCGCCGGAGTCCGCCGAGCACTTCCCTTTTGTGGGCTGCACGGAGTATAAAAGCAGCATTAAAATCCATAATCTTTACCGCTTCCGAACTGGCAATCAGATTTTTGCGCGCTTCATCACTATAAATATTCAACTTCTCTTTTAGTTTGAAAGGGACCCCATGCACTTTGGCAATCAACCGCATGTGTGAATCGAATACTCGAATAATCTGCCCCGGAAATTTTATAATCTGTTTGTTAATGTAGAGTACCGGCTTTTGTGATGCACCATCAGTTGAAGGCGTAAATGTATAGGGATACTGCTCTTTGCTCATGCGCTTAAGCTATGAATCAACAAAATAAACAGTACTCCTATGGCAACCAGAGCAAAAAGACATAACGCGACGATGAAGCCAATGTAGTTGAGCCAGTGTACTGCAGGTAGGTCCTGATTATCTTTACGAGCTACCTTGAGTTGACTGAAGAGCGCTGCTCGCCCTGCATAGCGCACGACACCACCCGCAAAGGGTATTAACATGGCAACAAACTCTATCCCAAACACCTCCCAAAGGCGTTTTTTTACCAGTACTTTCGTGCGGTCGTGAATCTTCCTTACCTTCCGCTCCTCTTCTGCCATAACAACATAAGGTAGCAAGGCATAACGGTAGGCGGCCACAATGCCAGGAACAATAAACAGACAGAGCCATCCAATAATTTTTACGAAGGCGAGTGCCTGTGCACCAAGTAGGGGCCAAAATCGCTTGCTGGTGCGCTGGAATGCTTCATTAAAACCTACTTTTTTGCCATCGAGTGACTGCAGGGCAACGTAACTATACATGCCGCTGAGGTAGGTATAGCCAGCAACAACGAGTGCGAGTCCGATGATGCCCACGCCGATAAAGAGCAGGCCCAGTATCACAAAAAGCATGACGCTGTTTGGCTCAGCGGTGGTTGCGGCGCTGCTGGTATGCGGCGCGAGTGAACTCAGCACATTACCGGCAAATCGCATGAAAGAGCCGAACAGGGCAATTGCTATCAAGAAGACGGCCCAAGGGGCGTTGTGTTCAAAAAAACGACCGAGTGCCGTAAAGCTCAGCGTGAAAGGGTTTGAATTGTAGGTGCTTACTTTTTTTGCCACCTTGTTATTATAAAGGGTTTTCTTGCAATGGGCTATGCATCAATAGCAAAGCTTAATATATTGTTTAGTCCACTGAGGTCATCAGAAAGTGCGTCAGCGCCGGCCTGTAGCAGTTCTTTGGTTTCACCAAAGCCATGCAAAATACCAACCTTGAGCCCAGCATGAGCTCGAGTGCCCGATTGAATATCGTAGGGGTGATCACCCACCACAACGGCATCTTCGGGCCTCACTTTGACTCGTTTGAGTAGTTCGGTAATGGCATCAGGCTCAGGCTTGCGGGGGAGGTCATCATCTGCCGTGATGATAGCATCAAATAGTTCAAATGGCTTTTCTATTCCTGCAGCCGAAAAATTACGTTCAATCATCATTTTGTTGCCGCTGGTGAACAGGCAGAGCCGAACGCCCTCTTTCTTCCAGGTTTTCAATAGGGTTTCTGTTTGCGGGTATGACCGTATCAGGTGGGTGGTTTGGTTTTGCACTTCATCATGTTCTGTCACCAGCTCGGCAACACTCACGCTTACCTTGTGGCCAGCTAAAATTTGTTCATACGTTTCTGGCACGGGCTTACCAAGACGTTGCTGAATATAATTGGTCGTCGCCAGGTGCTCTAAGCTGTGATTTTTTAATACGGTTTTATAGCCATTCAAAATAAGCTTTCGAGTGTCTACTAAGGTACCATCAGAATCAAAAACAATTGCCTTAATACGGTGATGCATTGCTTTATGGTACTGCATATGTGCCATGCCTGCAAAATGAAGTGGCGATTGCTTTTGTGTGAGTGCATCTTTTGCGATCGCCTGTGCTTCCTGTACCGAATGCGATAACATCAGGCTGTTTCTGAGCTCATGCGAACCTTCAAAATTACGTACATAAATTTTAAAGAAGCGCTTCAATGTTTCAAACGGCTTACTATAGCCGTCATTTCCGCGAAGGCGGGAATCTAGTTCAAGTTCTGGATCCCAGCCTTCGCGGGAATGACGAAATGTATCTTCAAATAATTCTAGGTGATAGAGCAATGTTTTCAGTAGTTCTTGCCTGCTATGTTCATGGGGATGTTTTTCAAAGGCGAAAATATTCGTGAAAACACCGCGACCAATCATAATGCCATCAATACCGGTTGTAGCAATCAGCTCTTTGCCATGTGCTCGATTTTCAACGTCGCCATTACCGATAAGGAATGTCTGTGGTGCTATTTTGTCACGGAGTGCTCTGATTTCGGGCATAAGCTCCCAGTGAGCCGGTACCTTGCTCATTTCTTTTTTGGTTCGAAGATGTACCGTTAAGGCGGCAATATCTTGTTTGAGCAAATGTTTAAGCCACTGCTGCCATTCCTCTACCTTGGCATAACCAAGGCGGCATTTCACGCTCACCGGCAAGCCGGCCGTTTTGGCTGCGGCGATCACCTCAGCTGCTAATTCTGGGTTCAAACACATAGCGGCTCCCCCGCCGCTTTTTACGGCGGTTTTTTCAGGGCACCCCATGTTGATATCTATGCCAGCAAAACCGAGTTTTTTGCAGTGCTCGGCTAGTTTGGCAATATCTTCTGGGATAACGCCCCAAATTTGGGCAATCAGCGGCACTTGCTCATCCTTGTGGATGATTAACCGGCCACCAGTTGCCTTTTCGCCAGCATGTACCCAACCGGTTGCGTTGGTAAATTCGCTAAAAAACAGATCGGGCGCTGCCGTTTTAGCTACCACGCGGCGGAAGATGTGATC
>CAZUOL010000075.1:0-5996 GCA_964621845.1 uncultured Candidatus Saccharibacteria bacterium | reverse complement strand
GTATCCCTCCTTAAATGTTGCTCCCTCTAGATATATCGTAAAAGAGTGTCTGATACAAGTGGAAAATGGTTATGGATTCAGGGTATACTAAGCATGGAGGCTTCATAGCCATCCGTTAAGCCGGGTTATATGCCCGGCTTTCACGTTGATGCTACAATAAGTGGATGAGCAACACTGAATTGCCGTCTGCACTTAAACCTACACGCTTTGATAGAGTGATCGAGTTTGCAAATCGGGTGAGCACCTTTGTATTTGGCGATAGTGACTTTGATGATCCGCTTGCTGTTGAAGTTGGCCTTGGGGTAAGTGCACATGATATTCCTGCTGATGGGTGGTCTGATACGTTCAGCCCAGATACCGCACAATTGATAGTAGATCTTTACCCCAAAGAGGAACAATACTAGCTGCAGTTGGCGCAATAGCCGGAGATTTCGAGGTCGTGGCGGATAGGACGGAAGCCGTTGTTCTTGGCTGTTTGCTCAATAGCGTACTCAATTTCTGGTGTGTGTATATCAATAACTGTGCCACAACGCATACAGCTGAGGTGGTGATGATGTTCTTGAAAACTATCACCAAGTTCAATCCGGTATTTAAAGCCGGTATGCACCTTCTTTGCAATACCCAGATCAACATACAATTGCACTGTTCTGTAGACCGTCGCGCGATCGGCTGAGGGCACGGCTGTTACCAATTGGTTCATGCTGGCTGGTTGGTGGGCGAGTAGTGCTTTGAACACTGCAAGGCGAGTTTTCGTAGCGTTAAAACCTTGTTCTTTCAAAAGCGTTTTTATTTCTTGTTCCATGTTTGTTTTCCTTGTAGTTTACGCAATAATTGTAACAAATTGCGACAAATTTGCAATATATGCTTATTTTTCGTTAAGCTCTTGGTATGGAAACCTCTTTACTACTTGTCTTAACAATATCACTGGCGGGGGATCTGGCAGTCTTCTTGTCTAGCATCCTATTTTTAAGCCACAAAAAACTCATTAACGGCTTAGTCAGGTACGCCACGCCATTTGCAGCTGGTGCTTTGCTGGCGGCCGCTTTTATCGACTTTCTACATGAAGGCGTTGAGCAATACGAGCCGTTGACGGTACTCGTTGCTGCCCTTATTGGCGTTTTGGGGTTCTTTTTATTAGAAGGCTGGCTGCACTGGTTTCATCATCATAGCCACGAACCCTTTGAGGCGAAGCATGCTCATAAAGGGGAAGAGCCGGTGGCGCTACTGGCAACGCTCGGAAATTGGCTGCATAACTTTATTGACGGTGCGGCAATTGCGGCTGCGTTCCTTGTGAATCCAACGACCGGCATTATTACTACTATTGCAGTGGCAGCACATGAAATCCCGCGTGAAGTTGCTGATTCGGGCTATCTGCTCGCCAGAGGTATGTCGCGTCGGCGAGTCATTGGTGTACATGGTATCGCCATTATTGTAACTGCAATTGGTACGACCCTCTTTTATATAACTGGTAGTTCTAATGCTACCATTTTGCCGTGGCTTATTGGATCAACTGCCGGGTTTTTTATATACATTGCAGCGAGCGACATTATACCTTCAATAAAAAACAATCGAACGTCAAAAAAAGTGATTGATTATCAGTCAGCATTGGTTGTGCTCGGAGCCCTCAGTGTCTCAGCCGTCATTCTGTTTGCCCACCAGTTCATCGGCTAGTTTCATCGGTTCGTGCTAAAAAAGCGCGCACATCGAGTTCATACGTGCGCCAAGGACGGACCCTGGCGCAAACAGGGATCGGGTGGTGTGTGAGAATGGTTATTGGTTGGCGAGGTCTATGGCCAGTGCGGCGCTCCAGCTAAATTGATGCGCCCCGGCTGGTGTTCCGTCAATAGGGCTAAAATATTCGTGTGGGCCGTAGCGTTCAATCAGCTCTAAGGTTCTGGCGCGTATGGTTTCGGCAAGCTCAAAAAACCCATAGCGCTGCAAGCCGTCGATAATGAGCCAGTTTGTATTCACCCATGCGGGCCCCTGCCAATAGCGGTGCCCGTTAAAGTAGGGGTCTGATATTGGTACGCTCGCAACCGCATATGGTGCTTCGGTAAGCTCTTTTTGTAATTGCGCAGCAAGTTTGCGGGCTTGTGAGTTTGATATTGTGCCGGTATACAGTGGCAAGTAACGACCAATACTGAGCTGGCCGGTTAGTGCACCACTCGAATAGTTTTTATCGTAATAAAATTGTGAGGTTTCATCCCAAAGCGTATGAAGCGCGCTCGTGGCTTTTTTCATGCGGGTTATAAGCCAAGATGGAAGTGTAATGCCGATTTCGTTAGCTATGGTTTCAAGGTGCTGGTTCGCTCGAATTAAAATACTGTTAAAAAGCACATCCTGCAAGGCAATGGTTGAATGTTTAAGCGTTCCATTGCTGTGAATGACATCCTTAATATGATGATAGAGGAGCAGGCCATCTTTTGTTGCAATCCGCTCACCTGCAGGCACGAGTTTGGTATCTCGCCGGAGCTTTTGCATCACACCATCAAGCTGCAGCTGTTCGAGCAAGTTGATCCAAACAGGGAGTGGGTGAGAATAGATGGTTGACATCCAAGAAGGGGAGTTATCAATACCTGATTCCCAGGGGTGTATGAGTGCTACGAGGCCGGTTGATTGTGGGTCTCGTTCGCGATACAGCCATTCGTGGTAAGCAATGAGCTGATTTATATGATGTTTATACCATGTTTGGCGCTCAGTCTTTTTCAACTTTTCGCCAACGCGCACAAAAGCTTCGGTAAGCATTGGTGGCTGGGTAATCGCGCTGGTAATTATATCGTTTTGAGTCTGACGCCGCGAAGCTTTTCCCCATAGCTTTTTTCCAAAATAATCATCTGGGCTGATAATGACGTGTGGCACCATGCCATTCTTCCATTGCCCGTGGAGCATGCTCGTAAGCTCAGTTTTCGCACGATTCGCATCGATATGTCGTAAACCAATGGCGATAAAGCAGCTATCCCAGAGCCACTGGTTGGGGTAGAGACCAGGCGCTGGCCGCGTCCAGGTACCGAGGTCATTTTGCTTTAGAGTGGTAGTGCACTGCTCAACAAGCTTACGTTTATTCATCTGATAAGAGTATAGCACTACTTATGCTTGCGTTATCTTATGGCCATGCTACGCTGTAAATGATGAATAGGTCAACAAGAATTTTATATCCCCGATTTCAAACGGAGTCATGGCCGTATCTCAGCGCCGAATGGGTAGTGGACGCGGGGGATCATTTATCTACAGATGATTTCGAAGCAACAAATAGACTTATTGATGGTTCGTCTTCAGGTGTGCATCGTGTAAGGGATGGCTGGTGGGGTGTATGGCATGATATTAAACAGGTGACAACGGAGCCGCGCCCAACCGAAATCGGTGATCTACCTGCACATATGCAAATAGTAAGATTACAGTTACTCGGCCACACCTCATTATGGGACCAGCAGGCAGCAGAACAGCAGGCTACCGAGCTTGTTTTGGGCTACGATCACAATGACCGTTTTAATGAACTTGCTGCCGTGCTTCGTATCAAAGGGTCAGTTTTTGGAGGAGGTGGCGATAGCCAGCGGTTTACTGTCAACCATGAGGGTACTTACGGGTCGCCGCAACAAGAAGATGACATCTATCTCAAAATCATAAGTACTATTATCAAGTCAGAAAGCGAAGTACTACAAGTCTAGCGGAAGTTGGTGAATTCGAGGGGGAAATCGAAGTCGGCCTCGCGTAGTAATTTCATAACAGCTTGAAGCTCATCACGCTTAGGGCTGCTCACCCTGATTTCTTCACCTTGTACCTGTGGTTTGACCTTCGGGTAGTGGTCGCGAATGAGCTTTGTAATTTTTTTAGCCTTTTCTTGATCGAGCCCCTTTTTAAACGATAAATCCCACGTTATTTTAAGGTTGGAGGTTATAGGCTCTGAAGAGGTATCGAGCAACTTTTGGCTGACGCCACAGCCGGCGAGCTTTTTGCGGGTAATATCAATGATGCTATCAAGATGAAATTGATTGTCGCCCGTGATCTTTATACCAGCCTTGCTATCAGTAAATGTTAACGCCGCCGAAGTACCTTTAAAATCGTAGCGGCTGGTAATTTCCCGCTGCGCCTGTTCAATAGCATTGGTGACTTTTGCTATGTCGTAATCAGAAACAATATCAAACGATGCATCTTTGGCCATGTTTCAATTATAACACTTGCGCGAGACTGCAAGCAGGGTTATACTTTTAAGTGATCACTTAAAAGTATAATGGAGAAGAAATGAAAATTGTTGGAATTTCAGGTAGTAACAAAACCGCGAAGCCATCACTCAATAACACTCTTTTAGAAACCGCTCAAGAACTGGCCCCGCAAAACGTAGAATTTTTAGTTGCTGATATCAGTAACTTACCAGTATATAGCGAAGACTACGATCAATCCTTTCCTGAGGAGGCAACGTCGCTCAAACAGCTTATTGCCTCTGCAGACGCCATTATAATTGCAACGCCTGAATACAACCGATCAGTGCCCCCTGTGTTGGTTAACGCGCTTTCTTGGACGTCGCGTCCGTACCCAGAAAACGTCTGGGAGGCAAAACCGGTGGCGACTATGGGCGCTACGGGTGGAATGATTGCAACATATGGCGCACAGGACCACTTGCGTGCTATATTGGCACATCTTTCAGCGCATATTGTTACCAAGCCGGGCGTGTACGTAGGAGGGGCAGCAGATCGTATTAGTGAGGGCAAAGTAATTGATCAAGCTACGAAAGATCAAATTCAAGCGCTGCTTGTGAGCTTGATTGATCTGGCCACAATACTTCAAAAATAATGAATTGCCAAGAAAAACTGGCTTTTGAAACGAAAGAGCAAGCTGAGGGTGCGAAGGTGTACGCTCGTCATCAATATGACGCAAAACTAAAAGTATATAAATGCAAGGCGTGTATGCGGTGGCACTTATCGAGCGCCTCGTAGTGTTTTGCGGCCAGCGTTCCACAACCCAATGGCAGTTGAAGACTCAGCCCTTGGAATCTCTAGAATTTGTTTTTTACTTACTCCGGAGGCATTGAGGTATCGAGCGACAAGCTCTATTGATGGATACGGGTCGTCGCTATCTGCAAGCTCCTGTATTGTTTGCTCAGTGATTTTGGTGATTTGTGGATTACGATTTGCTGTAATGACGCAATCTTCTGGGGCGAGTTTGACGCTTTGCGTTTGGGCAAATAAATAGGTGAACGCGACCAGGCTCCTTATTGCAGCGTCACCAATTCGGCCCAGTTTTGCATCAACTTCTGTAATCACTGTTGTTCGCCCCTTGCTTGCTTCGCAGAACCCATCAATTGACCCACGATTGGCGGCAACCAACAATACCCTATGACCTGCTGACTGTGTGGCAAGGTCTATTCTATTTGATATGGCACGTGTTGTTGCATCGAGTACCTCAGGGTAGTCATCTACCTCATCGCTTTCATAAAATCTCTCACGTAAACACAAACCGGCAATTTGGCGGGCATGATCGGATTTTGCTGGTATGACATACAGTTCACTCATGTGTAGTAAACCAAGATAACAACTTATTGCAAAAACCACAAACACTACCACTTTGTAAAAATTTGCACAAAATTATTGATATCGATACACTGATATGAATGGCAAAAAAAGAATTTCATTTGAATTTTTTACAAACCTGCTAAGGCGAGGCCATTTGCATATGAAATGAACTCTCGCACGAAGCGAGGTTTTTCATTAAAGTAAGGTACACTATACGTAACCATGGAACAGATTGAAACAGTAAAACAAGAATTACTTGAGCGCCTAAAAACGTTAGATGATAAAAAGCAGATTTTGCGAGCTCCTGAGCTACGTTCCTTATACGGTGCGATTAAAAACCAACCAGCCGATCAACGAGCGGCCTTCGGTCAAGCGGTGAATGGGTTGAAAAAGGAGCTTGAAGCAGTCTTGAGTGAAGTTCAGGATAATAATAGCGATGTCCAAGCTATCGACGTCACAGCGCCAATGGATGTAAATGCTGAGCTGCCA
>CAZUOL010000074.1:0-2868 GCA_964621845.1 uncultured Candidatus Saccharibacteria bacterium | reverse complement strand
TTGTTGGCGAGGAATTTATCATCAAAATGATGCTTTATCTTCTTCATCTCTGTGGCAATATCAACAAGTGGCAGTATTTCTTTCGGGAAATCACGCCCAGTTAAACAGAGACTTGTGTTTTTAGATCGATGTTCAATCAATTTTTTCAGATCAGCCGTTTCGAGCAGGCCATCATGGACGGCATTATTCACTTCATCGCAAATCACCACGTCATACTCCCCACTCTCTGCACAACGTTGCGCCTCTTGAAGCGTTTCGCGCGCGGCTTTTTTATGCGTTGCATCATCAATCTCGGCTTGGCTTAAATCACCAGCGTGGTAAAAGCCCTTCCCTCCTTTGTAAAAATACAGGTTTTCACCGAATAACGGTTCAATTTTATGAATAAAGGTGTGTTCGCCCACTTCCCAGTGCTTAATAAACTGAATGTAGGCAACTTTGCGCCCACGGCCAAGGGCACGAACCATCAACCCAAGCGATGCGCTGGTTTTACCTTTGTTTTTACCGGTATAAACAACTACAACCGATTCTTTTTGTTTAAAGTCCTCAAATGCCATATGAGTACCAGTATGAGCTAGAAGTGTGGGCAGATGCAAGCTAGTGTGCAAAACCCCTACGGGCGGCTTCACCGATTTTACGTTTCCGGGCTTCATTTTTCGCTTTTTCGAAGAGAGACGGGAGTTCAACTTCAGCATCAATCACCGCCCAGAGGCGAAGCATCATGACGGCTACGCTCGCTGGCCGCCCAACAGTTACGAGATGAGCAATTTGTTCAGCACTCTTAATGATGTGTGCATACAAAGGCGCTGCTTCTTCTGCTTGCAGCGCTTCGTCAAGAATTTCAATCAATATATCGGTATCATCATTCCCCTTTGTGGCAGTAAGGTAGTTAGCAAGGTCGTACGATTCAGCAAAATCATGCTCATCTGGCCACGCGAGCCGATTTGATTGGTAGTGAAGCGAGGCATTATCAAGCAATGCTGCAGCAATGCAGGATGCTTTTTGTTGCGGTGATAACACCCTATCTCGCGATATGCCTGCGAAGTAGGTGGCATCGTGTGCCGCCTCAGGGATAAAAAACGGCTCCTCGGAGCCGTGGATAATCTCAAATTGTGGCGATGCCCCAGGCCCCGATGAGCTGGCTTCTGTGATAGCTGGCAGGTGATGTTCGGGTAGCGACATAGTGTTCCTTTACAGATCACATTGTATCGCACCCATAAATTATAGGATGTGACTATCCTTACTCAGACCACGTGATATTTATCACCAGCTACAAAAGACTACTTGCCTTCAGGGCAGTATCGATTTTTGGTTTGTTGAAACCAACAATAACTTCTTTGCCAATCTCAATCACTGGCACGCCCATTTGACCTGATTTTTTAACCATCTCTTCGGCTGCCTGATGATCTTCTTCAACATTAATGTCGGTGTACTTTACTCCAATCGAATCAAAGTATTTCTTTGCTTGGTGGCAAAATCCGCACCAGCTGGTTGAATAAACCGTTACCTGTTTTGCATCTGACATACTCTCTCCTTTTCTACCCTAACGGGCTATTTAGTGTTAAATACCAAGGTGCTAATCAGTTTATTGCTTGGTGAATCGGTATTAATTTCGTAACAAACGCGCTGACCTTCGCGTACTCGGTTGATCAAACCGGCGTCAGCCAGTACCTTCATGTGCTGTGAAACGCAGGCAGCGCTTATATGTAGCTGTTCTGCAAGTTGGGAGGTACAGATTTCGTGTTTCTCTGCAATAAGCTTGAACAGTTCAAACCGTGTGGAATCTCCCAGGGCATTGAACGCTTTTGGTAATGATTCAGTTGGCTTTACCATAGCCTTATTATAGCATACTTTTAAGTATTTACTTAAAACTTCTGTATCTTCGTCTGACTTGTTGGGTGCACAACCCGGCAGCTCCACCAAGCATAAGCACTTTGAAGAGTGCTTTTTGTTTTGCTTGTGCTTGCCTTCGTCGGGCATATCTGGAATGATTGTCTCTATGATTTCTGTTGAGTTTGGTGAGTACCGATTTTTTAGTGGAGATAACGTAACTTATACTGACTCTTCATATTCGTATCTACTTGAGCAAGCCGCAGCTGCAGACACGCCTGAAATGAGAAGGTACGCTGCAGCAGGAATACTCCGTGGCTTACTGGACCTTCCCGCTATGGAGCGTCATGATCAAGAGTTCTTCGATGCTGTGAATTGGGGAAGAGACGTTGTACTAGATGTCCTGAAGGAAGAAGCGCCTACAGAACCAAGCCCAGCCACAAAGTCATTCATAGATACACTACCCTCAGTAAATGGTGTATTTGACGCCACTTCGATAGCTGCGACAAATGCCGCCATAAGACAGAACAATCCACTAACCACTAGAGCGGCGATAGAAAAACGCCCCCCTGTTGATAGACCAAAACTATTTATCGCCCTAGGGCACGGCGGCATAGTATCGAGCCTGGCAACATTTGCAGAGATGCCAGAAGACACTCTTGTCTACCCCGTTAGATTTAGCCGTCACAAAGCCAAGGACGGTAAACCATGCCTTAGCAATAGGGAGCTAGAACTTCTTCAAACATACTCAGTAGACAGAGATGTAATCGTACATGACGAAGATAGAAGCTCCTCGGGCACAATTAGAACTGCGACCAGCTATTTTAGATCGTTACTACTACGTCCAACATACGGTGTCACGCCAGCAACTGGAAGACACCCAAACGGCTATGAACCAGAGGTGGTTTGGTATGATGATCAAGACAGAGCAAATATCGATACCTATGGGGTTTGGAGTGACAAGCTAGCTGATTTACGAGCTACGGTAGATCAACCAGTCGCCTAGTGTATCACCCTTCGGGTATGTAGCCACTCTTGTAC
>CAZUOL010000073.1:0-5797 GCA_964621845.1 uncultured Candidatus Saccharibacteria bacterium | reverse complement strand
AGCTTTGTACTACATCAAGCGGCTTCTTGCCCACCCAGTGGAGCATTGCTCGACCCTTTGTTTTTGATACTTTGTGCTGTTTTTCGTCTGGCATGATTATAACTCCTCTATCAGGTTAACAATGTTCACTAATTTATTTGTGGCGATCGGTGTTTCTGTGTACAGAATATGGTACTTGAATCTATTTTCTGGTAACTCTTCACGCTTCTGTACGGCTCGCGCCTTGGTCAACACTTCTTCGTCCTGCTCTTTACCCTTGGCTTTAACTTCAACCATAAGGAATGAGCCATCTTTTTTAACTATAACAAAGTCGGGGAAGTAGGCATGGTATGAACCATCGGACTTCTTGTACTCAAAATACAGATCGGTGAACTGCTTATTTGTCAGTCCGCCAGTGAAGTAAATGTCCGTTACTTCGTCTGTTTTGGTCTGTAACCGATCGAGCATTTCTTCCAAGAAGAGTTTTTCGGGTTCAGAGTCAAAGTTGTAGGGGGTATAGTGGAAGCCTAAATTCTTATTATTACGTCCGCGCTCGTCTGCTTCGTGAACAATGTTCTTCTTTTGGGAATCATGAATACGGATCGTGTGGCAATATTGACCTGACTCATTCTTCCGCATAACTGGCTGATTATCATCGTCAACGAACTTAATCAGTGCAAGTGCCTGCGTAATAGTAGTTTCAGTTACTTCGTATTCACCGAGCTGACCTTCGACTTGCTTATATAATGCTTCGAGATCGCTGCGAGGTACGTCAGCATCGCCGTATACCTTTTTGAGCCTTTGTAGCGTTTCTAACGGCTTCAAGTGGTAATTCTGTGCCAGAAGTGTGGCTGCGGTTAACTGGTCGTAAACATCGTCATTAAAGGCAATGTCTTGCTCCTCGCCAGAGTTGGTCAGTATTACACCGTTACCCATGATCGTTGGTGAGAATACGCTTCTGAACACTTTTTGCGACTCTGATTTTTTAGGTTTAGTAAGTTCAATTGCTGTGCCACCTTTTCGCCCTACAATTGTTTCGATCTTGCGGGTAAGTTCAAGCTCGGGGTATTTAGTTTTTCTGAATACCAAGGTAACTTCTGTGTTCTTTGGTTCTTGTTTACTTAACTCAGACAGTGTAATGCTTTCAGTCTTGCTCAGCTCATCGTTTAATACTCTCTGGTTGCGGACTTCAATATATATTCTTGCTGGCTGTGAGTTACCTTCGACTTGGCGCAAACAACGCGCGGAAGCCTGTAAGATGAAGTTGTTCGAGCTTGTAAGCTGCCTAATAAGCGCACACGCAAACAAAGACGGGCAGTTCCAGCCTTCTTTACCTTTACTGACAAGTAAAATCACGCGCTTTTGGCTGGCTGGGTCGTTTAATCGCGCAAATTCGTTCAACTCTTCGGAGTTGGACTGCTGAGTGTTCATTAGAATAATACTTGGACTTTCGCCGATCTCAGCTAATGCCTCTTCGATTCGTGGTCGCGATTCTTCTAAATGTTCCTGATTTTTGAAGTAGAAGGCAATCTTAGATTTCGAGCCGTTTACGGTCGTTGTGCTGCCATATTCTTTAAAGAAATCCTTAATCACGTCGTCGAAAACTTCTTCTGGCGGTGTGTCGTCGAAATCGTAACTAATAATACTGTTGGTGAGACTTTTAAGTATGCCGTCCTCGATGCCCTTGCTGAGTCCATACCAGTAGACAACATCAGGAAGGGTCTTTGTGCCCACGTAAGGCGTACCAGTAGTATTAACTACGCAAACAAGGTTTCGTTCAGCGTGCAAATAATCGATTGTTGCGCGAACACGTTTAAGTTCCTCGTCCAGTTTGCTGCCGTATGTGTTTTGAGCTTCATCACTGAATATGCCGAGGTTCGGTAAACTTTTTATTGCTGCCAGTCGCTGATTTTCGGTGAGTTTGTATTGTTCTTCTAATGTTTTGAATTCGAGTGTAGTCTGATTCTTTTTGCGAGCAGGCTTCTTCAATATGATTTTTTCAGTGTTGGTAACAACCACGTGGTAAGTTCCACCCTGATCAATTTGGATTGTTTTACTGCCAGTCTGGGCATAGGTAATTTTTAGGTTGGCGAGGAACTTCTTGTAAAAGCGGGGTGGTAATATTTGAGCATACGGCACATCCGAAAGTTCCTTTAATGAGCCTATGATCGTGGTACCAGGCGCAAACACCAGGGCATTCTTCATGAAGTTTCCGTCGGGGTATTCGATACTCATGGCAAACTCGGAAGCAATAATGCCGCCGATTAAAACAGTCTTACCAGTACCCATTGTCAGTGCCATGATGTAGCTTGGGTAGTCAAGTTGTAGCGATTCGATGATGTGTTCTAGATTGAATTCTTTTGCCACATGACTGTCGTTAACAGCATCGTCTAGGATTTTGCCAATGTCCGCGTAACGTACGTCGACCCTTACTCCAAGTGCGCTCGCTAACGCCTGACGATCATCAAAAGCTACTTTGTAAAGATCAAGCAGTCGAGGTGTTTTGAGTACCAGTCTAATAAACCAGTACATTTCAAGCGCCTCGATTTGCGGTATGCGTAAGTATCTGCTTGAGCCATCTTCGTGACGCTGGTACCTTAATATCTCAGCGATTGCGGGGTAATCATCGCATTTGTAGTTCGATTCTCGCCAATCTTCTAACTTTGGCGCAAGTGCCTGCCATAAACTCATTATGTAAATAATACTCTCATCTGATCTGTTTTTGAAGGGTTGGTCTTATTCTTCTATGAGGTTGAGTTTGGTGGCGGCGTAGAGGACGCTTTGGAATGAATCGTCGGGCAATGATCCTTCATACAATTGCTGAGCAAGCTCAATCAACTGGTGCGCGGCGTTGGTTCGGAGAAATCTCGCATCTAAGTCACCTAAACGAATCCGATCGAGTCCATCGGCGTCTTTTAGTATTTTCAGCTCAGTTGTCATTGTCGGAGCTGCTTCGTCTTCCGGCGTGTGCCAGTGGACAATATAGGTGGCGACATCGATGGCTTCTGGGCTCATGTTGTTCGGCACATGGTTTCTCATCCACTCGGCTGATCGCGTACCGTGTTCAAGGTCATCGCCGTCATCCACTCGGCCGATATCGTGTACCGAAGCAGCCCAGCGGGTGGCCTCGCGATTTACTGTTAAGCCTTCACGCTCAAGCTGAGTAGCAATGAGTTCTTGCAAAATAAATACTCGCATCATGTGGGCTGGGCCGTGCAAAATACTTTTGTGATGCAACATGCTCGGCTTTACCTCATATGTATAGAGTAGCTGTTTTGAAATTTTTTGATGAACCATCGTTACTAGAATAACACCCCCTCCTAGTCTGCCCGGGCTAGGTATTGTTGATTGGGGTCGGAAAGCTTTGGAGCAAGACTCTCAGTTGGTCTGGGTTGCGGGCTAGATTTACTTCAATCCAGTTTTCTAATACATTGTTTTGCCGCAATACACTTTCTTCTTCTGGGAAGAGATCATCGTCGAACCACAAAAATGGTTGAGTGAAATCGATTGCTTCAGTTTTTGCCGTACTCCAATCGGTGGCTTTAATCATCTTCATGAGTGCAACAGTTTCTCTATCAAACATATGGCCAATGTGACGTATGGGGGTGCTGGCATCACCCTTACAGTGTGTTGTGAGCCAATAGGTTGTGTCGGGATAGTTCTTCAAAATGTAGGCTAGAAATGCCTTGGAATGCTTCGCAGGGTTTAGATCGTTGGCGAGTATAACTCCATCGATGTCTAAGTAGATATTCACCATGAGCCGATAATACTTGGTCCTCGCCCATTTTGATAGAGGCTCGTTAGAGTTTTATGTAGGGCCAGTTGTATTTTTGGGCGATGAGTTCGTATATTTTGTAGCTTCTAGCATCTATATCATCGCCTCTTCGAATCAGCGCGCCAATCAGTCGGTAGAGTTTGCGTTCTTCTATGTAGTTAACCCTATTCATATGGTCTCTAGATCTTCTTATGAGTGCTTCGACTGGAATTTTTGAGCTGAGCCACTTTGACTTGATGACTGAAGAAAGCAGAATCATAACTCTTCCATATAGGTACGTTACAAGTTCAAGAACAGTCATGCTATCTAAACAATAGCATTTTCTGATACTCAAAATCAAAGCTGCGCTTACTTCGGCACGCGTCTAAATTTCAAGGGTTAGGGTTTGGGTTGATTCAGGTGGGTGCGGGCGAATTCGAGATCCTTGCCTGGGCAGTTACCTTTCACGCATGCGGTAACAAAATTTGCAAGTATCTCCCGTTCCCGGTCCGCTAAGGGATCAATGTCTGAAACGCTTGCAATGATTTCATCAAGCTCAAATATATGAGCAACAACACCGCAGCTATTTGGGTCGCCCGTGCATTCTCGTAAGTCAATTTCTGGCATAAAGCGTATTCTACACACTTTTGATCTGTTTGGGTAGGCTGCTTTAATTAAGTGCCGGGGTGTGAGGGGTGATCAGTATTTTATCAAGAGGCGTGAACAATTCGATCACCTCTGGTTCATCAACATGCGCTGTATACACCAAGCTAAGCGATATCAAACACGGGATAACTCGATCTTCCAGAGGGTCTTTTATGAAAGAAAAACATTGTGGTGTGGCGATAATCATTCCGGTAGCGGTGGTGAGCTCTTCTGAAGGCGTATAGTCATCTGAGGGCCCAATAAAATGCAGCGGTGCGTAAATTTGGCATTCTCTATTGAGGTAGCGGCATTCAAAATCGAGCTCTCGTAGCCTGGCTGTCATAACAGCAGAGTCGTAAATACGGCCGCAATCATCTTCGGCTCCTGCATCATGAATCATTTCTTGCATTTCTTGATGTGCAAGATCAAATGAAAACGGGGGCAGAGCATGATACTCGTTCGATGAGGTGATTTGACCAAATACCGAATTGGTATCGATATTAAGTATGGTGGTGAACTCCGACATTCACTGCAGCATAGCACCTTTACACCTGTTTTGGTAGCACAAGACAGACAATGAGCTAGGCGGCAACAAAGACAGACTCTATCATCCCTACGGGGAGATAGAGCGGCCGAGTAAGTGGTCGATCTACTTCAAGCTGGGTTTGCCCGATGGCGTCATGATCAAAATCAACCTCAACAGGCGGCAATGCTGTATCGCCTTCGCTGGTGCGAACAAGTGGGCTGACGATCATCCATGCCAGGGTATGCAGGCGTTGCATGCTCACAAAAGCAACGTTTGCAAGTTCGCCTCTCAGCCTCATGCCAGGGTAGCTTATAACAGGAAATACTTGGCTTTCAAGAGTAAGGTCATCTGGTAGCGCAAATGCTCCTAGGGTTCTAATCTCCAGCTTTCTGGCCCCATAGTAATGGATGTCTTCTTCGCGTATCATGGCGCGAACTTCATTGCCTGCCGTGCGTTTTTCATCTGGAGGTGCGGTTGCAATAACTTCTTGTAAACCGCGGCACTCTTCGAGCAAATCGGAAGCTACAAATAAATCAGCCATAATAGCAAATTGTACAGCATGTCTATTCTTTACGAAAAGACCTTTTTTGATAGGTTGCTGTTTAACTATGAAAGATTTACTATTGAACCAAGATGAAGGATAGAACAAAAAAACCAGAAAAAATGTGGCATGTGCAATTGACGGTGCTGGCAGTGATTGTATTACAGTTGCTTCTTGGCAATACATACAGTGTCGGCCCAAAGTATAGCCTGGCTGCACTTGAACTCTTACTATTGGTGGGTCTCAGTATCACGACGCGTCGGCCATCGCAGCGCTCGTTAAATTTACGTCGCTTTTTCTCGCTGGGCCTGATTGCGTGTATCACCGTTTTGAACATAGCTTCACTGCTTTT
>CAZUOL010000072.1:0-6389 GCA_964621845.1 uncultured Candidatus Saccharibacteria bacterium | reverse complement strand
GATAAGAGTGATGTGTCGTTAACGCACCACTCTCCTCTATCTACTGTTCGATATTTGTTCGTATTAATCATTATGTATAATATGTACATAAAACATATAAAAATGACATATGTCAAATATGTCAAATTTTCGAAGAAAATGGAGTAGGGAGTGGTGTAAAAAATAATTGCATGAAAAAGTCAAAAAAGCAAATTTTCACAACGAACTGTGGAAAAGTCAAATGATGTGTTGTCGGCAGGCCTCGTTATGTACGCGGTCAGAGGGCGGTCTATACAAGCTTGAGTTGAACGAACAGTAGTGTTACAAGCGCCAATTGCTGATCCACAATTTATATGACTGGATGAAAAGTCCCCTGTTGGGAGGCAATACCAATCAAGGTTGTCCTACAGATAGAATGTCGTAAAAGATATATTGTGCGACATTATGTCTATGACTCAAAGATGTATTACTGCTCATCTTTCTTATGCTTGTACATCTGCAAATTTCTGTATTTAGCTGTGCTCGTTTTTTACGCCCCTCTTCCGCCTACTGTATGCATGTGTACGTTGATGGATATATTGGTAACTATCGTTTTGTACCTACTTGCTATATTCAATGTTCGCAAAATGTTCGTATGTTAAAAACAAGTGTACATTGTCGTCCCCACGCAGGCAGGGATCTTTGTGTATTTATTGAACGAAAGCTCTCACTTACGTGGGTATGACATACATAAGGTAGGGGGCTTGTACGCACATTTACTCCCCTCACCCAAATACGGTCAATAATGTCATCCTGAATTTATTTCAGGATCTAGTTATGATTTCTTTGAGATTCTGAAACAAGTTCAGAATGACAGTTGCGCAGACAGGTTCTTTGATCGTGTGTTCGTATTTTGTCAGCCCACTACACTACTTCGCTTTGCGCAGGGTCCGTCCTTGGCGCACGCGTTGGGTCGGGCTATTTTTTGGGGAAGATGTAGTTAAAAAAGCCGCGCAACCCCAGTTTGCCGGCAAGCTTATTTAAGATGCCGATATCTTTTGTTGAGCGCCCTTTCTGCTTGGCTTCTAGCTTCTTATTATTCTGATGCGTGAGGTATAGCAAAATAGCAATTATTGGTATCCATACCCACCAATGCGAAGCTAGAAATTCAATCATTTGCTTAAATTATATCACTAAATTTTTTCTCGGAATGTTCATGTAGATATCGATATCATGTAGCCAAGTTTGTACGCCCGCTTCTGGTCTACCTCGTCTGCTACCTCTAGTAAACTGTCGAATCTTTGCGTCTGACCATCTGTAGCTATTTGCTTTCGAGGCGTATCTATCAAGACCCTCTTTTATGCGACTTTGTGTCGGTTCGTCGAAGCCGACATCATCAATGATACCGACCCGAGCTACAAGCGAGTACCCAGCTGGCAGTAGCTTGTGAACACGTACATCATGGCGCACTGCTCTTGCTAGTTGCCATTCATGGTCAACCACAGTGGCGCCGCATTCATCTGCTGCTTCTTCGAACATGCAATCTGCCATTTCAAGTAATTTACTGAGACCACCACGAAATGCTCTGTTGTTTTGTTCTATACCGATAGGACGTACAAATGTTTCTTGATTAGGAGGAAGGCTTGCTGCGCTGTAAGGTAATGTTACGTTGTCAACGTCTACTACTGGGAGGTCGGGTAGCTTCTCGCCAAGTATGATCATAAGACTGGTTAAAATTTATTCGGCGAGTTCGTAGGTTGCTTTGGCAACGCGCTTGAACTGTGGTTTGCCCTGTAGGTTAAGCAGAATTGTAGTCTCTTTTACCTGGCGGCTCTTGAGCACTTCTTTAACGATTTCATCGCGGTGCATAGGCGCTTTATTCTTCTTCAGAATCTTAGCGATAATATCTGAAACCGTACCCTTGCTGTAGCCCCACTCCTTCAAGGCATAGATGCCTCGGCCGATGAGTACAAACCGACCGTCTTTAATAAGTTCGTTATGAATTGCTTGGGTGGTTACATCTTTGCGTTTGAAGTCAGATTTTTTGATGGCGCCAGAGATTTCAGAAAAGTGCATTGGCTTACCATTTTCTTGCAAAATAACGTAGATCTTGTCACGGATGTTCTTGGGGTTTACCAGTGGCCATTTCACCATTCCCCAGTTGTCTTTTAGGTGAGTGAGATGTTTGCTGATGCTTGCAGTTGCACGAACATGATCGGGGTGCTCATAGCCAGAAAGCATCTTGTAAAGCTGTTCAATAGTAACTGGTTCGCCATGATCTTTCATAACTTTCACGACGTTATCTACTTGAGCTTTTACCTTCTTTTCATCAAGATACTGCGTGATTGAAACAGCCTGGTAGTAATCGTCATTTTCATCGACAACCGTAAGGCCAGGCGCAAGGCTTGCGAGAAATGCAACGTGTGCTTTATCGCGGTCATCGCCCTTATCACTCACCTTTTCTGCTAAGTCGCTCACACGGGCAACGCGACCCATTTCAGTCAGATACTTTACAAACTCTTTTTCAACTTCGTTGATAAACGGCATATCTTTTTCAGCGCTGGCGCGAAGACGGATGAGGATCGCTTTTTCAAGCTGACGAACACGTTCACGGGTGATTCCAAGCATTTCGCCAATCTGTTCTAGGGTTTCTTTACGGTCATACAAGCCAAAACGACGCGCGATGATTTCACGCTCTCTTTCGCGGTCAATTGTTTCTAAGATTGCCTTGGCGGCTTTCTTGATATCGAGTTTGCTTGTATCTTCCATAAATTCCTCTTTGCCTCTCGCAATTACCTAGTTTTTATGTAACTATAAGCTTATTTTAATACATATAGTTTTTAAAGTCAACCCTTTTCTTGAGTATGGCTAAATTATAGCACGTAGTGGCGAGTAAAGAAAATTCATGAACACACTAAATGTAAGTTTTTATGCTTGTCAAAAGCAGTAAATAATAAGCACATTACTCCGTCGTAACGAGCATGTCGAATAATCTCATTAGTCATTGTGAACTTGATTCAGAATCTAGACCTTAATACCGCTTTTGGCAGCAAAAGTGGTGCAAAACTGCCCAACCAGTGTGTAAAAACGCAACGTCTCATCAAAGTATCTCCTCTTTGGTTCTTGCGGAACTCAGTCACATGCGTTCATTCAGACACCCTCATCACGCAAGGAAAAGATACTTTTCTTCCACTCGGTTTTTACGTGGTTGGTACGGAGAGTTGCTTGTTGCTTAGTTACTACTTCGTTTGGTCAGCAATCTGTTGAAATACTTGCTCAAACATCGTACCTTGGTGTAGGCCTTGTTGTGTCACTAAACTAGCGAGTTTTTGTTGAACAAAAGTTTCTTGTGAGGTCGGGTCTTCATATCCATGTACACGGTTAGCAATCCCTAGAGCTGGCCAAGCATTGTTGGCGCTCATCTCCCATCTTTTGCCGTACCCCGAACCACTCAGGAAGGTTGAGGTGTATCCTATTACTGCCAAAGCTCCGCTTGCTTTCAAGACCAATAGGTCGTAGTTAGAATGGTGCTCGCTAGTATCTGTTAGGGTTCTTGATAATTCCCAGCCTCTTGCAATGACTTCAGATGAGGTTCTCGTACCAACTTGAACTTGTCTGACACTTCGAGTGAGCCAGTGTTTCCTATCTTCGATTATAGGCTCTGTGAAGGATTGTTTAAAATTTTTCGGTTTGCAACTAGCTAATTTTAAAATCGCAGCTGTCGTGTGTGCGAGTACTAGGGTGTCCTCGCGCGTCGCAGTAATTTCTGTGATAGCCGTTTCGTTTGTGTGAGGCATAAGAAAAGAATAGCCCGAAATTTACACAATGCAAGCATAACTATTTTTTGCAGCGGAAGGATTTTTGGGCGGGGATCATGTCATTAGATTATATTTTGCACGTCTTGCAGCAAAATGTAATACACTTGCCATGCCGGTCGGTCGCATGCATTGACGCTCAACCTGACGCCTGTCGTAGTTGATTAGCGGCGATTCAGAGTATGTGCTGGAACCTGTCGTGTCGAACGTCTTTGTACCCAGAGCTGCGATACCAACTGCTTTAAGTCGGCCCACCATCACAAGAAATTCTGGAGCACTCGCGGCAAGGGTACTTTTTCTGATGACGCTCCTCTGGGGAGGTATACCGATTTTTCTACATAAAACATCTTCTGCTTGTGCCCCAAGCGACCATTCTTTATCAAGCACACTTATTACTGCACGCATGTTCTGTGGCGGCTCATTGTGACGTAGTTTGATGTAAAGCTCTGCATATTCTGTTGCGAGCCTCTGGTAGTCATCCCACTTTTCTAAATGCGAGAGAGAATGATCACGTAGTCCGGGCGCATCCAGATAACCTCTGTTTTTTAACTTCTGTTCAATTTCCAATGCGGTCTCACAGTCAACGCCTGAGATGATATGGAACCAAAAAAGCAAGTATTCTGATTGCTTCCACCCCTTCATTTTCCCAAGCTCTGAAGGGACGATAATGTCTTTTATGGTGAGGTCTGGATACTCCTCTGTAAGTACAGTTGCTGCAAGAGACCCAAACTGTGAATTAAGTGCTATTGCCTCCTCGGGTATAAGGCCAGGCTCATGGCTGAACCCGCCTGAAGTAATTGAAATGCTCAGATATATGATCGGGTCCAACTGTCGGTCGTACAACATTTGCCTATAAGCGCGGTATGCCTCTGAAGGTGAGAGCTCTTCCATTTGGGCCATATCTTCAATGATCCCAAACACCATCTTATAGGGAGATACCTCATGATAAAGAGATTCGGCGTGCATGAATATATTATATAACAATACAAACAATGAATAGTCAATACAATAATGTATGCAGGGCTACTTTTTGCGGCGTGGGTAGCGTTTCTTTTCGGGGGCTTCGTCAAGCAGTTTTTGGGCTTCGGCTTCTGTGAGCTTCTTCGGATCGGTGTCTTTTGGCACTTTGGCATTCTTTTTGCCATCTGTCACATAGGGGCCGAAGCGGCCGTTCAACACTTTGATGGTGCCAAAATCGGCGATGTTTTTTTCAGCCTCCGCCTTTAGTTTCGCAGCGTAGAGCTCTTTCGCTTCATCAAGAGTGATAGTGTGTGGATCGAGTGACTTAATGCTTACAAAGAGCTTTTCTACCTGAATGTACGGGCCAAAGCGTCCGATATTCGCTTTTATGACTTTGCCATCATCTGTTTGGCCCACGATTCGTGGTAATTCAAAAGCTTTCAATGCTTCTTCTAGTGTAACGGTTTCAAGTTTGGCCCCCTTAGGAAGTGGTGCAAACTGCGGCTTTTCATCATCTTCAGTCTCGCCGAGCTGCAACATCGGGCCAAACCGGCCAAATCGTGCAAGAATCAGCTTGCCTGACTTCGGATCTTTGCCTACTTCTCTGGCTTGAGCGACTTTTGCTCGGTCGATTTTGTCGGACTGTTCAATTAGTTTATGAAACGGATCATAAAACTCTTGTAACATTTCGACTCGCCCAAGCTTGCCTTCGGCGATTTCATCAAACTCTTCTTCTACTCGTGCAGTGAAGCCGTAATCAACGACTTGATCAAAATGGCCGGTGAGAAAATCATTCAATACTTTCCCACTGGCAGTTGGTACGAGCTTGCCTTTATCGGAGCCAGTTTTTTCTTGCACAACCTCACGCTGTAATTGATTGCCAGTAAGTTTTAGTTCAATAACATCACGCGGTTCGCCCTCGGATTCGCCTTTTTCGGCATACCCGCGGACCTGAACCGTATTAATGATGGTGGCATAGGTTGAAGGTCGGCCAATACCGAGCTCCTCTAGCTTCTTTACAAGGCTACCTTCGGTGTAGCGGGCCGGTGGCTTGGCGAACAGCTGGCGGGCAGTCGCTTCTTGTAATGCGAGTGCATCATTCGCAACGAGGGGTGGCAAGATGTCAGGGTCTTTTTTGCCACCGCCGTACACTTTCAAAAAGCCATCAAATAAAATGACCTCCCCTTTTGCTTCAAATTGCTGCTTACTGCCTGAAATGGTAATAGTGACCGTTGTTTTTTCAAGCTTTGCTGGAGCCATTTGGCTGGCGAGGGTGCGGTTACGAATAAGTTCGTAGAGTTTTTGATTGTAAGGGTCGTCACTCGCATGGGTTACGCCCACATTTGTTGGCCGAATGGCTTCGTGTGCTTCTTGGGCGCTGGAATTCTTGGTTTTATATGTTCGAAATTGGTGGTATGCGTCACCGAATTCATTTTTAATAAAAGTGGTCATCTGGGCAAGTGATTGCGTAGAAAGATTGACCGAATCAGTACGCATATAGGTGATTTTACCTTCTTGATATAGTTTTTGGGCAGCACTCATGGTTGCCCGAGAACTAAAGCCAAGCTTCGCATTGGCATCTTGTTGAAGTGTGCTGGTGGTAAATGGAGCACTTGGGTTACGAGTACCGGGGCTTTTGGTGATATTAGCGACCGT
>CAZUOL010000071.1:0-4829 GCA_964621845.1 uncultured Candidatus Saccharibacteria bacterium | reverse complement strand
AAGGGGTCCGCGGTTCGAGTCCGCGTAGCTCCACCATTTCAACATATGAAAAAACTTCTCAAATCGTTCATGACTCGAATCTTATGGTGGCAGGTTGATCGCCTGAGGGCGAAGCACCAGCCAAAAACGATAGCCGTCGCTGGTAGCGTAGGGAAGACGTCAACCAAATCTGCCGTCGCTCAACTGTTGACTCAAAAGTATCGGGTGGCGTGGCAAAAAGGCAACTACAACGATATATTTAGCATCCCGCTCGTCTTTTTATGCGCCCTGTCCCATCGCTGTTGAACCCATTCGCTTGGCTCGTGCTCTGTTTAAAAAATGAACGTATGATAAGAGGTCGCTACGATTATGACGTCGTAGTACTAGAACTTGGTACTGACCATGCGGGCGATATGAGGCAGCTTAAAGGCATCTTAAAGATAGACTACACGCTTTTAACGGCGATTACACCAGAGCATATGGAAGGTTTCGCCGATCTCGATGATGTAGCGAAAGATGAACTTATCGCCACCACGCTCGCGGAGCTTACCATTCTCGATGCAGACAGCGTCCCCAAAGAATATGTGCAACAAATTTCTGACCCGGTAACTATTTCAACAACAGCTGGTGACTGTGTCATCAAGCCAAGTAAGCTCGATAAAATAGGCCGAGAAGTTACCTTCGAGATTCATCAAGATTCTATTGAAAGGTTCAAGATACAGTCAAAAACCATTGGGTTACAGAACGTGCCAGCGCTCGCTTTTGCATTGCTTATGGGGTTAGAGATGGGTCTTTCACGTGAGCAGATTCTACATGGTCTTGAAAGCAACGAGCCATTTTCTGGGCGCATGAACCTACTGCAGGGTAAAAGAGGTTCACTGCTGATTGACGATACCTATAATTCAAGTCCACACGCACTTAAGGCAGCGCTCGATACGCTGTACGAACTTGATATAAAACAAAAAATTGCCGTTATTGGTCAGATGAACGAAATGGGGAAGTTCAGCGAAGGCTATCATCGTGAAGCTGGCGGTTGGTGCGATCCAAAGCAGCTTAGTTTGCTCGTGACGTTGGGTGAGCATGCCAATAGTTTTCTGGCTGAAGAGGCCGAAAAACACGGCTGTAAAGTAGTGCGTTGCTCTTCTCCTTACCAGGCTGCTGATGTTGTTCTGCCGTTGCTGAAAAAGGATACGGCAGTTTTATTAAAGGGTTCACAAGGCGGCATCTTTCTCGAGGAGGCAACGCGAGCACTCTTGGATAACCCAGAAGATGCTCAAAAACTCGTTCGCCAGTCGGCGCATTGGATGAAAGTCAAGCAGAAGGTGTTCTCAGAGTGAGAATACTGGTTGTTGGTGGCGGGATCTCTGATGAACGTGAGGTTTCTTTGCGTTCGGCGCAGGCAGTAGTTGAGGCGGCCAAAAAAGCGGGTTATCAGGTAGATTTTTATGACTGGGACGGTTCAAAAGAATGGTTAAAAACCAACGCCCCACACTACCAAGTGGTGCTGCCGATTCTTCATGGTAAGGGCGGAGAAGATGGTCAGATCCAAGAAATACTAGAAGCTCTGAACGTAAAATACCTCGGCTCTCAACCCGAGGCTGCGAGAGTTTGTTTTGATAAAAAACAGGCCCGTCAGTTGGTTGAAAAACTTGGCTTCAAGGTGCCTAAGGGCGCGGTTATGGGCTACGAATCCTATACACATAGCGAACTCGTCAATAGGCCACATGTGGTGAAGCCGGTTATGGGCGGTTCAAGCATTCACACTCATATCGTGAAAGACATCGTTCATATGGATGTGCCCGCAATTGAGGAAACATTTCGTATATACAACAAGCTTCTCGTTGAAGAATGTATCATTGGTGTAGAAGTGACTGCTGCAGTGCTTGATGGAGTTGATATGCCGCTCGTCGAAATCATCCCTCCAGAAGGCGAACTTTTCGATTACGAAAATAAATACAATGGCGCAACTCAGGAATTATGCCCGCCAGCGCATGTAAGTGTGGATGTGCAGGCTCTTGCAGTCACTATGGCAAAAAACATCCATAAGAGTTTAGGCTGCCGCCATATATCGCGAACTGATTTCATGATAAACGAGCAAGGCGACATATATTTTCTTGAAACCAATACAATCCCAGGGCTGACGCATCAAAGCTTATTCCCCAAAGCAGCAGCCACAGTGGGGCTGGAGTTTCCAGAACTTGTTGATTATTTTATTAAGCTTACGTTAAAAAAGGTATAATAGATTTTATGGCGTTTAATTATCTTCACTCGACTGTCTATTTTGATGGTACCTTTGTGCCGTTTTCGCGCGCGAACGTGAGCATTGCAAGCTCATCGGTGCTGTATGGCTTAACGGTGTATACGGTGTTTAACGTCAATTGGAATGATGAACAAAAGAAGCTCCATATCTTCAGACTAAAAGATCACTATAAACGATTGGTGAATTCAGCGCGAATCATGGATTTTCATAGTTTTCGTGATGAATATAGCTATGAAGCATTTGAAAAAATCATGCTCGAACTGCTGCGGCGCAACGATATCCAAGAGGATGCGTTAGTACGAGTGGCCGTGTATATCGATGAGCTTATTGCTGGCACCAAGATTCATGGTCTTAAAAATGCCCTCTCGGCCTATATTTATCCATTCGGTCAGATATTAAATCCTAAAGGCATTCACGCGTGCGTTTCAAGCTGGGTACGCACGCAGGATAACGCGCAACCATCGCGGGCTAAAATTAACGGCAGCTATATTAACGCGAGCTTAATGAAGAATGAGGCATTGCTGAACGGTTATGAAGAGGCAATTGCACTTGATCATAACGGTCATGTTTCCGAAGGGACGGTGGCCAACTTGTTTATTGTTCGTGATGGTACGCTTATTACGCCAGATAAATCAACCGATTTGCTCGAAGGCATTACCCGTGCCTCTATCATTGAAATCGCCAAAGAACAGGGCATTAAAACCGAGCAGCGAGCTGTGGATAGAAGCGAGCTCTATATCGCCGACGAACTCTTTATGTGTGGTTCGAGTGCTCGTATTGTACCAATTCTTTCAGTAGATAAACGGCCGATCGGCAACGGCAGGCCGGGTCAAATGACCAAGAGGCTCGCTGAACAATATGCAGATGTACAACGTGGCAAGGCTGAAGATACGCATCGCTGGCTCACGACCCTATAGCGCCTATGCTTGCAAAAATTGATGATGATTGTTCACAATAGCAGCTATGTCAGACGTTGAAGTAGGCCAAAATACACCCGACGCGAAAGAATGTCAGCGCTGTTTTCTGTTACCAGAAGAAGAGCGCGTTGCCGCTATAGGCAACTGTTCAGTGCTTGCTGCACTTGCAAAGCGCAACATGAAGCCGCCAACTGAAGAGGCGATGTACTTTATGCTTGCTCAGCCACCTGACGTAGCGATCCCTCTCGTGGCGTTAAAACAATCGCTTGCCGAGGTAACGAACGATGTGATCACACCAGAGGTTGCGTATTCGCGCCTCAGGACTGCAAAAAGAATCGCGAGCGAATCGTTTGGTGATGAGGTATTTACGCTCAGCGGTAGTCAGCGTGATAGGGTGCAGGTATTCAACCGGGGTGCTCTCACCGATTGGTGCGAGGCAGCGGCTCCACCGCAGCCCGAACCAGAGCAGGCACCAGACCAAAAGCGTATTCGATTGCCTGCCTCGTTTCAGGGCAAAAAAGGCGTGCCTGGTATACAAGCAATGGTTTATAGCTACATAATGAAGGGTAGCTCTGATATGGATGAGGCTACGGCACAGGATGAGGCCCTTGCGGAGATGCTGCTGAATACCGAACTCGACCCTGTAGTGGTGCACATATCTATTTTTAAGGCATTGAAGCAGATACTCAGCAGCGATGTTATTGATCGCTATGCAAAAAACGATGCCGCACAAGATCGCTTTGCGTTTGCAGCGCAGCTCGCTGAGCGCCTCACACGAAACTCGAAACGTGAAGCTTAATACACTACATGTGGTGTAGCTAAACAGGTTGTACGCTATGAGTAGTGTAAGTTTATAAACGCTACTGCTTGCAAAAGAACGGCGATTCCCCCACAATTTTATACATGTTACGTGAGGGTCACTACACTGGGGTATATCGCACGCCTGCCATTGGGCCGGAATCACCAATACAAAACGCCGAGCATTGTATTGCGATAGATGATAACAATGTCATTACCGTCCAGAGCCCATTGTGGGTCGAGCCATACACAATTGGTGACGGCAAGACTTTTAGTGACCCACGCGCCGATAGTTTTTTGCAAATTGCCACGATTCACCAATTCCACCACTTTACGACAAGGCAGCTGAGCTTTGTTGAAGACTTCGAGACGAGAGCGGGAACGAGTCGCTTCGTTCGCCTGGGTGGCTTGCTCGATTCCGCCCGATTACTACAGTCACTCGGTGCGACATTCGAACAGATTGTTCAAACTGTGGTGTCGGATTTTGCGCATCCTGCCGGCTCACATTTACGTGGAGATTTTATGGTAGGTGATTACGAAAAACAAGACAGCCATGATGATGATCTATGGCAGCTGCTCCTCGGGTCTGGATTTGTCAAAGAACTACAGCAGGTTGGGCTACTTGACGCAGAAGGTTATCTTGCGGGCTCGACTTGTAAGCTAAAAGATCTCGCCGATCCGCGTCATCCAAGATGGCAGGATATTGTCGAGTGTGATCGACCAGATGGGAATGCCGATAGGATACCATTTACGATGCACGAAGGCGTTCTTATTCACGATCCGGCTGAAGTTCGCGAAGCGATGCGTGCCATAACAAGGGTGGAAACAAGCAACGGTGATCGTATGGCAGTGAATGATGTAGAAGCTGCCCGTTT
>CAZUOL010000070.1:0-4713 GCA_964621845.1 uncultured Candidatus Saccharibacteria bacterium | reverse complement strand
GATTCTACCAAAATAAACAGGCAAAAGTACCGTCTCTGCCCAGTTTGCCTATGACATTAGTTCATCAAACCCGTCACGAGCAAGTTCGCCTCTTGTGGTACTGGGTAGAAAAAAGGCGCCTGGCAATGTTGACCCGACGAGATGTTACACTTTGTTGGGCAGTGCCATTTGGATATCGCCGACCCCTTCTTTTTTGGCATATTCATGAGCATTCGCCGGAGCGCCAAGGCTGTGTTGATGGCCACCGATAATCAATAGCCTGCCTGCTTGATCGCGCCGCTCGGGTTTGTTCCATTCAATTTCTGGAAACAAAGGTGTATTAGTTTGTTTGAGCCAGTACGTATGTTCCATTCTTATATTCTAACTTGTAGATCATATTTTTGCGTTCTATAACGATGGGCCACTGCTGTAATTGTGCAATACGGTATAGCTCGGCATCGGGGTTAAAGGCAATGGGGTACTCTACCATTTCAAGAATGGAGGCGTCGCTTTTACTATCCCCTATCGCATAACTATCTTGGTATGAGGCAGCATGTTTGCCCACCAAATGTTCAAGGGCTGCTTTTTTGTTGTGGCTGGCAACGGTTTTTTTACCCGTATAACGGCCACCTTTTTGTTGATAAACGGTTGCGACCAAATCATCAAAGTCATACATTTTGGCAATTTTTGCCACGAGCTCTTGTTGTGATCCCGAGATGGCAAAAAGTAGGTAACCTTGCTGACGGAGCGTTTTCATAAGATCTCGCGTGTAGGTGTACACTTGATCTTTATATTCTTGAATTACTTCGTCAACGGCACCGTTAAAATCTATTGGCGCGAGGTTTTTGACCGCTGCTTCAAATTCGTTGATCAAGGCGCTTTCGTAATCCGAAAAACGGTAGTCGTGCTCGCGGTTTTTCCAGCGCATGCGAGCGAGATGAATCTTTTGGTGGCTGTCAGTACTGAGCCTCCCCTGCTTGGCCAGCTTATCAACAACTGCATGGTAAAGCTGCCACCGAATTAAGGTGCCATCAATATCAAATACCGCAAAAGGCTTCATTTTTTTGCATTTCGATATTGTTTTTTCGCTCGATGATAGGCATTTTTATCGTCTGCCCCTGGTTTGTGGATTGTGGTAGGATACTTTTTGGCAGCGAGGGCAAGCTTGTTTTTAAATTCGGTCGAAATATCGAGGTCGTACAGTGTCGCAAAATGGAAGGCAAAAATGAGTACATCAGCGAGCTCTTTGGCTATCTCTTCCTGATCATCTTTCATCAGCAGATCCCATTGAAAGTGTTCTAATAGTTCGGCCGCCTCGATTGCGATAGAGGTTGCAACATTTTTTGGTGTAAAGTGCTTTTCCCAACCGCGCTCTTGGCGAAACTTGACTACCAGTGTTTTAAGCTCATCAATCGTTGTTTCGTGATCAGTTTTCTTCATAGGCTTATTTCAATGCTAATCGGGCAGTGGTCTGACCCCATTTGCTGGGTATGAATTTCGCCTTTTTGGAGCTTATCCTTCAGTGCCTCAGAAATCAGAAAGTAGTCAATACGCCAGCCGACGTTACGAGCTCGTGAGTTGGCAAAGTGACTCCACCAGGTGTAGTGACCATTGCCTTTGGTAAATACCCGAAATGTATCAATAAAACCGGCATTGAGCCAGTTATCAAAACCGGTCCGCTCTTGTTCGGTGAAGCCCTTTTTGCCGTTATTGGGCTTCGGGTTGGCGAGATCGTCTTCAGTATGGGCGACGTTCATGTCGCCGCAATACACTACGGGCTTTTTTTTCTGCAACTGCGTACAGTAAGCTGTCATAGCGGCATCAAAACGCTGTCTGAGTGGTATACGGCTTAAATCGTCTTTTGCATTCGGTGTGTATGCGGTCACGACGTATATATCATCAAACTCTGCAGCTATGACTCGCCCCTCATCGTTGCTATGTCCATAGCCATCGGCAACGAGTTCATTGGCTTTGGCGATATCTTCAGGGATATCATACATGACGTTCAGTGGCGTTAATTTTGTAAAAATTGCCGTGCCTGAATACCCTTTTTTGGTACGAGATGAGTTCCAGTATTCTTCGTAGCCAGGAAATTCTATTTCAGCCTGGCCTTGTTTCGCTTTGGTTTCTTGAAAACAGACAATATCAGGTTGATATTTTGCCATGAACTTTTGAATCTCACCTTTTCGCACGACTGCGCGCATTCCATTAATGTTCCAGCTAAATATCTTCACAATAACAAGTATACTTTATAGATTTTTATCACATATTATGATATAATAAATAAACTATGTTGAGCAAAGAAGCTTCATTATTGGCAGATGCCATTCCGTTGTGGCTCGAGCGAGAGACTGACTACGCCGTGAGTAAGTACGGTGATAGTAACCCTCAGCGCACGGCGCTTGACGGTGGCCTTATTGTTGGTGGTTCTGCGTTCAGAGATATCACACAGTATTACCATCGTTTTAGTGTTTTTCTAACGCAGTCTGAAGGTGATCGAGCCGTACTTTTAAGGGCATCACAAATGTTTGGCAAGTACGTTAATGCGAGTAAGGCACTCTTAAATGTATTGATTCAAACAGCTGACGGGCCAGTAGATCGTAATGGCTTGGTTTTGACCGATGATCGCACTGATGCCGTTGTGGGTGATCTACTTGTTGTTACAAAATTTACGGATTTGCCGGATCTTGGCACCTATTTTCAGGCTGAGGTTAAGCCAGGCTTGGTTAGTATGGCCGATTCAATAGAGGCTGGTGATTATGACCTGGCGTACGAATCAGCACGTGGTTTTTTGCAACGACAAATGAGCATGGCGGTGAATGTAGCGAATGTGATAGGCTTTGTCGCTCAGCCTGGTATCAGTTCGAGCGACGAGGATGGGATGTTGGACGTCTGGGCTGCTTAAGCTTGCCAAGGATATAATCTAATTGTAAACTTGCATCAATGTATAAGCGAGTTTTGCTTAAAATTTCAGGTGAGCAGCTATCCGGTAAGTTTGAAAGTGGCATCGATGCCGAACGAGCACATTGGCTGGCGAAAGAAGTGAAAGATGCGCTTAAGCAAGGTGTGCAAATTGTCATTATGGTGGGTGGCGGTAACTTTGTGCGGGGCGCTCAAATTGCCGGCTCAGGTATAAAACGAGTCACCGGGGATCATATGGGGATGTTGGGCACACTTATGAATGCACTGGCACTTACCGATATTTTTGAATCAGATGATATCCCAACTCGCTGCGTAAGTAATATTTTTGCAACTCAAGTGGCCGAGCCTTTTTCGCACCGCTTAGCAGAAAAGCATCTTGAAAACGGGCGCGTGGTGATTGTGGCAGGTGGTATCGGCAGGCCTTACTTAACCACTGATACTGCAGCAATATCGCTTGCCCTAGAGCTTGATTGTGATGTGGTGCTCAAATCAACCAAGGTCGACGGTATTTATAGCAAAGACCCAGCAAAATTTGCTGATGCCAAAAAATATGATTCACTAACCTATCAAGAGGCAGTAGAAAATAGCGCCATTCAAGTGATGGATAAAGCTGCCCTTGGTTTGGCGATGGAGCACAAAATGCCGCTTATTGTGCTGAGCGTTGAAGCTGATGGTGCGCTCGCCGATGTACTGAGTGGCGAACCTCTTGGCACGAAAGTTAGTTGATAAAACCAATTTCTTTATAGATATTAAGCAGGCTCATTATCTCCGGGTCTTTGGTGAACTTTTTAAACTTTTCTGGGCTAAACCACCGCACCTGCTCAACTTCAGACTTTTGAATCTTGATGTTGCTTGCTTCAATATGATCGATTATACAAAGATATCCCTGGCGCACTCGCCAGCCTTTCGATAGCATGCGATGGTGAATTTTCCCGACTGGAACAAGTATGCCATTCGCAATGCCGATCTCTTCTTCGAGTTCGCGCTTTGCACTCTCATCATATTCATCGCCAAATATTACAGTGCCTTCAGCAGCCGCCGACCAATCACCTGGATCAAGATCTTTTTGGAAGCTTCTTTGTTGCAGCAGAATATTGCCGGAACGATCAGTCACCCAGATTGATACAACACGCCAACAGTCGTCATCTGTCAGTTCGTCTCGCCACTTTGAGCCAATGACATTATCATTTTTATCAACTAAGTATACTTTTTCACGCTTCACTGTGATCCTTTCAGCATGCGTTTTGTTTCGCGGTCTTGATCACGCCCTTTTATACTCTGCCTTTTGTCGTGAATTTTCTTGCCTTTCGCAAAGCTCAGTTCAATTTTAATAAAGTGGCCTTGGTTGAATAATCTGGTTGGCACGATGGTGAGGCCTTGTTTTTTTGCCTCTTCAATTTGCTTTAGTTCTTTTTTGGTAACCAGTAGCTTGCGTGGATTGGTGCGCTCTTTATCCTCGCCTATCTTGCGAGCAGTGTCAGGAATTGAAATACTGAGGTTGGTAAGCCAAAGCTCGCCTTGTTTCAAGTTTGCGTAGCTGCCAGTTAGGCGCACATGGCCAAGGCGCGCTCCACGGACTTCGGCACCAGTTAATATCACGCCCGCACTTATTGTATCGCCCAATTCGTAATCGAATCGTGCTCGACGATTCACAAGTGGTTTTTTGTGATTGGGCTGCTTCTTGCTCATTTTTATAGTATAACCTGTTGCAGCTGTTCTGTGGTAGGATACATTCATGCATAAACACATTGATGAGAAAACGGGCATAGCGTATTGGCTGCATGCAGTATCTCCTAAAACGCCACCGCTCAT
>CAZUOL010000069.1:0-7024 GCA_964621845.1 uncultured Candidatus Saccharibacteria bacterium | reverse complement strand
CAGCTTTAATCAGAACATAAACACCTGGGATGTTAGCCACGTAAAAGATACGTTTGCGATGTTTGAGGGGGCAACCGCGTTCAATCAACCACTCGATAATTGGGATACCTCAAGCCTTCAGATTACAATGCGCATGTTTGCAAATGCCTCCAGCTTCAATCAGAACATAAACACCTGGGATATCAGCTCTGTCTATAATCCACTCGGCATGTTTATGGGGGCAACCGCCTTCAATCAGCCACTCGATAATTGGGATACCAGTGCCATGCTCGGAATGAGCTATATGTTTGCAGGTGCTACCTCATTTGATCAGTCGCTTGCAAGTTGGAACGTCTCAAGCATTCAATCCGATGAAGGGAGCCTTATTGGAATGTTCAATAAAGAACAACTTTCATTGGGCCCTGGCTATGATTTTGCACCCTCGGGGCTTTCTACTGCAAACTATGACGCAACGCTCAAGGGTTGGGCGGGCCAGGGGCTGCAGAGTGGAGTGACCTTTGACGCAGGTACCAGTACGTACTGTAGCGCCGAAGCTGAACGCTCAGATATCATCAGCAGTCATTCCTGGAGCATTACTGATGCCGGTAAGGATTGCTCGAATCAGTTTAAGCAGGTGAGTACCCTCTCGCCCCAAAAAATAAGTGCAACACAAGCAACACTCAAAGGTGCCGTTTCCGGTGTGGGGGCTGGGAATTTTGTTTCAGCTGGTTTTGAATGGGGAACAACTGCGAGCTACGGTAACACTGTCTCGGGCTTAGATATTACATCAAATAGTTTCAATAAAACGCTGAATGGGCTCACCTGCAACAGGCAATACTTCTACCGTGCCTTCGCAGTTGATGGTTCTCAGACTAAAACGTATGGAGACCCTACAACCTTTACCCTAGCATGTCCATCAACTACCACTGAAACACCCGTAACTCCGCCTGCGCCAGTCATCACCGGTGTAACTGAAGTAGGCCCGAGCGTGAAGATAATCGCCCCCAAGATAGGCCAGCATTTTAAGCTGGGTGATACGATTACAGCGAAGGCTGTTGCTACGAGTCAGGTGAGGCTGACAGAGGTTCGCTTTTATCTGAACGGGAAACTGGTTGGCCGAGATGCGAGAGCACCATTTGAATACAGACTGCAGAACCTAAAGGAGGGCACTTATGCGGTCATCGCAGTGGCAGAAGATAGCAACGGCAAACAAACGGCTACAGATCCCGTTACCTTCTTTGTTTCAAAAAAGAAGGTAACCCCTGCTCCAATTTTAGGATTCACCAACCCAGGTCTCTCGCTCAGCATAAATGAACAAAAAATGTATGCAATAAACGGTGTGGCAGCTGGTTTTGCAAAAAATCTGCCGCTCTTTCTCTTGCAGATTCTGGCAGCGCTGTACTTGCTTCAGGCATATCGGCAAACATGTCAAAATAGAAAAGCACAAAAAGAGCTTGATTTGATTCAAAAAACAACTGAAGATCTGCAAGGCTTCTTGCACATTGCAACACATTACCTTACTACTCCAACTGCAACTATGGCGCTTACCGTGGAGGCATTGCAGGCTGTGCGGCCACAGGATGTATCGCCCGTGCTTCAAGATGCAATCAACAACCTCAAACAGTACATAAATGACCTGGTTGCAGAGTTGAATGAGAGTGCACAGCCTACGAAGCAATCGCTGCAAACTGCCGGCAGGGTTTCTCACTACTCATTTGCTGGCTGGGTGTTGGTGCCAGTTACTTCGGCCATAGTCTTGTTGCTTGCTAGCATACTGCTTGGGTCACAGGTGCGACTTTTTGGCGCGTCAACGGGCTCGACTGCGTTCAGCTTGGTGATGGTGGTGGCAACCTCATTGCTTACCGGGCTCTTCTTTGCCCGCTGGCAACGACAGCGTCAACTGAACGCCGATATTTTACTTACCCAAAAAACGGCCCAGCAGTTATTGAAAGAGCGGCAGGATTTCATTGTTACACATCAAAATGGGCTTCATGCTCGCATTGATGAAGTTCAGGCATTGAGCTCAACCGTGCACGATGATGCATTCGTAAAGCATTTTGGCAGCGCTACCACTGATCTGAACAAGGTAGTGACTGCTTTTGGTTACGTTGCCGAGCTGACTCGCTCGAAAGCAGAAAGCGCCATTCTCTTGCAAGAGGATTACGTTATGCAGCAAGAGATTGCTAAGCACGCCGACGTCGCAGCTGGTTTTGGCCTCATGTTGAAGTACGAGGGCGCTCCGCACATTGCGTTGCCGTTTACGCCACAAGAGCTTGATTTCATTCTAGAGCATTTGGTCGATAATGCAGTCAAATTTACGCCAGCAGGTGGTCATATTTACGTTTCGGCAAAGCAAAAAGGTCATAAACGGTTGCTGAGTGTCGGTGATACCGGTAAGGGTATCGCAAAAGAGAAGGTAGAGGCATTGATGCAGCCCTTTGCTCGAGCGACGTCAAATGAAATCTTTGATTACCAGGGGCTTGGGCTAAGCCTGTACATTGTTCGGTTGCTCGTTGAGAAGTACGGTGGCGAAACCACCATCTTAAGTCATGAGGGGCGAGGTACCGTGGTGACAATTACGTTGTAGGGCCTTGTCTTGTGTTCACATCTGTAGTAGAATGGTCGTCATGATTACAGTAACCAGAAAAGACAAAAAAGAAGGTCTTGAGAACCTTTTACGTCGTTTCAATCGAAAATTTCAGCAAGCAGGCGTCTTGCCAAAGGTGAAAGAAGGTGAGTTCTTCTCGAAGCCAATGAGCAAACGTGATCGTCGCGAAAAAGCGATTATCCGAAAAGCACGCAAAGCTGAAAAAATGAAGCGAATTCGTCTCGGGCAGAAATAGCGGTGTTAAAGCAACAGATTGCCGATGACCTTAAGCAGGCCATGCTTGCTGGTGATAAGCCCAAAGCTGAGCTGTTAAATATGCTCAAAAGTGCTGTTTTGTATAAAGAAGTAGAGCTTGGTGTGCGTGAGCAGGGGCTTACAGACCAGCAGATTGTAGACGTGCTGAGTAAAGAGGCTAAAAAACGCCAAGAAGCCGCAGATATGTACACGGCTGCAGGCGATAGCGAACGCGCGAGTAAAGAGCTTGGTGAAAAGCAGATAATCCAAGCCTATCTTCCTGCGCAGATGGATGAACAGGAGCTCACGATACTTGTTGAGGAAGTGATTGCGGATGTAAAGCCTGAGGGTATGAAGGATATGGGTCGGGTTATTGGTGCAGTGAAAGCCAAAGCCGGTAACGCAGCCGATGGTGCACTTATTGCCAAGCTAGTAAAAGACCGATTACAATAAAAGCATGATTGTATTCTTTGGTCCGGCAGGGGCGGGTAAGAGTGTGCAAGGGCAAATCCTCGCGGCTCGTCATGGTTGGCGATGGCTTTCTTCGGGGCAGTTGCTACGCGATTCTCGTGATCATGAAATTATGGAGCAAATGCGAACGGGTAAGTTGGTAAGCTCAGGGCAGATTAATGAGGTGGTCGCAGATGCTTTGGAGCGAGCCAAAGATATCGACAGGGTTATTTTAGATGGCTATCCCCGCAAACTTGAACAGGCGCAGTGGTTGATTAAAACCCAGCCGCGTCACGAGCGTTCGATTGCTCTGGCGGTTGTGCTTGAAGTTCCGCGTGCCGAACTAGAGAAGCGTTTAAAAGTTCGGGGTCGAGTTGATGACACCAGCGAGGTCATTGAAGAACGTTTGAGCATCTATCGGCAAGAAATTTATCCAATACTGACCTATCTCACAGATCAAAAAGTGAAGATTGCCCATATTGATGGGACAGGTACGGTTGGGAAGATTCATGACCGCATTGAGGCCGAGCTGGTTTCTTGCGGGATCGTTGCGTCAAGCTCAGAAGAAGACTAAATGTATACCAAGGTTAAAACAGCTCAAGAAATTGAAAACATGCGTACTTCTGGCAAAATGCTTGCCAGTGTATTGCACTATCTGAAGCCACACGTAGCCCCCGGTATTACGACCAAAGAGCTCGCCGTGCTTGCTTCTAAAGAGCTCGATAAGCTAGGCGGTAAGCCGGCATTTTTGGGGTATCAGGGCTTTCCGGATGTTATTTGTATATCAGTGAATGATGAGGTAGTGCATGGTATTCCTGGCGAGCGGGTTGTTTTAGATGGCGACATTGTGGGTCTTGATTTTGGTGTCGACTACAAAGGCATGATCACCGATGCAGCTATCTCTGTTGTGGCGGGTCAGTCAACTGGTCAAACTCGTCGGCTACTGAAAGGAACGGAAGAGGCGCTCATGGCCGGCATACATACCTTGAAAGATGGTGTTAAAACTGGTGATATTGGTGCAGCAGTTGAGCGGGTAATGACCCAGTATAGTTTTGGTGTTGTCCGTGACTTGGTAGGGCATGGCGTTGGACATCAGGTGCACGAGCAGCCTGATGTACCAAATTATGGCCAAAAAGGTACCGGTGATCAGCTTCTGGCAGGCATGACGATTTGTATAGAGCCCATGAGTACGGTAGGTGAAGAGGGTGTTTATATTGATAAAGATGGCTGGACCATTAAAACGCGCGATCGCAGCTTGAGTGCTCACTTTGAGCACACTATTTTGATTACTCAAACAGGCTCAGAGATTCTGACGACCGTATAACCACTATTGACAATGTGAATATTTTTTGATATTATATTAATATGGCAGACCCAAACCAAATAAAAACATCAGAACAACAATTACACGAGCAGGCTCTCAGTAGCGAACAGCTAGAGATTATATTAGCCCCAGATGGCGAGCTCGCAGAAGCTTTTCTCACAAGACAGCTCGCTGATCTTGAGGGGGCGGATGAACCAGATCAAGAAGCAATTGATCTAGCTAGGTTCCAACTCTCAATGGTCCCTTTAGACAAAGATGACAGATTTACTGCAATGCATCGGTTTATAAGTGAGACAGGAAAACATGCAACATTCGCTAATAATGGAGACGGCACCCTCCCGGCACCACATTATGAAGTGAACCCGGGCTACTTCATCATAGACGCTGCCAATATGGAAAGATGGCATCGGCTTGGTATCGATAGAGAAGCTTTTGATAGTAGCCATGACTTCAGGGGTGCTGCAGCTTATGTTGAACAGACATGGGCCGAAGCGAGACGAGCACATGCCAAAATCGAACAAGCCCAACAGGCATTTTCTGGTACGTTGGCGCATCTTGCAGAGATTCTGCCAGGAGAGTTAACAGCACTCTAGGGTTGTTGTACGTCAGTTAGCATGAACTGCGTGCAGAGTTTTTCGAACGTGGGGCGTACCTCGTCACGAATTTCATCAAAAGCAATTTTTTCGTAATAGTCACGGGGTATTTTATTCTGTATCCACTTGAGCCGATCTGATTCGGACCGATCATTCATAAGATGCTCAGTAGCGTAACTATAAAAATCTGTTTTCAAATGTGCCAGTGCATCGGCCGTGGCCAGAATTTTTCCAACCATGGTTTGTGGTCGAGCCCCATCATGGCAGCTATGGAGGCGAATTGCATCATCAACGATGGTAGAACATTCATCGTCCGTGAAACCAGCCGCAATAAGCAGCTCGCGTGCAATTTCCAAACTTTTTTGTTCATGGGTGGTATCAAACCGAGACATACGGGCGTCTGCGATATCGTGCAGTATCGCCGCCGCATAGCATTGATCTAGAGGCGCGCCAAAGCGCTCGGCAAGCTCGATGGCAAAATCACCGACTACAAATACATGGTGTGCAAAAAGCCAATCCGCCCAATCTGCGCGTGTTGCCTTTCTGACACCGTATTCTTTTTCGACCAGCTGCTTTATTTTCTTCATTTTTTGATTCATGTACACAGTGTAGCAAACTTATACTGTTGCAGACAGGGCTACATAAGCGGTATACTTTTTACATGCAAGAACACACCGAGCCAGTGGTGGGCATCGATATTGGCACCACCGTCGTTCGCTGCGCCATCGGCGTATTAAAACCAGAAAAACAGCAGCTTGACCTTGTTGGTATTGGCGAGGCACCGAATACGGGCTTTCGTAAGGGCTCGGTTATTAATATTTCTGATACTGCTCAAGCAGTAGATCAGGCGATTAATTTTGCAGAACGGATGAGCGGTATTCAAATTCATGCCGCCACCGTTAATATCAATGGAGACCATATTCGGGGTCTCGATTCGCACGGCACCGTTGCGATTTCGGGCCAAGAAGTCATTCAGGAGGATCTGTATCGGGTAGAAGATGCGGCAACATTATTGCAACTTCCGCAGCACAACGAAATCTTAAGTGTGTTCCCGCGAAGCTATACGATTGATGGTAATGAAAATATTAAAGACCCCATTGGGATGAGTGGTACGCGGCTTGAGGTGGATGCTCACGTGGTAACCCTTTCAGCGCCGGCACTGAAAAATCTTGAAAAGGTACTTGAAACGGTCAATATTCGGGCGAATCGGCTCAGCGTTGGCAGTCTTGGTGCCGCACAGTCGGGGCTCACACGCGAACAACAGGAAAACGGCGTAGCGGCGGTTGATATTGGTGCTTCAACTACAAATGTCATCGTGATTGAAGAAGGCGACGTCTTGCACGTAGCGGTGATCCCGATTGGTAGTACGCACGTGACGAACGATCTTGCGATTGGTCTGAGAACAGATATAAAAGTTGCTGAAGCAGTAAAGCGTAACTACAAATACCTCGCCAAAGGGGCAAAGGATCGCCCGAAACACATTAAGGTCGTGGTTGGTGGGCAAGAATATATCTTCCCTACAAAAGATATTGAGCTGGTTATTACCGCACGCTTAGAAGAGTTGTTTGAAGCAGTCGATAAAGAGCTTGCCAAGGTACATCGTGCGAAAAAGCTACCTGGTGGTGTAACCCTCTCTGGCGGCGGCGCGCTGTTAGCGGGCATTGATGAGGTAGCGCGTGAGACACTTGGGCTTTCGGCCAGAGTGGTAACACCGAGTGGCATAGGCGGCTTAAAAGAGAAGGTAACGCGAGCCGACTATGCAACGGTAGTGGGGCTCATGTTGCTTGATGAGCATAAAGATGAAACTGCGAGTTATGGTGGTAAATGGCTGGGGGG
>CAZUOL010000068.1:0-8300 GCA_964621845.1 uncultured Candidatus Saccharibacteria bacterium | reverse complement strand
GTGCTCTGCGGAATAATCTAAACATTGTGATCCTCCTGAGCAGCCAGCTTATCTGCCAGTTCTTCCAGGTCACGATAAAAGGTTTCGGAATCAGCCCCCGTTAGGTTCACCAAAGAAAGGCACCCATCTGGTATGGGTGTTTTTCTTTGGATGTTCGCACAGCGAACCCCGAACTCCGGCGGAGTCGATAACGAAGACTCGCCCGCAGATGCTTGCATCGAGAACGAGTCAAGGCTATACCTTAATATTCTCCGTGGGATCACCACGAAACTGCCCAAGCTTACTGCTTGGGCTTTTTCGTGCTATCATTCTGGGAATTGAATTCGGTTGCCGTAACCGCGAAGCGCTTAACAACCGGAGTTCGAAGATCAAGATCACGCGCAGAAGCTTGCTTTGAGCATGACCGCAGAGCGCCACAAAGTGATTCTCCGTGGGATCACCAATTTGCTTATACTTGCGTTCTGCGTTTATTCAAGGTTAGACTGAATAAGAGATAGGAGATTTTATATATGCCCCCGCTTAAAGGAATTGATAGAGGAATCAACGGTGATATGCTCAAGGCACTTGAGGAGACCGGCCATGGTGACCAAATTGTCGTGGTAGATGCTAGTTATAGCATCCCAGACGGGGCCCACAAAGTTGATTATCAAGGCGACTCATCTGTTAGAGCACTACTAGGCATTTTAAGCCTTGTGCCTGTAGACGAGGTAACTGAGGGTGGATTTGGCGTGCCAAACCCTGCTCGGATGATTGCAGTAATGATGCCTGACTTACCAGCAAAGACATCTGCTGCGCTAGAAGAATTCCAGAAAGCGTTTCCGCTTGGTGATCAAGGATATGTTCTTGTTGGAATTACACGGTGTGGAGACGAATCATCGAAAGGTCAGTTAGGTAAAGCCGGCTTCTATAAAACAGCCAATGATTCAGAGAGGCGCACTCTTTTCGTTCGCACCCGAGACGAAAAGGCATACGCATGTGCGTTGTTCGTTGTCGGTCACTCCCAAGAATAATCACTCATAATTGAGGTTCTGTACCACGCGGTAAAGGCGTGTTTTGGGTTCACTGCCTGGAGATCTGTGTACTACCCAAAAGGATTTGCCAGCTCTAAATTGGTGTCCATAGCTTCAATGCGCAGCAACTCGTTATACTTTGCGGTGCGCTCACCTCGTGAAAGGCTCCCTGTTTTGATCTGCCCTGCTCCGAGCCCAACAGCAATATGTGCAATCGTAACGTCTTCAGTTTCACCGGAGCGATGGGATATGATCGTATTCCAGTTATGCTGCTGTGCAAGTTGTACGGCGGCGATGGTTTCGGTGAGTGTGCCGACCTGATTGGGCTTTATCAAGATCGCATTTCCGGCCTGCTGCGTAATGGCACGCTGCAGTCGTTCGGTGTTGGTGACCAGCAGATCATCGCCCACAAGTTGTTGGCCGTGGAGTGCGATCGATAGTTTCTCCCAGCCTTCCCAGTCATCTTCTGCTAGCCCGTCCTCAATTGATACAATCGGATATTTTTGGGCCAGTTTTCTATACCACGCAATGAGCTGTTCAGTGGAAAAAGCTTGGTCTTCTGTTTGAAAATGATACGCGCCGTCTGCATACAATTCAGTTGCCGCTACGTCAACGCCCAGCGCAATATCCTTCCCAAGGCTGTACCCGGCATCATTCACAGCCTCAGCGAGTAGTTCAAAGGCCTCGGCGTTACCGGCTTTAATTGCGGGCGCGAAGCCGCCCTCATCTCCAACGGTGGTCGAATAGCCGCGTTTCTCCAGTATCTTTTTCAAACTCTGAAATGTTTCTGCACCCATCTGGATAGCTTGCTGTAAGGTTTGTGCTCCTATGGGGATAATCATGCTTTCTTGGATGTCTGTTGAGTGTGCCGCGTGTTTGCCACCGTTTAGTACATTCATCATGGGCAAAGGCAAGCTCATTTTTTTGGTGCCTGCAATATCGGAAATGTGAGCGAAGAGTGGTATGTCGCGGTATCGGGCAGCAGCATGGGCACATGCTAAAGAAACGGCCAGTATTGCATTCGCGCCTAACTTTGATTTGTTGGCACTACCGTCAAGATCTATCATCAGGTTGTCGATAGCATTTTGATCATCAGCTGGTTTGCCATGTAGTTTCGGTCGGATGACGGTGTTGATAATGTCGACGGCCTTTTGAACACCTCTTCCGTGAAATGGCCCTTGGTTATCCCGTAACTCATGTGCCTCATGAGAGCCTGTTGATGCCCCCGAGGGCACTGATGCTCTGCCACAGATGCCGCCTGCAAGCAATACATCTGCTTCAACGGTAGGGTTCCCTCGAGAATCGAGTATTTGACGTGCGATGATGTTATGTATTTCCACAACTACATGTTCTCATAAAACTTATTCCTGTGCCATAATAAGAGCAAGATGGCGCGTATAGGTATTTATGATGCAACCGATTTAGATAAGCAGCAGATTGAGCGGGGCCTCGACGTTGGCGAACATGATGTCGTGTTTTTCAGTGAGCCAATTTCGACCAAGACAATTGACCCCGAGTGTGAAGTTATATCAGTGTTTGTGAGCAGTGCCGTTACAGCCGATATTATTGAAGCATTGCCGAAATTGAAACTCATCGCCTGTCGCTCAACAGGTTTTAATCACATTGATTTGTCGGCGGCAGAGAAGCATGGCGTGACAGTGGTCAACGTTCCAACATACGGAGAATCAACCGTGGCGGAATACGCCTTTATGCTCCTTATGGCTCTAACACGTAAGTTACCGCAATCTATTGAAAGCTTCGATAAAGAAATCAAGGCCAGCAAGTTGATGGGCACGGATCTTTCAGGGAAGTGCCTTGGTGTCATTGGCGTTGGCCATATCGGGGAACACGCTATCAAGATTGCAAAAGGCTTTCAGATGGAGGTTATTGCTTACGACCCTTCCCCAAAACCCGAGCTAGAAAAATCACTGGGTTTTCGTTTCGTGTCACTTGATGAGCTGCTGAGTCACAGTGATTTTGTAACGCTACATGCCCCCTATGTAGGCACCAACAAACACCTCATTAACGCAGAAAACATCGGGTTGTTACGAAAATCAGCAATCATTGTAAATACAGCAAGAGGCGAACTTATTGATACCAAAGCTTTGGCCGAAGCCCTGCAAGACGGGCGCATAGCCGGAGCGGCACTTGATGTCCTTGAAGGTGAGCAGTTGTTGCATGTGGATGAAGAAATTATGCTGCTCCGTTCTGATAAGCAATCCCTCGACCTGATGAAGGATGGCCTTGCTTTGTTAGCGCTTCATAAAATGCCCAACGTTATTATTACGCCACACAATGCCTTTAACAGCGTAGAAGCAGTGCGTCGTATCAACGCCACAACAGCCGAGAACATTGTGCAGTTTTGGCAGGGTGATACACCAAATAAGGTCGAGGCCCCAGAAAAAGCCCCGGGGAAACTGTTGTTGGTTCGGCATGCTGAAAGCGAATGGAACGCAACAGGCAAATGGACCGGTACCACCAACGTAAACCTAAGCGAAAAGGGATTTAAAGAGGCAGGCATGCTTGGTGTGGCAATTCGAGATATGGATATTCACATTGACCATGCCTTTTATTCAGAACAGGTGCGCACGCTCGAAACATTGAGTGGTATTTTAGATGTGAGCCAACAACCAGACGTACCGATCACTCGCTCGGCGGCCATTAATGAGCGCGATTATGGTGAATACACCGGCAAAAACAAATGGGACATACAAAAATTACTGGGCGAAGATGCATTCAATGCGATCCGCCGAGGCTGGGACGAGCCAATACCGGGTGGCGAAACACTGAAGGCGGTGTATGAGCGCGTGGTGCCGTTTTATCAGCAAGAAATACTTCCGCTTATCAATGATGGTAAAAACGTACTGGTAGTTGCACACGGCAACAGTATTCGTGCACTTATAAAGTACATAGAACGGCTGAATGAACAGCAGGTTTCTGAGCTGGAGATGTTATTTGGAACAGTTGTACTGTACGACCTGGATCATAAGGGTTTTGCTCGCGCGCGTAGAGATGTAGCAATTGATAGCCCTCCACCGAATGCCTAGGCATTTATTTCTGAAAACTGCCTTGGTGGCGATCGCATTGTAGATAAACATGAGCACAACTATGCAGTAAGTGGTATGCTTTTATTGAGCGAAGTAAATAGTGCAAAGGTGTAAGCATGTACAAATACATAAAATTTTTTGAAGAACTAACCATCAACGACATCCCACAAGTCGGCGGTAAGAACGCATCTCTTGGTGAGATGAACCACTACTTGGCGCCCAAGGGTGTACAATTGCCCAATGGCTTTGCGACTACAGCGGCGAGCTATTATTACCTGCTGGAGCAGGCCAGTATTAAAACTGAAATCGAAAAAATTTTAAAAAGCCTGAATAGCAAAGATCTTGCGAGCCTTAAAAATGGTGCAAATCGCATTAGGGGGCTTATTAACAGAGCCAAGTTGCCGAAAGATTTTGAAGATGAAATTAAAAATGGCTATCAGGAACTTTCGAGGAGGTGTGGTACAAAAAAGCTCACCGTAGCAATTCGCTCATCGGCAACAGCCGAGGATTTACCGAACGCTTCGTTTGCCGGTCAGCAAGAAACCTACCTGAATATAAATGGCGAGCGTAACGTACTTAGATCGGTCAGAAAATGTATGGCCTCGCTCTTTACTGATCGGGCGATTGTGTACCGCGAAGAGAATGGTTTTGATCATATGAAGGTGGCACTTTCAGTTGGTATACAGCAAATGGTAGCAGTACGTTCAAAATCTGCAGGCGTGATGTTTACCATCGATACCGAAAGTGGTTTTAGGAATGCGGTTGTCGTGAGTTCGATTTACGGACTTGGTGAAAATATTGTTCAGGGCCATGTGAGCCCAGATGAGTTTACCGTTTTTAAGCCGACAATGGCGATCATTAAAAAGAAGCTTGGTTCAAAAAAGCTACAAATGATCCCGGCCAGGGGGAGTCGAACGCGGAACGTTCCTGTTTCAAAAAAAATGCGTGAGCACTATTCCATAACAGACCAGCAGGCACAGACACTTGCAAAGTGGGGGATGTTGATCGAAGAGCATTATCAAAAACCAATGGATATTGAATGGGCGCTCGATGCCGAGGATGGTCAGTTATATATTGTGCAGGCACGAGCTGAAACAGTGGAATCGCGTCGGGATATGAATGCTGTTGAGGAGTACGTGTTAGAAGGCAAGGGTAAGCTTTTGGCGGCCGGCTCAAGCGTTGGTAACAAAATTGGTGTTGGTCCTGCCAATAAAATTACAAGCCTAAAAGATATCGATCGGTTTATGGATGGCGATGTGCTAGTGACCGAAATGACCGACCCTGACTGGGTGCCTATTATGAAACGGGCGAGTGCCATCGTAACCGATAAGGGTGGACGCACCTGCCATGCGGCAATTGTCTCAAGAGAGCTTGGTATTCCTTGCGTGGTGGGTACTGGTGATGCCACTCATAAAATTGCCGATAGTGCTTATGTTACGGTGAGCTGTGCTGATGGTGATGAGGGCAAGGTATTTGAAGGCAAACTAAAGTATCGTGTGCAAAAGACGAACATTAAAAACTTGCCACGGCCAAAAACTAAAATGATGATGAATATTGGTTCACCAGAGCACGCCTTTCACTACTCACTCATCCCAAATGATGGGGTTGGTTTGGCGCGTGAAGAGTTTATCATTGATGCGCATATCAAAATACACCCTCTCGCCCTTCTGCATTTTGATAAGGTGACTGATAAAAAAACGCGAGCATTGATTGAAAAAATCACCAATGGCTATCAGAAAAAGGCTGATTATTTTGTTGATAAACTTGCTGAAGGGATCGCCATTATTGGAGCCGCTTTTTACCCCAATGACGTCATTATTCGTTTCAGTGACTTCAAAAGCAATGAATACGCCAACCTTATTGGTGGTCGCTATTTTGAGCCGGAAGAAAACAACCCCATGATTGGCTGGCGGGGAGCGAGCCGCTACTATAGCAAACAGTATCAGGAAGCCTTTGAGCTTGAATGTCACGCGTTCAAGAAAGTAAGAAACCAAATGGGCCTCACCAACGTAAAAGCAATGATCCCTTTTTGCCGGAGTTTGGATGAGGCGAAAAAAGTACTGCAGGTCATGGAAGGCGCCGGCTTACGGCGTGGCGATAATGGCTTTGAAGTATATGTTATGGCAGAAATCCCAGCCAACATCATTTTAGCCGAACAATTCGCCGAATTATTTGATGGTTTTTCAATTGGTTCGAATGATCTCACGCAGTTAACGCTTGGCGTCGACCGCGATAACTCTACTGTTGCGCATGTGTATGATGAAAATAATGAAGCTGTCAAAACACTGATTCGTCAGTTAATTAAGGTTGGCAAAAAGAAGAAGGTAAAGGTAGGTATATGCGGCCAGGCGCCATCAGACTATCCTGAATTTGCCCGCTTTTTGGTTGAGGAAGGCATTGATAGCATCTCGCTGGCTCCTGACACGCTGATTAAAACAACGATCGATATTGCCAAAACTGAAAAGCGCTCAGCCGCGTAGCGACGCTTCTGATAACGCTTATGGTTTGCTACACTTAATAAGATATGGCTACTATTGCAAAATCGCCAGTTGCTGCATTGGCAGATGCAACACGAACAAAAATTTTAGCGACCCTTGGGCCCGCTACGAACGACTATGAGAAAATTTACCAGCTGATAAAAAACGGTGTTGACGGTTTTAGAATGAACTTTTCGCACGGCGATTACGAGGAGCGTCGCCAGCAAATTAAATGGATTCGAGAAGCCAGTAAAAAATTAGATGTGAATGTCGCCATTGTGCAAGATCTGCAGGGCCCGAAAATCCGTCTTGGTGATTTTGATGGTGTGATCGAGCTGACAAAAGGCCAAGAGCTGCAACTTGCATTCGGCATCACACATACGGTCGGGGGACCTATTCCGATTCAGTATGATCTTTCAAAAAAAGTGAAGCGTGGCGACCGGTTATTTATGTATGATGGAAAAGTAAAATCGGTTGTTACCTCCGTAAGAGAGGGGCTCATTTCGCTACGACTTGAAAATGATGGGATTATCACCAAGCGTAAGGGCATCAATTTGCCAGATACCAGCTTTTCAGGAGACATTATTACCAAAAAAGATCGTCAAGATATTGTCTTTGGTGCCGAAGAGGATATTGATTGGGTAGCACTCAGTTTTGTGCAATCCGCTGATGATATTAAAGAGCTGAGGCGCATATTAAAAAATCTCGGCTCTGACGCTCGCGTCATCACCAAAGTTGAAACCAAATCAGCGATAGAAAATATTGAAGAAATCGTCAAAGAAAGCGATGCAATCATGATTGCCCGAGGCGATTTAGCAGTCGAAACCTTACCCGAGAGTGTACCCGTTTTACAACGGAATATTATTGGACTTTGTATTAAGCATGAAAAAATAAGTATCGTTGCAACCCAGATGATGGCTTCAATGATGGAGGAGCCAGAGCCAACCAGGGCTGAGGTTTCGGATGTCGCCACCGCCGTCATTGTTGGGGCCGATGCAGTGATGCTTTCGGATGAGACTGCCAATGGTCGCTATCCGGTTGAGGCGGTTGCGATGATGCAGCGCATTATTCTCTACACCCAAGAAAACAGCCATGTAAAGGCATACTTTACTGATAAGCATGAACTCAGTGTGACGGAGGCAATTGCAGTGGCGGTTATTGAGCTTGCAAAAAAAATTGAAGCCACCGCGATTGTCGCGGAAACCGAAAATGGCACCACCGCCCAGTCGATTAGTGGCTTACGTCCGCTCTTCCCGCTGATTGTGGTCACGCCGCATCAACGAGTTGCTCAGCAGCTTTCGCTTTTGTACGGTGCCATCACGTTTGTGCGGCCATCGGACCAACATGCCGCCACAAGGCTGACCGATTGGTTGCTGCAAGAGAAGGTGCTCAAAAAAGGCGATAAAATTATCACTGCATCGGGGCGCTACGCCATTAGTGGCGGCACGGACACCATAAAGGTTCGGGTCTTACAGTAATGAAACAATCTCACTTTGTATTCCCTAAAAAAACGGTCAAAGACCTTGAGCTACATGGCAAACGTGTACTGCTCAGGGCCGACTTTAACGTGCCCTTAAACGAAGCGGGCAAGATCGATAGTGATTTTCGAATGACTGCTACCCTACCGACTATCGAGTATCTACTCAAGCGACAAGCTGAGGTAGTGATTGTGGCGCATCTTGGTCGACCCGATGGTCGGGCCGTGCCTTCACAGAGCCTTGAGCCGATTGCCCAACATCTCGGTGACTTACTGAAAAGTGAGGTTG
>CAZUOL010000067.1:0-14689 GCA_964621845.1 uncultured Candidatus Saccharibacteria bacterium | reverse complement strand
TTAGGTTTTTTTGGGGGTCATTTAGATTCAGGCGAATCACCTGCTGCGGCGGCAGCACGTGAACTTCGTGAAGAAACCTCACTAAGAGGTTACGATGATGCTATCACCTCCCTAGGTTTAATAGTGGTACCGAAAGGAATTGGTGTTTTTCGCAAGGTTAATCTTTTTGGGCTTGCTATACCAGATGCCAACTTTGAAGTTTACGAAGGTGTGGGTGCAGAGTCATTCAGTATTACAGAGGCTCTGAAGCGAGATGATCTTGCACAAACAGTACGATTTATTTTAGAGAAAGAACAAGGAGAGATGGATGTACAACCCGACTGATTTAAAAAAAGGTACCGTCATTCAGATTGATGGCAAGCCATACCGGGTTACCGAATATTCTCAAAAAGTGATGGGCCGAGGCGGTTCAATTGTGAACGTGAAGCTTAAAAACTTACTTGATGGTTCGGTGATCCCAAAAACCTTTAAAGGTGCGGATAAAATTGAACCCGCTTCAGTAAATAGCCAGCCGGTGCAGTTTTTGTATGCTGATACCGAATTTCATTTCATGAACCCAGATACTTTTGAGCAGTTCGCGGTTTCGGCTGATATTGCTGGCGATGCCAAAAGCTATCTGAAAGAAGGTGATGAGCTGAATCTGCAATTCTTTGACAGCGTGGTGATTAATGTAGAATTACCCAAGAACCTATATCTCAAAGTTATAGAAGCCGAAGATGTTGTGCGTGGTGACACCGCCAACGCAGTTACCAAAGATGCAGTCGTTGAAACGGGATTGAAGGTGAAGGTGCCAGCCTTTATCAAGGTAGGTGATATCATCTCAGTGAGCACTGAAGACGGCAGTTACCGTGAACGGAAAAAATAAAGCTTTGCATAACGCTGTTTGTCTGATTCTTGAGGCAGAGGATCATTGGCTGTTGCAGCAGAGGGATAACAAGCCTGGGATCTGGACACCGGGGAAGGTAAACCATTGGGGCGGCTCGTTTGAGCCAAGTGATGAGGGTCAGCCTGAAAAAGCAGCGATCAGGGAACTTCGAGAAGAGACGGCGCTAGAGCCGGAAGCAACTAAGCTGCATGAATTTTTAGTAGAAGACTACCAAACGACCACTGAGCACGGTGAACCAGAAGTGATACATTCCTTCTGTTACATAATTCGTATTACCAACGATGCATCAGTGTTTGTTCATGAAGGTTCGGACGCGGTACGTATACCGTTTACGGTTGATCTCGATGATCCGGCACTGAACTTGAGCTCATTTACGAAGCATCTGCTTGAGGTGAGGAAGGCGCAACTGTATGAAAATCAGGCTTGATCACCTCTTAGTGAGGAACGGGCATACTTTGACACGATCTCAGGCTGAAAGTTATATACGCCTTGGCCAAGTAAAGGTTGACGGTAGAATTATAAAAAAACCTGGTTATTTTGTATCTGAAGATGCCCCTATTGAATTTGGGGTCAAAGAACAGTATGTTTCTAGAGCAGCGCTGAAGCTTGCTTCGGTTACCAAGACGCTCGGTCTCGATTTTAAGAATAAAGTAGTACTTGATGTTGGCTCAAGCACCGGTGGTTTCACTGATTTTGCTTTGCAGCACGGTGCCCAAAAGGTCATCGCAGTAGATGTTGGCACTGATCAGCTGCACGCAAAGCTGCGTGTAGATGAGCGTGTAGAACTGCACGAAAAAACAGACATCAGAGATGTCAGATTGAAGAAAGAAGATCGAAGATCGGAGAAAGAACAGAATCTTGAGTCCTCAGTCTTCTATCTCCATTCTGCTCCGGACATAATTGTTGTGGATGTTTCATTCATCAGTTTAAAGAATGTTTTACCACACATACGTACCTTAATGCAGCCCCGTACGGAGCTCGTAGCAATGTGTAAACCTCAATTTGAGGCGGGAAAGAGCCAATTGAACAAAGGGGTGGTTAAAAATAGCGCTCAGCGACGTGACATCCTGCAGAACTTTGAACTATGGCTCAAAGATAATGGTTTTGTTATTCTCAAGAAATCAGATAGCTCTGTGGCTGGTGAAAAAGGCAACATCGAACGTTTTTATCTCCTTACGGTTTAAAGGAGTTCACGGAGCTCTTCGGGTTTGCAGATTTCAATTTCGGTACCGTTGAGGTTGATGTAGCCTTTTTGGGCGAGGTGAGAAAGCTCTCGGCTTGCAGTTTCGCGTGAGGCATTAATGGAGCTGGCAATATCTTGGCGCCTGACAGGTGCCATTATGGTGATCCCACCTTTGGTTTTTTTGCCAAACCGTTCAGCGTGGGTGAGTAAGAACATGGCGATTCGTTCACGGACAGTGCGGTATTCCAGGTTCATAACACGTTCGGAATGCAAGCGATAGGCTTCTATTGCCATATCTAATATTGCAGCAACGGCGTGCTCGTTCTGTTTTAGAAAAGCGAGAAAATCACTTTTGGCAACACGGTACAGAATCGTTTCGCTCATTGCCTCGTAGGTGATGTCGCGATGTTCACCCGTGAAGACCCAAATAAGCGGGAAGATGTCATCGCTTTCACGCATGATTAAGTTGTTTTCCTCCCCGTATTTGGTGATTGCGTAGGCTTTTACAAATCCCTCGCCTATATAATAAACACCCCGAGGTTCGTCCCCGGGGCGGATAATGGCTTCACCTTTTTTGTACCGTAGTGTCGTGCCCGTTTTGAAAAACTCGAGTAATTGCTGGTGGGCTGCTTTGTCGGCTAACATGTATTCATTATGACACCTTGACTACCTCTTGGCAATGCATATAGTGTTTGTGAGCAAAGTCACACACTATATGTGCGTTTTCATACAGAAATTGTCGAGACGTGGCGGTACACTAAAGGTGCTAATGAAAGGAGGCAGTGATGGTAAAACGAATGGTGCGATACCCAGGTCGTTTAAGCAGGCTCAGCTTCTTTACTCGAATGGAGATGGCAGAATTGCCACGTCTATTGATGTCTGGCGAGCAGGTGCTTGGTGTGATTTCAGGGTTTGCTAACGGCGCAACGGTGCTGCTTGCCGTCACTTCACAGCGTCTCTTGCTTGTTGATAAAAAGTGGATGCATCTTTCTTACGAGGATGTGCGATACGAATCGATCAACGAGGTCACCTTTTCTCAGCAAATGGTGCTTGGTTCAGCAAAGTTTTACGTGATGGGCAAGGACATCCTATTTAAATCATGGTATAGAACCGAACTGCGCATGTTGGTGGAGTTTGTGCAAGATAAAATGTTTGAGCTTCGCCCGGCAACCAAGGCTGATACAAAAAAATACGGTTACAAACGCTCCGGGGAATACCAAACGATTATGGAGGCGCCTACGTTACAGCGACAAGAAGAAACGCGTAATGTGCTAGAACATATGCGTGAGGCATCGGCACAACCGCTACAGGTGCCGAGGCACATTACAGATAGAGTGGCACGATGGCAAAGAGCAGCTCGCTTTGTAGGTAACCTTTCTCGAAATTGAAGTAGGCTTCTTCGTCATTCCCGACCCCGATCGGGAATCCAGTCTTATTCATCCAAGCGAAGCCTGTTAACTTTTTCACTACTTTCTGAGAGCAAAAAGATAGCAAAAACTCCCCACCATGACATCCAATACTCGAAGCATCTTCCATTTCTTTTTGATGCGGCATGACAATGACAAGCAGTCTTTCACTACTAAACTAACTATTTGCTCAAGACGAGTCATGCCTTAATTCACCAAAAAGAAACTCCAGCTGCTCGGGTACTGACTGAATGGCGGTAGCAGAAGATGCAAATAAGTGATGGTGGATGCTATACTTGATGAGCTAACTTAAATACATAAGGAGTTTGGTATGGCAGTAAAGAAGTCGGTAGACAAAAAGTTAGTGACACCATTCAGAATATCGGTGGCATTAAATATCGTACTCGGCATTATTGTTTTAACTGTGGTAAGTCTAGCGGGGTTTGCCTATCATGAATATAAGAACGGTACCGATAGGGCAATACGATTTGCACTCAGTTTTAATGGTATAGATTACTATTGTAACCAAGCAAACGAAAAGAAGGATGCATGGTTGGCCAATAGGGCTGTAGAACAAGGAGAACCTTTTACGAAAGACGAGGCAAAGCGTATAAAGTTACTCATTGAATCACAGTGTATAACGCCTGAATTCGAGCCGTATTACAACAATGCGATGAAGCAATTTTTTAAGGACAACGGACTAAAATACGAAGTCGAATAGGCATATAATTTAGACGTTGAATTTGAATTCAACCACGTCATCTGGCTGCATAATGTAGGTCTTACCTTCAGTGCGAACCTTGCCAGCCGTTTTGGCGGCACTCAGCGAGCCGGCTGCGATGAGATCATGGTAATTGACGATGTCTGCCGCAATAAAGCCACGCTCAAAGTCACCATGAATGACGCCAGCAGCTTGTGGGGCGGTTGAGCCGTGCTTAATGGTCCAAGCGCGGACTTCTTTTTCGCCAGCGGTCAGATAACTTTGCAAACCGAGCGTTTTATATGCAGCTTGGATGACCTGTGTTAAACCTGATTCGCTTTGGCCATAACTTTCTAACATTTCTCGCTGTTCCTCATCGCTCATATCTTTCAATTCGGCTTCAAGTTGAGCATTTACGAACAAGCTCTGGGCAGGCGAAACAAGCGAACTAAGCTTCTGCTGTTTTTCGGTGTTCGCGAGATCTGCCTCATCAACATTGAACACATAAATAACTGGTTTGGTGCTGATCAGCTGCAGACTGCGAAGTGTTTTAGCTTCTTCTGATTCGGTATCGAGCTTTTCAGAAAGAGTTTGAATGCCCGTGCTGTCACCAGCTTCAAGCAGGGCTTTTATATCTTGAAGTAGTGTCACTAGCCCACGAGCCTTGGGGTTCGCTTTGGCTTCTTTTTCAAAACGAGGCAGGCTTTTTTCAACCGTTTGTAAATCTGCAAGCATGAGTTCGGTGTTAATGATGGAAATATCTTCTTCAGGGTGAACGCGTTCATGCACGTGAACAATATCGTTGTTCTCAAAGGCGCGAACGATATGCACAATGGCAGAACATTCTCGAATGTTGGCAAGGAATTGGTTGCCCAGGCCCTCACCCTGACTAGCACCTTTTACCAAACCGGCAATGTCTAAAAACGTGACGGTTGCGGGCACAATGGGCGCGTTGCTATATAGCTCAGAAAGTTTTTGCAGCCGTTCATCGGGGACTGGCACGATGCCAGTATTCGGTTCTATGGTGGCAAAAGGATAGTTAGCGGCTAAAATATCGTTTTTTGTGAGCGCATTAAATAGTGTCGATTTCCCGACATTCGGCAATCCAACAATACCAATGCTCAAACTCATCTGTAGTATTTTAACAGATAACAGGTTAGAATCAGAATATGAAAATAGTATCTACGAACCCCGGAAGAAATTATGAAGTTATTGGTGAAGTTGAAGCTGCTTCACAAACTGATGTTGCTGACGCAGTAGCAATGGCACGAAAAGCGCAACCTGCGTGGTCTGACTTGTCGTTGCAAGAACGATGTGAAAAGATTCGCAGCTTCCTCAGGGTGTGTGAAGACAACCTTGAAGATATTGCACAAACGATGAGCAAAGAGATGGGGAAGCCCATTAGTTCATCACGAGATTCTATTACTCAAACATTCAGTGAGTTTGAAGACTATATGCAACAAGCTGAAGCTGCGCTGGCACCAAGCGTAGTCTTTGAAAATGATACCGAAAAGCACATACAGACTTTTGAACCGCGAGGCGTGATTGCCGCGATTACTCCATGGAACTTTCCGTTCAACAACATTTCATTTCAGATAGGTCAGCCACTTATAGCAGGGAATACGGTTGTGATGAAACCGTCTGAAGAGATAGCACTATTCACGCAGTTAATTTCAGAGTTAGTTGCCAAGTCAGACTTACCTGAAGGCGTGCTGGTACCGATTGTTGGTGACGGCGCTGTCGGTGAGATGCTAGTTCGTCAAGACGTTGATATGATTCTTTTCACAGGCAGTACCAAGACAGGACAGCGCATTACAGAGACTGTTTCTGAGCAATCAATTCCTGTACTCACAGAAATGGGCGGATCAGCTCCTGGTATCGTGTTCGAAGATGCGGATGTTGCACGAACTATCGATATGCTTACCATGGCGAGATTCGATAACACGGGACAATACTGTGACGGACTCAAACGTGCGATCGTACATAAAAGTAAGTATGAAGAAGTGCTCAAAGCGGTCAAAGACTATGCCGGCAAAACAAAGGTGGGTGATCAGCTTGAAGATGATACGAAACTTGGTCCGCTTGTAGCGAAACGACAGCTAGAAAAACTTCAGGAGCAAGTAGCAGATGCGCTAGAAAAAGGTGCTGAAATTGTTGTTGGTGGCAAGCAGCCTGAAGACCTGCAGGGTGCCTATTATGAAGTAACGTTACTTACTGACATCACACCAGACATGCGCGTATGGCATGAAGAAGTTTTCGGACCAGTTTTACCAGTCGTCACATTTGAGACAGAAGAGGAAGCAGTTCGCTTGGCTAACGATACGGAATACGGATTAGGCGCCTACATCTTCACTGAAGATATTGAAAAATATCGACGGGTAGCGCGACAAATTCAGGCAGGTAACATTGCACACAACAACGCATGGTATTTTAGCCCCAAAACGCCGTTTGGCGGCTACAAAAACTCAGGCAACGGACGCTCACAAGGCACGGTCGGATTCCACGAAGTATGCCAAATCAAAGTAATCGCTGAAGAAAAATAATGAAAACACCGGTTTTTATTACGGGTAATGCGGGGAAGGCCAAATATCTCGCCAAGTACTTAGGCGTAGATCTCGAGCATGTGAAGCTTGATCTCAGTGAAATACAATCACTAGATCTGAAAGAAGTGGTGCACCACAAAGTACGAGAGGCTTTTAAGCAGGTTCAGCGTCCTGTTCTGGTGGAGGACGTTTCTTTAGAATTTTCTAATTTAGGCAGGTTACCAGGCCCGCTTATTAAATGGTTTTTAGAGGAGCTTTCAAGCGAGCAGCTTTGCCGCTTGGCAGACGGCGGAGATAGAAAAGCGGTGGGCAGGTGCATGTTTGGTTATTTTGATGGCGAAAATGAGCACTATATTGCTGGCGAATTACGCGGTACTATTACAGAAAAACCGACTGGGGGTAATGGCTTTGGTTGGGACTCTATTTTTATCCCGGATGGCTATAAAGTGACGCGTGCCGAACTGAACGAAACAGATTACGAAAAGGTCTATCGTATCATTCGCCCTTTGGCTGAGCTGAAAGTGTTTCTTGAGCAGTAGCTTCACAGGATAAGCATAAGCGTCTATACTGTTATAGATGAAGAGGCTGTTTAAAAAGCAGATGAATAAACGCTCTCATAAAAAGCGTCTGTTTTTGATTGCCCTCCTGTCTATTCTAGCCGCTGCCTTGATAGCGGTGCTGGTTTGGAATAAAGTAGCGCCGGAACTAGCAAATCAGTGCCGTGGTACTGCCAATAGCCCCCTTTACGCTGAGTCTGCTTCACTTGCAAATGATAGCCTACTCACCACTACCAACGAAGAAGTGGCGCAAAAAATTGAGAAAAATAACGGCTATAAAAATGATGTAAATTGTCTCTACCCACTCATGAGTTACTACATGAAGAAGAAAGATGCCGATAAAGTCAAAACGCTTTTTGGGTTATACGGGTTAGCTTATGGTGACGATAAAAAGGTAGAGAAAATGTACAAAGGCTATGATGTAAGATCGTATGAAGACGTCAAAAAACAAGTCGAGGTTTTTTTGAAAGGCGATGGGAGTGTCGATGCGATTTATTATTAGTCAACTAAGAAGCCATATTGCTCGGCGGGAAAATGTTTTGCATATTTTGTTTGGTGTTATGGTTGCGGTGAGTTGTTGGAGTGTTTTTAGTCAACCCGGTCTTGCGGTTAGAAACAACAAAGCGAATATTGCCGGGAGTGTACTGCAGTCCTTGAGGGATATATCGCAAAATGTGGACTGGGATTATGTCAACAACTACGGTGGCCCAACCGGAAAGATTAAAAGCCCCCCCTGTCTTACAAAGGGTACTAGAAAGATCTATCATTTTCAGTACCCGTGGCTTTCTCAAGCCGGTAAGCCTACCGTGAACCAGGCAATTGTTGTAGATCAGGGTACGAACGAGGTCAAAGTACAATATAACCGTGTCGCAGGGTATTGTCATTATGTATTTACCCCCGTTTTACCTTTATCAAGTAGCAAGATCGTTGACCCAAGCGATTTACGGGTGACGGGAACTGAGATTAGTGGGATCAGCGCTAAGATTGTAGAAACGGGAGGGTCGTTATTAGTCCCTAACCGTGCTGGAGGGTTATCGGTCGGGGATGAGCTGAAGAGAATGGATTATTCACAGGCGATCGCAAAAAGCTTGCGTTTTGTGAAAGATGGTGACCAGCCTTACAGTGACCAATTCACACTTGCCGGCTTGAAAGATTTAAAGCCTGGGAACTACACAGTTGCGGTAACGCTAAAGGCAAGGTTGGACAATCGATTTGGCGACGGCAATAACGCAAATTACCTTTGTGTTGTAAACGGAACAAAAACAACACAAGCCAGTTGGAAGACTGATTGTAAGGAATCTATATCAACACTTACCATAAGGCTTACTATCCCAAAGGAATATGATGGCAAATGTAGTATTTCGGGAGTGCCGCAAACGCTGGCTCCCGGTCAAGCATTCACCGCAAACTTCAATGTAACAAATAATGGTACAAAAGATTGGCTTGTTGTGAAGCCGTCTACTGCTCAAAATTACTTTAAGCTCCGTCCTGTTTCTGGGAACCCATGGGGAAAAAATCCACTTATGATTACAGGCTCCGGTATTGTAGGTACTAATTTGCCTGCAAAAAAGTCGACTGCCTTCAACGCGACCTTTACTGCACCGAATGGCTCGGTTCCAGATTTCACATGGCAGATAGTAGAAGATGGCGGTGGTGGTGGTTTGGGGGCAATCGCTACCTGTAGTATGCCGGTAAATTCAAAAGTGAATAGACCCTTTTTGCGAGTTTCAGGCGGAGATGTGGTGGCAGGGGCAAGCTTCAGAAACGGTGATGATTTCTATCAATCTGCCCAAGCAGCTGATGCGGGCATTAACACGAACGGTGTTGATAAGGTCATTGGTGGCTCATCAAGTGAGTATGCTGTGTTTGCTAGTGGCTTCATTAACAAAATTAGTGGTTTGCCCAATCAATTTAGTAGTAATGATTTCTATGAACCAAGTGGCGTAAAAGATTTGACCTTTGCTAATACGGGGGTTCCCTCTGGGGGAACAAACTACGGTAAGTTTTACGGTGATACAGATGAGCCAACACTACCAAATGTTGACATCACCAAGCTTGTTGAAATAGCCAAGGCTGCTCAAGCTGAAAACAAGTTTCCTAATAGCATTAGCCAGTTGAATAAAAATCTTTCAAATTCCGTTGATAATACTGGTGCTGGCCAAAAGGGTGGATCAGCATACTTTACGGGTGATATGAATACTACAGTACCTCAATCTGGAATACCTTATACAATGCAGGGTTCTAAGGTAATAGTACTTGATGGTAATTTGGAGATTAGAAACAACTTAAATTATGGCCCGGGTGAAAATAACCTCATCTTAATTGTGCTCGGAAATATTAATATAACCTCTAATGTCACGAGCTTAGAGGGCACCTATATTGCGTTCCCGAAAGACGATTCGACTGGCATTGTTGATACGTGTTCTAACATTGACGATGATAAGCTGACAGTCGATACTGCCAATTGTGGCAATAAGCTAACAATTAACGGACGTTTGATTGCTAGCAAGGTGTTATGGAAGAGAACATACGGCACGCTTGGCCCGGAGGGTGGTGTGGCAAATAATAGGTGCGTCTACCCACAGGGTGGCTATGATGGCTGTGCGGCGGAGTTTATTAAATTCTCTCCGGCTGCATACTTTAATTCGCCGCTCAATGATACCCAGTCAAGCTCGAACGACGGGCCAAATAATGTGCCGACCAATACGCTTGATCTGCCGCCAATTTATTGATCTGTTCGGCCCCTTGCGCTCCAATATGCTTATGTTAAACTAGTGGTAAGCATGAAAAGTTCAATTTTTAACGCGGTGGGTGACTTTTTTGCACTTGATATTGGAACGTCTGCCATCAGGATCGTGCAGCTTAAAGGCAACAGCACAAATAAAGCGCTGTTTAAGTTTGGCGCTGCTGCGATAGATGTAAAGACGGCACTTTCTGATGCAGCGTTGGATCAGCAGAAGATTGCCGAGGTTGTCAACGGCCTGGCTGCCGAAGCAGGCGTTACTACCACCAATGTTGCAGTGGGGCTCCCTTCTAACAAAACTTTTGTCACCGTGGTGGATGTACCCCGAATGTCCGCACAAGAATTCAATAACACGATCAAATATCAGGTTGAGCAGTATATTCCTATGTCACTTGAGGAAGCACAGGTAGACTGGGCAATTTTAGGCGATTCCCCGGTAGAAGAAGGCAAGATGGAGGTGTTGCTCGCCAGTGTGAGTAAAAAATTTACAGAAACGCGTCTTGATCTGTTAGAGCAGATTGGCCTGAATGTTATAGCTTTTGAGCCCGATTCGCTTGCCTTGGCTCGTGCGTTAGTGAAAGCTGAGGACATGAATGCCTACTTAATCGTTGATATGGGTGAATACAACACCGATATTGTGGTGGTGCACGGCGGTATGCCGCGGTTAGTGCGCTCAATTCCTACCGGAGGCCAGGCACTGCTACGCTCAGTGATGAACAATTTAAACATTGATCAAAACCAGGCGCAGCAATTTATGTATAAATTTGGAATGGATGCCACCAAACTTGAGGGCAAGGTCGCACAAGCACTTGCTTCGGCAGCTGAGGTGGTTGCAACAGAAGTGCAGAAATCTTTAAAGTTTTTCAACCAGCGCTACAAGAATGTTTCGATGAATAGCATTATTGCATCGGGCGCTGCAGGTATTTTGCCGGGCTTTGGCCAATATATTTCACAAGCTGCGAGCGGCATTCCGGTGCAGCCGGGGAACAGCTGGCAAAATATTAGTTATAGCAATGACGTGCACGAGCAGATTATGAGTATTAATCACCAGTTTGCGGTAGCCGCTGGCCTTGGTTTGGAGATAAACTGATGGTACAGATCAACTTACTTCCAGATGTAAAGCGAGATTTCTTGCATGCTCGTCAGCAAAAACACACCTTTGTGGTAGCCTCGATTCTAGTTTCTGCCATTGCAGTCACATTACTGGCGCTCATTTTTGCATACGTACAAGTGGTGCAGCCGCGGCATCTTGCAAACCTACAAAATGACATTGATGATAATGTTGCCAAGGCAAAGCAAGTATCGAATGCCGTTGAAATGGTTACGGTGCAAGGTGCGCTTGATACCTTGCCAAGCCTGCAAGATAAAAAACAAATATCCTCACGTTTGTTTGGTTACATCACAAGTGTGACGCCGGTAAATGTTTCGTTTAATGAGATAACCCTTGATACAACCGCAGGCACCATTTCACTAAAGGGCGAAACGACGAATTACGAACAAGCCAATGTATTGGCGAATAACCTAAAAAGTGCACAGTTAACCTATGTTGAGAACGATGCAAAAAATACGATCAAACCGTTTTCTCAAGTGGTGTTTACTAATCTTGGAAAGGCAGATCAAACCGACAGTGCAAACACGGTGAGCTTTCAGGTTGATATGCAGTATGATCCAACATTGTTTAGAGAACGTATTGCCAAGCCCGTTATTACAGTGAAGGCTGATTCTAAAGATCTACTGATTCCCACAGCAAAGCCGTTTTCGGAGGGTACAAAATAATGAATTCAAAAGCAAAAACACGACGCGCTAAGATCATGCAGGCAGGGTCGACGATGTTTATTGCTGTGGCAGTAGCGGCATTCATTGTAGCCGTCAGCCTGGTATCGGTCCGTTTTCTATGGCAAAAAAAGAGCTATAATGACCGCGTTATTACTAAAAAAACCGAGGCTCGTAATCAAATAGAAGCGAATGTTGCAAATCTTGATAAGCTTTCCCAGTCGTATCCAACACTGAATAATAGTAGCAGTACGAACTCTACCGCTCTATTGCACGCGTTGCCGCCTACCTATGATTACGCAAGCTTAGCAAGTTCAATTGAATCGTTAGCGCAACGCTCTGGTGTTTCGTTTACCGGCGCGATAGGTCAGGACGATTCTGCAAACGCAGTGGCTTCATCGCCCACTTCACAGCCAATTGAAATTCCACTTTCTATGCAAGTTTCGGGCAGTTATGATGCCGTGAAGGCGTTTGTAACAAACTTGGAGCGTAGTACCCGGCCGATTTCTGTTACGAGCGTAACTTATGCTGGCACCAACGCAGCACTGCGGGCGACGATTCAAGCGACAACCTATTATCAACCAGCTCGTGATCTGCAACCATCAAGGAGTACGGTACAATGAAGAAAAATGATATTTTGGCGGTAGTGGTCATTGCGCTTTTTGCCGCTGTTTTTGCCTTTGTGGGTGCGAACTACTTTATAGGTTCTCCACAGAATAACCCCGTCGAGGTGGAACAGGTAACGGCCATAAAGCCAGAGTTTGCAACTCCCGATGCTCGTATTTTTAATGATAAAGCGATCGATCCAACCGTTACCATTAAAGGCTCACAATCATCGAGCAATCCGTTTTCAAATTAATGCAATAAGGAGTTGTCGCTTTGAGCGTTCTTTCGGAAGACAATCAAAAACAACTCGAAGCACTGTTAGTAAGTGGTGGTTTAGTTGATGCCACAAAACTAGCAGAACACAAAAAAGCTGCTGCAGAGGTGCACAAGCCTTTATTTGCGTATCTATTAGAGCAAAAAGTCATTACGAATGAACAGTTAACTAAGATGACTGCAGTGGTGCTGAATCTTCCTTACGTGAATCTCGTTGCCTCAAAGGTGAACCCGAGTGTATTGAATCTGCTGCCGCGAGATGTTGCAGAACGGTTTATGGCGGTCCCGATGGGTGAGATGGAGCACCGCTTAGCAGTGGCAATGCTTGACCCAAACAACGTTCAGGGGGTTGATTTTCTTTCGAACAAGATTGGTCGTCCGCTGAAAGTCTATATGGCGAGTGAAGAAGGCGTGCAGCACATTCTCGATCAGTATAAGACTGACCTCGAGAAAGGGGTGAGTGAAGCAATCACTTCGGCTGACGATCAGCTGGCCAGCGATATCAATAACTCGCTTGCCAATGCCGACACAGCTAAAAAGAAGAAATCAGAATCAGAAGAAGTGAAAACGATTGTGCAAGACTCGCCGATCTCGCGGGCACTGAGCACGATTTTAGAATACGCCGTACGTTCAAGGGCATCAGATATTCATATTGAGCCACTGGAAGAAAGCTTGCGCATTCGTTGCCGTATTGATGGCGTGTTACGTGAGATTATGAAGCTGCCTAAAACAATCGAGCCGGCCTTGATTTCGCGTGTAAAAATTCTTTCCAATCTGAAAATAGATGAGCACCGTGTACCGCAGGACGGTCAGTTTACGGTGCGGATTTCGGGCAAAGATGCAGATCTTCGTATTGCCATTTCTCCGGTGGTATGGGGTGAGCAGGTGATTATTCGTATTTTGGATAAATCTGGTACCAGCTTTAAGCTCGAGGATCTTGGTTACGCCGGCAGGGCGCTTAGGATGGTGCGCAAAGGATTGCAGCGTCCGAACGGTATGATTATTACCTCGGGTCCAACCGGTTCTGGTAAATCAACAAGCCTCTACGCACTGATTCAGGAGATTAAGAATGACGCTATTAATATTGTGACGCTGGAGGACCCAGTTGAGTACAAGATGGAAGGCGTGAATCAGATTCAGGTGAATGGCGATGTAGGCTTAACGTTTGCAACAGGCCTTCGTTCAATCTTGCGTCAAGACCCCGACGTTGTGTTGGTGGGGGAGATTCGTGATAAAGAAACCGCAGAGCTTGCCATTCAAGCGGCGCTTACGGGGCATCTGGTGTTTACCACGCTGCATACCAACTCAGCTGCTGGTGTGTTACCGCGTTTGCTTGATATGGGCATCGAACCCTTCCTGATTGCTTCAACAGTTAATACAATTATTGCGCAGCGACTTGTGCGCCGAATTGCCGATGATGCTGCCGAAGATGTGCAGGCTGATGCCGTGCAGATCAAGGGCATTCAAGAAACGATCGGCGCTATTTTGCCCCAAAATGAAGCCGATCAAAAGAAGGTTTCGGAAGATCTGGGCTATCCTGACTTGCCTCTGGCCACCCAAAACGCTTATACTTTAAGGCGAGGTAAAGATACTTCGCAAACACCCGGTGGATATAAGGGCCGGGTTGGACTTTATGAGGTAATAGATGTCACGCAAGAGATTGAATCACTCATTCTAGCTCGTGCGACATCAGACGCAATCCAGGCGAAAGCGGTGGAGCAAGGAACCATCACTATGCGTGAAGACGGTTTTTTGAAAGCGCTCAATGGGTTGACAACGCTCGATGAGGTAAACCGTGTAACTGCAGCGGATAGTGCGTAATAACAAGGGGGGCAAGTGGCCGAATCACTAAAAATTGAACATCTACTAGAGCTTGTAATTAAGAACAAGGCATCTGATTTACATATTCAAGTTGGCCTACCGCCAATGCTCCGTGTGGACGGTAAGCTCAACCCCGTTTCAAACGCTGCCGTATTGAACGAGGCTCATGTGGAAACGCTGGTTTTTTCATTGCTTGAT
>CAZUOL010000066.1:0-16430 GCA_964621845.1 uncultured Candidatus Saccharibacteria bacterium | reverse complement strand
CCTTAATTTCATCACCATAGGCCATCGATTTTTTCTGAAGTGCTGTGCCATAATGGTGGGGTAACACTGCGAGGGTACTATAATGAAGTTTGATGAAATGGCACGAGATACGGCTGAAGTGCAAGATCAGCTTATTGCCAGCGTGGCACACGAACTCAAGACACCCTTAAGTTTAATTAGCGGCTTAGCTCATCAATTACAACAGCCCCAGGTAGATGTACTGCGAGCGCAGACCTATCTTGAGCGCATACAGTTTTCGAGCGATCGCTTACTGAGTTTAGTGGATAGCATATTGCGTGGCTATGAGCTCAAACAGCAAGCCTTTGAGCTGCATCTTGAGCCGCTTTCACCCCTTTTAGTCATGGAAGAAGTTGCCCATGAGCTTGAGCCTCATGCACGTAAGCAGGCGCAGGCGATTGTGATCAAGTCGTCACGTCAAAAGCCACTGGTGATTGCCGATCGAGGCTGCCTGCACGCGACGCTTTTTAACCTACTCGATAACGCTATTAAATATACGAAGCCAGAGCATACCATTGAACTTGAAGCTCGTTTGAAGCGGCACTATGGCCAACTGGCAGTCAAGGATTATGGGGTGGGGATCAAAAAGGCAGACGTAAAGAAGATTTTTTCACAATTTGGCAAAAGTCAGCGACCCATTCCGGCCCACGCAAGCAGTACGGGCCTTGGGTTGTATATTGCCAAGCAGCTCACAGAAGCCATGCACGGTACGTTAGAGCTCACTCGTCGTCGCGATGGCTCGAGCTTTCTGGTGAATCTACAGCTTTCACATCAATTAAATCTATTCGACGTATGAGCCAACGAGTATTGTTGGTTGAAGATGATGTGTGGCTACGGGAACTCTATGCCGACGCGTTCACAGATGTTGAGATTGAGCTGGCGGCATCAGCAGAAGAAGCACTTGCTATTTTAGACCAAGTGCCCATCGATCTAGTGGTGCTTGATATGTTTTTGCCAGGGCATAACGGAGTAGAGTTTTTACATGAGATCGCATCGTATGAAGACACCGCTCAGTTGCCAGCCATAGTACTGAGTGCCGTTGCCCCGCATGAAATGGGGCTGGATCAAAAACGAATGAGACACTATCAAATCGTTGCATACTTGTATAAACCAGAAGTGAAGCCTGTTGAACTTGCTCGAAGGGTCAAGCAGGTTCTGCTTGAGCGTGAGACCCAGGTCCCGCTTACAAAAAAAGAGGTATAAATGCGCCAGATAACGACCCCAGCAATGATTTTAAGGCGTACTAATTATGGTGAGGCAGATAGAATTGTGACATTCTTAACCCCTGCTGGTAAGATCAAGGCTTTGGTAAAAGGGGTAAGAAAATCAAAAAGTAAACTGGCTGGCGGGATAGAGCTCTTTTCAGAAAGTACCATCAGCTTTATTGAAACAAGAGGTGATTTGGCAAGAATTGTGAGTACTCGCTTGAATGAACACTGGGGTGATATCGTGGGAGATTTACAGCGTATGATGTTTGGCTACGAGGCGATGAAGTCGCTCGATAGAATTATTGAAGATGAAGCGGAAGGTGAGTATTACATTTTGTTAAAAAATGTACTCGAAGGGCTGAACGATCTCGCGATTCCTCTGGAACTGGTTGAGGTGTGGTTTTATGTGCGCCTGCTTGAATTGCAGGGCCACGGCTTGAACCTGAAGACAGACATAAACGGAAAGAGCTTGGTAGGGGAGAGCCTCTATTCTTTTTCCAGCGAGCAGATGTGTTTTTCGGTTACTGGCACCGGTAGCTTTCGGCCTGAGCATATAAAACTGTTACGACTGTGCCTTTCACAGCCACCAAAAGTATTCAAACAAGTAAAGCAGACAAAGGAGCTTGCTGGCGACCTCAGACCACTACTCAAACAACTCAGCACAGCTGCTTTATAAATGGCACATGTTTTCATTTTCGCATCAGTTTGCCGTATACTGTTAACTAGTATGATCAGCATTTCTGCACAGTACCAACATTCAGTACGCAATATTGTGTGGCTTGCTGGTATGGGCGGAAATGGCGGCGCAGCGTAAGCTGCGATTTTCTTTAACACTATTTTTGTATATTTAAACCAACCTAAAGATGTAAGGAAGTGTTGATAATGAGTGAAGTAAAAATGGAAGACATAATGAGCCTCTGCAAACGCCGCGGTTTTGTATACCAGGGTTCTGAAATTTACGGTGGTGAAGCAGGGCTGTATGACTTTGGCCCGTACGGTGTTGAGCTGCTCAATAATATAAAAGCTTCATGGTGGCGCGAGAACGTACACACACGTGAAGATTACGTCGGTATTGATTCTGCAATGTTTAAGCACCCCAAAGTTTGGGAGGCTTCCGGTCATGTGGGCGGTTTTTCAGATCCTTTGGCTGAATGTAAAAAATGTAATACACGCATACGAGTTGATAAAGAGCTCGAAAAAATCGGCGTAAGTGCTGATGAAAAAATGAGCGAAGCTGAGCTGAACAAATTGTTTGATGAAAATCGCGATAAAATTAAGTGCTCAAATTGTGGTGCTAAAGATTTTTCTGAAGTAAAAGCTTTTAACCTGTTGGTGAAATCAAACCTTGGTGACTTCACTGGTAAAGATGAGCGGCCAGTGTATTTGCCGGGTGAAGCCTGTCAGGGTATTTATCTTAACTTTAAGAATATTGTCAGCACGACACGTATGAAAGTGCCGTTTGGCGTGAGCCAGATCGGTAAAGCCTTCCGAAATGAAATTAGCCCGCGAAACTTTTTGTTTAGAACACGTGAGCTTGAGCAGGCAGATACCCAGCTATTTGTGCGGCCAAATGAAAATAAAGAAGCGTACGAACAGCGCAAAAAAGATCACTGGGCCTGGTATCTCAGCTTGGGTATCAAAGAGGATAATTTACGCTGGAAGCAACATGAGAACTTGGTGTTTTACGCCAAGGATGCCTGGGATATTGAATATAAGTTCCCGAGTTGGGGATTTGATGAAATTGAAGGTATCCATGATCGAACTGATTATGATTTATCTCAGCATGAAAAATTCTCTGGCACAGACCTGCATTACACGGATCCAAAAACCAGTGAAAGCTATATTCCATGGGTGGTAGAGACCTCAATGGGTATGGGCCGCTGTTTCTTGGCAGTTATTTCTGATGCCTATACGGTTGAAAAGCTAGAGAATGGTGAAGAACGAACTGTTTTGAAGCTCAATTACGATTTGGCACCGGTTAAATATGCTGTTTTCCCGCTACTGAAGAATAAGCCTGAGTTGGTAGAGAAGGCAAGAGAGGTGTATAAAGAGCTTAGTAAGAAGTTTGTCTGCGAGTGGGACGATAACGGTAACGTTGGTAAGCGGTATCGCCGACAGGATGAAATTGGTACGCCATATTGCATCACTATAGATTTTCAAACTCTTGAAGACGATACGGTCACCGTCCGCAATCGCGACACCACTAAACAAGAACGCGTAGCCATTTCCAAAATAGTCTGATAAGCTATTCACTCCTATGAAATTGTATTTACTATATTGCAATGATGTACTATAATATAGATCAATATGCCGAGGTTATCGCAAGAAAGACTAGATCAGTTACTAGCTGCTGAAGCACAGCGAGATGAGCTGCTTATTCAGCTAGATGATTGGGAGCGATCCGAGGGAGTTGCTCAAAGAGTACATCAAGCCTTGGGCGAAGCAACGGTTGTTAATGCTATTAGAGAAGATGCTGAGACGCAGGCGCTCGTTGAAGTTACGGCAGAAGAGACCGTTCGTCTGAAAAAAGAACTTGCTGAAGGGATCAAGCGTGATAAATACGACGATTTGGCAGCTGAGGTCAGAACAACAAAGGGTCCAGAAATCATCCAAGATCTGAAAAGCTTATTTGAAACTGATGGTACATTCGATGGACTCAGGGCAGAGGCTGAACGTGATGTTCGGGCACAAATTCAGCAAGAAGTATTGGATGAAGAGCGTGCTAATGTACGGGCGGCACTCGAAGACCCCGAGCAAATAGAGGCCCTGAAAGCTCGTATGCGCGAAGATCTACTGGGGTCTACACAGTTAGATGAATTTAGAGAAGGTTGCGTAAGGGAGTTAAGACAGGGGTGGAATGAAGAAGTTAGGGATGACGCTCAGGCGCAAATTGAAGTCGAAGAAGCAGCCAGGGAGGATGAATATAAACAAGCTAAGAAAGCAGAATGGCTAGATAGTAGCTGGGCACGTGACTTGCGTGAGAGACTTCGTAGAAGTCTACAAGAGGAATGGTCGGCTAAAACGAAAGAAGAGGTGGCTGAAGCGATTAACGACGAGGTCCTAAAAGCTTTGCTTGAGGAAAAAGCACAACTGGCTCGAGAACAAGTTGCTCGCGAGGTGCGTGCTGAAAAGTTGTTACGAGCTTTTGAAAATGAGGGGGTTGGCGTAGCCAATTTCGAACCCGGAACGAGAATAGAAATATATCTTGGTACCCGTAAAATCTATGAAGTAGATGGCAAAGATAGGAGTGGCTATAACATTAAGGTAAAAAAGCAGGGTGTTGCTTGCCGTCGTAAACTAACACTCCTTGCTCGCAAAGACGAAACGTTCATAGTTGACGATGATTCATTGTTGAGTGCCGAAAGTGAGTATGCCCGCGATAACGCGATACACAGAGGGACTATTATTACTATAGGCAGAAGGGTTTCGCATAACGGTGAAACCACTTTAGAACATGTGGTAGCAGCAGGTGTACCTTTGTATTACGATGACGACGCGAGTGAGCCGCACATTACTGATGCGAAGTATCCAGTTGCCGATATAAAAATTGATGGCCTCTCGGCACGTGGTATCGAACACGTTGAGATGTTATAAGATCTAACCTGGTACAATTCAGGCGACCCGTTCGGCTTCTAGTTTGTTGCGTATGAGTTCGATAATCTTCATTGCTGACTCAATTTTACCTGCAGTTGCAGCGTTCGCATTGAACTCCGCCATACGCACCGCATGGGCGGCGGCAAATTCGGGGTCAGTCGTTTCAAAACCAAAGGTCACCACGCCATCAGGGCTAGTGTGCTTGGTTTCCATCGGAGCGCCACCGTTGCGGACCGCATTTTGGATGGCGATTTTACGTAGCCTTTTATCAACTATAGTAATTTGTGGAATTACATCGCCAAACGGAATTTCTATATTATAATCGAAATCAACATCGTCGTAATCTATAGAGACGTTACTTAGTACGCCTGCACTGTACTCAGCATCAAGTGCTCTTTGAGCCTCTGGATCATTGCTATTCAGCTTAGCCTTCGTTCTTGATATGTATGTTTCCGAGCCATCTTTGAAGGTATGTACGAATAAACCATGTCCTGTGCTAAGCGCGGCAGCATCATGTTCTAAGTGTTCGTGCACCAGACTCTTAATTGCGTCAACCTCTGCATCAGAACGGAGTATTCCATCGAGCTGGTTACTTGGTAAACCAGCGAAGAATGCCTCAGAACCATCATCTGTAATAGTCACTGTACCATCAGGATTTGGTTCAGCGTCTGGTCCGGTGTAGTCATCATGTAGGGCCACTCCAGCTGCCCGGACAGCGGAGATCCTTGCAATAATAGCTCTCAAGTTACTGAAAATATTGATTGCAGTTTTAGATGAGGGTGAATCATCACCAGAAAGCGATACTATAAGCTCGGGCGAAATAATGTTTTGAGTTAAAACTGGATTATAATCTTGTAAAGATGCTGGACCTTCCTTTGGGATTCGGAGGCTCATAAATGCACCGATTTGGTCTTGGCAAAAAGCGATGACAGACGTTGCATCGACACGTTCTTCAATGCGTAATTCAGTTGGGTGGGGTTGGCCTGGGAGTTCGTGTGGTTCGAAAACAAATTGTATGGAAACACCAGTTTTTTCGTGTTTCAGGTCAACGTAGTCGTGAGCTAGCTCGATAGCAGCATCTCTTAAGCCAATGATTTCTTCATGGGTTGGTTTGCGTAGTGTCTCGATATCAAATTCGTGATCAGACATATGTTTAATATTAGCATAAGAGTAAAAAATAGTCAAGCATTAGCCTGATGTATAGTGCTATAATGAGCGCATGGAGAAAGTTGTTGTTCATGATGATATTCAGGAAGGCTATCAGTATGCGCTGATCGCGCCGATGGGGAAGCGGTTTGATCCAGAATTTAAGCCTGAGCTGACGCCGAAACAAATGTTGGAGCTTGGGGTGTTCGGCGGAAGTTATTTGAACGATTGCCACGATGAATTTCCGAAAGAGTGGTTTGACAATGCGAAGCTTTCTGATCATGGGCCAGATGCTACATTCAACTTTTTTGAAATTAGGGCAAGCCAGCCCTTGAAAGTATGGCAAGAAAAAGGCTGGATTTACGAAGATGACCCGCGAGGTTGGTTTCAATGGTATTGCCGCTATTTTATGGGGCGTAGGATACCTGAAGAAGATAGAAGGCAAATTAAGCGCTGGAAGGCTATCAGGCGTCACATCGGCCAGGTGAAAGCTCATTGTGCACCCGGTGATGTAACGTGTCGGCGTCGCCAGCGTCAGGCCTTGCTCCATTGGGCCTATGATAGCCGTAAAATCTAATACCAGCCGAGTGGGTGGACGCGGTTTGCTACAATGGAAGTAGCACAAGGAGGTAATATGAGTGAGAGCCAATTAAATCAGTATTTTGCACTACTCGCGGTGATGGCGTTATGGGAGCTTATCTGGAAGGGCCTGGCACTGTGGCGAGCTGCGCAGCGCGAAGAAAAAGGTTGGTACGTTGCTATTTTGCTACTTAACACAGTAGGGATTTTACCCATACTCTATCTGTATGTGTTTTCTCAAAAAGAGAAAACCATCAAGAAAGGTAGCGAGACATAATGAGCAAAACATTTAGTGAGGACGAAGCGCAACGGATCGGCGACGAAATTGGCGTAAACTGGGGGGAGATTATTCTCAGTGAATTTCGGCGCGGTCTAGAGGTTGAACTAGAACATGGCACCGAGTGGGGAGATGCCACAAATGTGACGAATAACGACCCCCACATTACAGGTAAAATAGCCTGGGCACATTTGAAGGAGATTCCAGATTACTACACACGGCTCGATAAAATGGAAGCCGAAGCTGAGGCACATCAGTAGGGAGTATTACGGACTCACCCGTAGGTGGTGTGCGTTTTCTTCAAAAGCAACCGCATTGCAGTGACGTAGTGCATCAATGGCTTGCCAATAATAACCTGAAAAAATAGAAATACCTTCAAGTGACCCAGCTGGTGCGGGTGGTAGTTGGTTTTCTAATGCACCACCCCAAACGGTAACGTTTTCACCACGATGGAGGAGGGTAGAGGCGAATTCAGTTTTGGCGAACCCCTTTTCTTGGCGGGTCCGGCTAAGTGTTTCGTGCACATAGGCAAATCGCCGGCCAGATCTTGGTAGGTAGAAGTTGGCAGCTTCAAGGATGGCTCCATCAGGGAAGCTTGGTTCGCCGTATACGGGTGGGCGAACAATATTGGTAATAATGGCGGTGTTGTTTTTGCCCGCCACACGTTCATCGGTCGTGATGAGTGTTTTGCGCTCGCCGTCTGAAAGGGGGGTCTTAAAAAGCGCGCTACCACCATGCTGGCGCATAAATGGCCTGAGTTCATCAATTCTACTTCGCAGTGCGTGCAAGACTATTGAGCGCTCTAGTCTGATGTAAAAACGGCATTCGTGTGGCAAAAACTGATCGTACCAACCAGTGGCTCCGTGTTCTGGAGTGTTTGCAGGCTGACTTGATTCAGGCCAGTGCTCATAAGGATTTGTTGCGGGCATTAGATAAAATAGTACGGCTTTCCTTACAAAATTGAAACCATAGGCACTTTCATAATCTGCTATGATTGAACAATGCATATATATCATACCGATGGCAGCTGTAGCCCGAACCCAGGGCCGGGAGGCTTTGCAGTTATTCAAAATGCTCAGCCTGTACGGCTCGGTTTTGATAACAATTCAACTAACATCAGGATGGAATGCCAGGCATTAATTGCAGCCCTGGAGCATGCAGCAGGGGAGCCCTGTGAAATTTACACCGATAGTGAGTTTTGGATTAACGTGATTACAAAATGGTCGATTGTCTGGGAGGCCAATGGCTGGCGTAAAAAGGGCGGCGAAATTAAAAACCTCGATTTAGTGAAAGAAGTGTGCGCCCTGTACAAGCAGTCACATGCCACACTCATTTGGGTAAAAGCTCATGTGGGGCATGATGGCAACGAGTTAGCCGATGAATGGGCCAACAAAGCTCGCCAACAGCACCTGGTCAGGTAGCGCATGAATCAGCAACTGTTCGCGATCACATCTTTTTTGATCATCATGGGCACCACGATTCCATACATGTTTGATATTGTGGCCGGTCGAGCGAAGCCAGCGCGTGCTGCGCGGCTGATGTTTTTTATTTTGCTTCTGTTTGCGCTCATTCAACAACACAATCTTGGATCGGGGTACACGCTCGTCGTGACTCTGGCTGAGTTTGTATCATCGGCGCTATTGCTTGGGCTGGCGCTGAAGTATGGCGTTGGCGGTTTATCAAAAAGCGACAAGCTTTGTTACACACTTTTGGCGTTTGATTTGGTTGTTTGGGCGACAACAAGGAACGCACTGCTTGCACTGCACTTAACAGTCATCGCTGATTTTGTTTCTATGTGGCCGACGCTTGAAAAAACATGGCGTCAGCCAACGAGTGAGACACCCTTGTTTTATTGGGGTGGTGTGATTGCACCTCTTTTAAGTATTGTTGCAGGGGCTGATTTCAGCTACGCGGTGATACTGTTCCCGCTCTATCTTTCATTGATTAATCTACTCGAGATAGTTTTGATTGCAAGAAGGTCGAGAGCCTAATATTCATTAGAAATCATTTGTTATTTGAGCGACAACTTTGATATGAGCAGTCGAGTTGTGTCCAATTGGAGGTTCGGTGATAATTATCTGAACACCAGGGAGGCCTCCTACGCGTATGGTTCGGCGTAATTTCTGTAGCTGGCTGGCACTTAACTCAGGGAAGGCCGAACGATCAATTGAAGACATTGCAATCGCGCCGCCGGAGGCAGCAATACGTGCTAAAAGCGGTGGCACAAATTCTTGGTAGTCGGCCGGTTTGTCTTGTGCCTTCGTTGAGCTTTTTTCTGTTCGCTTTAAGAGCATGGCAATATGAGTTGGGTCATCTGCAATTGCCGATATGAGATCATGGCCTTTGCGGATAAATGCGGGGTCGAGCGTGATCATGCCTTGGTATATCTGTAGCAGCTCATCCACAACTGCCTTATAACGTTCTGAGATACCAACCCCACCATCGTTCAGCTCAATAAAAGGATGATTCGTCAGCTTTTTACATAGTTTGTAGAAAACTCCTTCATTTGTTTCGGGGTGGCAAATTTCGGTACGGATGAATTCTTTTACTGCTTTTTCATCCTTTTTGCCACTCGAGAGAAGGGCGAGCACGGCAATTTGGGCGGTTGCCCCCGGAATTTCACCTGGTTTCGTGGCGCGTGGTTCTCCGAAAACTGATTTTAAATTCAGGCAATTCCGTGTTGCCCATGAAATAAGGTGCCCTTCCCAAGGCAGTATCAGTTGACCACCCAGATGGTTAACGCTAAAGATGTTTTTTGTGCCCTTTGCTCGATCGCCAGGAGTGATGTTAACGATCCCGAGTTTATTGAGCTGTTTACAAACTTCACTGAAATAAGGCTGCGAAAACTCTGGGGTATAATCAACACTGCTTGCAGCGCAGGTGTCCAAAATAGCGGTTCTGAGCTGTTCGTTGTCAGACGGCCCAATCTTATCAAGGATAGCCAAAGTGGCGCATTTGGCCTCATTGGAACTTGTTGCCAATACAAGTTGTGCATTGCTTTCACTTAACGTTTCAAAGTTTGGGTTTCGCCAACGGACGGTATCTCCGATATTAAAGCCTGTATCAGCTAACTCACTACGATTCATATCATAATTATAACACTAATATAGATAAAAAGCAATTGCCTAAAACAAATGATATCCTGTGATACGATAAAAATATGACCAACTCAATTAAAGAACGAATTACAAAGATCGAAGAGCGCAACAAAAGAGTTGAGCTTGATAAGGCGTGGGAAACAAGCCTGACCAGAAGATTGAGCATTGCTGCGCTCACATATATTGTGGTGGTTTGCTACTTGATAATCATTCAAAATAGTGAACCATTTGTGAATGCACTGGTGCCGCCAGTGGGGTATGTACTTTCAACCTTGGTAATGAAGCGTGTACGCACCATATGGCAAAAAAAGAAGAGCTTACTGTAGTACAATTGGGGTGATGCAAAAAGATAAACAGTATCACTTTCCGAAGGATTTTTTATGGGGGGCAAGCGTCTCGACTCATCAAGTTGAGGGGGGCAACCATAATCAATGGAGTGTCTGGGAGTTGGAGACTGCTCGCGTAAAAGCAGCACAGGCGTCTTATGTGTATGGCCATTTGGCGAATTGGAAGCAGATTGAAAAAGAGGCAACGAACCCAGCAAACTACGTTTCGGGTCATGCTGCAAATCACTTCAACAAGTACGAGCACGATTTCGCCTTCGCCAAGCAGCTGAACTTAAATGCGATGCGTTCGGGTATTGAATGGTCGCGCATTGAACCTGAAGAGGGGAGGTTTGATCTGGGCGCGCTCGAGCACTACCGCACCTATTTTGCAAAAATGAAGGCGGCAGGGCTCGAGCCTATCTTGACACTGTGGCATTGGACGATGCCGGTATGGCTGGCAGAAAAGGTGGTTTTGAAAAACGGGCGAACGTGAAGTATTTTGTGCGCTATGTTGCATATTTGCTTGAGCACGCGCCAGAACTGTTTACGGGGTATGTTATTACCATAAATGAACCGACGATATATGCTACCGAAAGCTATTGGCATCGGCGCTGGCCACCACAACAGCACGCGCCGATCACAACACTGAAAGTGCTGCTCAATTTGGCTCATGCGCATCGAAGTGCTTACAAGCAGATTAAACGAGCTCACCCAGAGGCTGTTGTTGGGCTGGCGCATAACTGTGCCTATGTGTATGCGGGTGACAGCTCGGCATTTTCTAAGCTGTCTGCTTGGGTGGGTCATCGGTATGGCAACGAATGGTTTATTCGGCGCGTAAGGCGGCAACAGGATTTTCTGGGTCTTAATTATTACTTTGCTCAAGAGTTTCGCGGCGTAAAAATAAAAAACCCAAATAGAAAGCTCAATGATTTAGGGTGGGATATGCAACCCGAAAAGCTGCAGCTGCTTCTAGAACGCTTGTGGCGCCGCTTCAAGCTGCCCATCATCATTACCGAAAGCGGTACGGCCGATAAGAATGACACCTACAGAAAATGGTGGATAGAAGAAAGTATACGTTCAATTGATCGAGCCCAGCATAATGGGGTTAAGATGCAAGGCTATATCCACTGGAGTTTGCTCGATAACTTTGAATGGGCTGAAGGTTTTTGGCCGCGGTTTGGCTTAATTGAGGTGAATTATAAAACTCAGCAGCGCAAAGTGCGTGAATCTGCCAAATGGTACGCCCGTTTCATCAATAGGATTGGAAGACAGTAATTTATCCACCAAAGTGTGGAAAAGTGGGGGAGTGAGCCATGTTTTGGCTCATTTTTCTTCTATTTTGAGTAAAAAGTACTTGCATGTGGGTAGTGGTGGGTTGTAAACTACTTGCAGTGGGTAAAAGTGGGTAGATCAGAAAAGACTACTCAGCCACAAATAAAAACATTAACAAAAGGATTCGCTTTACTATCCGGATCCTGAAAATAAATAATTCAGGATGAGGAGAAGGGAGAATCCAACATCTATGGCCAGTGTAGACTACTTCCAGCGAAAGCTCGATGACAAGCGTCGGTTAACCATACCAGCGGAACTTCGTGCAGAATTTGCGAGTGGAGTAGTGGTAACACGCGGTTTTGGCCAGTATCTGCACCTTTATAGTAAAGATACTTGGGATCAAAGCGTAGAACCCGCCCTGCGAGGCGACATTTTAGATGAGGCTACGGCTGATAAAAATGTGCGGCTTCGGATGGGCAAGATCGAGAGTGAACTTGATCTTAAGCAGGGTCGCTTCACACTGGAACAGCACTTACTGGATTATGCTCAGATTGAGCGTGAAGTGGTAGCGGTGCGAGCAGGTGCCTATTGGCGTATCTGTTCTATCGGTAGTGCTGAGATGTAATGTACCTTAACATACCTTAACAAATGATGCTCGAGGTCAGCTACCTCGCAACCAGCAAGGAGATGAAAGTAAGCCTTAAATTACTTTGGTTCTTTCTATAAAAACCTCCCAAAAAACTCCACCTCACATAAGTCTCTCTTGCTAATGATTTTAGAGTAACTTTCTAAGTTGCCTGAAAAACAATCATTAGCTCTTCACGTTACATCTGCAAGTAGATAACGTGACATACAAAAACAAAAACAGTTAACCTTCTATAAAAAGGTAAAAACAAAACGCTGGCTGTGAGGGTAGGTGACCTCGAACCATAGACTTTGGTAAGCTTAGTCTATGGTCAATAGCACAATCCACCACAACAACTCACATATACCCGTATTACTCAATGCGGTGATTGACGTATTGCAGCCCAAAAAAGGTGAAACCTACCTTGATTTAACGGCTGGCTACGGCGGTCACGCAGCTGCAGTATTACAGCACGTTGGCAGTGCTGATCTTCTGACACTCGTTGACAGAGATCAGAACGCTGTAGACGCGCTTGATTTTCTAAAAAAACAGGGGGCACAGATTATCTGGAGCGATTATCTGAGTGCCGTTCGGGATTTAAGAAAAAAAGGGGAGCAATTTGATTTGATTTTGATGGACTTGGGCGTGTCGTCACCACACCTTGACAAGCCAGAGCGTGGGTTCTCATTTCAACACAATGGACCACTCGATATGCGTATGGATCAATCAGTTGGCACAACTGCCAAAGAGCTCATTGATAGTCTCGGTATCGAAGAATTGGCCCAGCTGTTGAGGCAGTATGGCCAAGAACCACATGCACGCAAAATAGCGCAAGTAATGGTAGCAAACCGACCGTTTGAAACCACAGCGCAACTTGCTGAGCTTATCGAGAAAACCATTGGTCGTAGAGGGAAAATACACCCAGCGACTCGTACCTTTCAAGCACTGAGGATAGCGGTAAATGACGAACTGCGTCAGCTCGAACACGCCTTGCCGGAAGTTTTAGAACTCTTGCGGCCCGGTGGACGCCTTGCCGTTATTAGCTTTCATAGCTTAGACGACCAGTTGGTACAACAGTTCTTTAAGGCAGAGGCCGAAAGCGGCTATGAAGCCCGGCTAAAGATTATTACCAAAAAACCTCTATCCGGCAGCAACGAAGATGTTTTAAACCGACGTGCTCGTAGTGCAAAACTCCGAGCCGCCATCAAAATAAACACATAAAACGAAAGGAGTAGCTCATGCCAATTCAGGTACGAACGAACTCCCGTGCATACAAAGTAAAAGTTCGCGTAGGCTAACTTTTATCGTAGCAGCTCACTCAGCCTGCAAAAAAGCAGGTGAGTGAGCACCACGGAACATACATACAAAAGAAGATAAACACTAAAAACAAAAAGGTCACACATGTCTAGTACCACCACATTCATGCTTTCGCGTTCATCGCAGCAGGCACAATTTAAGCGCAATCAAAACATTATTCAGCACACACTTGATGGTAAGCAGTTTGGCCCCGTTGCACACACCGTCATCATCGTGTTGTTGCTGTCTGTTATGGGGTTAATGTATCTTGCACAGATAAACAAAACCAACGCCTACACGTACCCTATCAACGATCTTGAAACAAAAAAGGCGGCTTTGCTCGATGAAAAATCTCAACTCGAAGTTGAGGCGGCGCGTCTTGGTGCACTTGATACCGTCAAGAATAGCACGGTTGCACGAACAATGAGTGCACCAGCTTCAGTAGAAACCATACGGTAGTACTAAACGTGTTGAACGCTTTTCACCCGAATAGGAATGTGGTCGGTTGAAAGGCGTTTAGGATTACAATAGTAACTATGAATAATTACTCGCAGCGCCAGAAAGGTTCACCAGAAAGAGGGCAAAAGCTGGCGCAGAAGCAGCCAAAGGAGTATCGCTCAAGAGTCGGCTCCTTAAGGGTCATTATATTTATCATTGGGCTAGTGCTGGTGGGCCGGCTTTTTTATCTACAGATTATTCGGCACGGTCACTATGAGCAGTTGGCGGCGATTGAGCATCAGAAAAAGTTTGAGATTCCAGCCACGCGTGGGGTCATCTACTTCCGTGATGGCGATAAGGTTGTTCCGGCAGTATTGAACCAAAACGTGTACACACTTTACGCTGACCCTACGGTTGTAAAGGATGCTGAAGCAACAAGTCAATATATCGCCTCTACCCTAGGTTTAGACCAGCAAGCGGTGAACAAAGCCTTGAGTGCAAAAGACACACGCTACAGTATCATTGCAAAACGGATCGAGAAGGCGAAAATTGACAAGCTGTTTCATGAAAAAAACAAGCTCGTTGGAGTCAATATCTCAGCTGTCTTGCAGCGCGTGTATCCTGAGGGGTCGCTCGCAGGTCAGTTACTCGGGTTTGTGAATGATGAGGGCAGGGGGCAGTATGGGGTTGAAGGAGCGTTAGACGCCAGACTTGCCGGTAAGGCAGGGTTGCTCAGAGCAATTACTGATGTGAGTGGCGTACCTCTAACCGCTGATGACAAGAGCAATATTGCCAAAGCACCCAAAAACGGTGAAGATATTGTTTTGAGCATCGACCGTAACGTGCAAGAAAAAGCCGAGCAGGCGTTAGCCGCTGGCCTCAAACGGGTTGGAGCAACAAAAGGGAGTGTGGTTGTGATAGATCCTAACACCGGAGCGGTACGAGCGATGGCGAATGTGCCACAATACAATCCAGCAAAGTACTATGCCGTAAAGGATAATGCCTACGAACGATTTCGCAACCGCGTGGTGAGTGATCCGTACGAAGCAGGGTCTGTTATTAAAACACTGACCATGGTAAGCGGTATTGATGCTGGGGTTGTCAACCAAAACTCCACCTTCGACAACAGGGGGTATGTACAGGTTGACGATGCAAAAATAGAAAACATACTCCAAGATGTAAATGGCACCCGAACCATGACTGATGTCTTGAAATACTCGCTGAACACGGGTGTCGTACATGTCTTAAGTCAGTTGGGGGGTGGCCAGATAAATTTACAGGCCAGGCAACGCCTCTATGACTACTTTACAAGCAAATTTGGTTTTGGTAGTAACACTGGTATAGAGCAGGCAGGTGAGGTGCCCGGTACCATATTTGGCCCTAAGGCAGTGCAAGGAAACAATGTCCGCTATGCCAACATGGCGTTTGGGCAGGGCATGAACGTAACCATGATTCAAGCTGCTGCAGCGTTCTCAGCGGCAATTAATGGGGGAAATTACTATCAGCCGCATGTAATCGAAGGCACCAAGCAGCAAGATGGGCTTGCAAATGAGGCGCCAAAGCCGCTTCGTGATCATATTATTTCATCGTCTGCTTCAGCACAGCTGCGTAAAATGACGCAAACGGCATTGAACGAAACCCCAGTGATTGCCAGCAAAGTACGGCCAGGTTACCGGGTGGGTGGCAAAACCGGTACCTCACAAATTATTGATCCACGTACAGGTAAGTATAGTAACGAAAACGCAATAGGTAGTTATCTTGGGTATGGTGGCGATAGCAAGCCACGGTATGTCATAATGGTACGTGTTGATGATGCAAAGCTTGGTGCAGCCGACTATGCTGGTAGTGAAGCGGCAGCGCCAATATTCGCGGACATCAGCAATTGGCTGATTGATTATTACAATATTTCACCACAATAGGAGGGCTTGATGCAGTTGCCGATGACCAGTCAGGAAGTGATCGAAAATTTGCGCCCGCTGCTGCTCTTAGGACTTGGTGGATTCTTGCTCTCATTAGCGCTTACGCCACTCTATACCACCACGGCGTACCGTTATAAGTGGTGGAAGCGACAGCGCCAAGAATCAATCAGTGGTGAGAAGGCGTCAGTATTTGCAAAAATACATCATGAAAAGCACTTGCGTCATATACCAACGATGGCTGGGATTGTTGGTCTGGTGGCGCTGGTAGTAACAACACTTGTCTTCAATTTAGATCGTGCTCAAACGTACTTGCCACTTGCGGCAATGGTGTGCGCTGGCGCGTTGGGACTGCTTGATGACATCATTAACCTCAAGAGTAATGGCAAGGGTAAAGCAGGCCTAAACTCAGGGCTCAAATTTCTCTTGATGGCGGTCATTGCTGGGTTGTTGGCGTACTGGTTTATTATAAAACTGGGTTATACAAGTATTCATATACCATTTGATGGTGAACTTGTGCTCGGTCCTTTGTTGCTCGCACTCTTTATTATGTTTGTTGTTATTGGTACGGCTAATGCGGTCAATATTACGGACGGCTTGGATGGGCTTGCAGGAGGTTTGTTGATTAGTTCGTATG
>CAZUOL010000065.1:0-22616 GCA_964621845.1 uncultured Candidatus Saccharibacteria bacterium | reverse complement strand
ACACCACGAACAGATGGCCGAAAGCCAAGGTGTCGTTTGCGTCCAGCAGAACCGATTTTTATATTCTGGTGCTGCTCGTTCGCAATATTGCCAATGGTAGCCATACAATCAATGTGCACGGTTCTTACTTCACCACTCGGCAATTTAAGAAGTGCCTTGTCGCCCTCTTTGGCGGTAAGCTGGGCTTTAGCACCAGCCGAACGAACCATTTGAGCACCTCGGCCAGGCTGTAACTCAACAGAGTGTACAAATGTACCAGCCGGAATGTTTTTAAGTGGCAAACGATTGCCATGTTCAATAGCAGATTTTTCACCCACTGAAATGGTTTTACCAACCTGCATACCTGAGCCGGCTAAAACGTAGTGGTACTTGTTGTTTTCATCTTTAATTCTTGCAATCCGTGCTGAACGGTTTGGATCGTATTCAATGGCTTCGATAGTGGCTTTTTTAATATCGAGTTGAGAGAAATTTACAATTCGGATAAAGCGCTTTGCGCCGCCACCACGATGTCGAACAGTAATAACACCACGATTATTACGGCCATTTGCCCGCTTTTTGATAACAGTCAACGATTTAATTGGTTTTTTTGCAGTGATAGTTGAAGTATCTTGTGAAGTCATTCCACGGCGTGCAGGAGTAGTAGGTTTATATGCTTTCACTGCCATTACTTCTTCTCCTTTGTTTCTTCTTCAAAGATTTTGATACTATCACCATCCTTCAAACGAACATAGGCCTTTTTAACATCTGATCGCTTGCCTTCAATGGGGCGAGCCTTGCGATTACCAAGGCGGATTGAACGCGCCTTTTTGCCATTTTGAACGACTACGTTGACATCAACAACGCCTACGCCGTACTTTTCTTCAACTGTCTTTTTGATTTCATATTTATTGGCAGTTGTGGGCACGGTGAACACATAAGTTTGATTTAACACGCTCTGCTGGTATGCCTTCTCGCTCATACGTGGTTTAAGGTCTATCATTTTTGACCCCCTAGCCATTGTTTAACAATTTCTACTGATTTTTTTGTTATCAAAACTGTATCAGCGTTGATTATATCGTACACATTAAGGTACTTGGCAGTTACTACTTTCAGGTTGCTGATATTATTGGTCGCTCTGATAAGTGCTTCATCTTTTGTATCGACAACAAGCAGGGTATTACGAACAGCTTTATATTTTTCAAGCTGTGCAATCGCCGTCTTTGTTTTACCGTCTTTTGTAGCAAATTCAGTGATAACCTGTATCTTTTTCGCCGCATGAGCAAGGCTGAGTGCTTGGCGGATCGCCTGTCGTTTTTGGGCGGTTGGAATCGTTTTCGTGTAATTTTCATTGCCAGTTGGACCAAACACGATACCACCGCCGCGCCAGATTGGGTTTCGGCTTGAACCAAAGCGAGCTCGGCCGGTACCTTTTTGGCGCCATGGCTTTTTGCCGCCACCACGTACGAGTCCTCGTGTTTTTACTTGCGCATAATTTTCTCGACCGTTCGCCAGATATGCTTGGTACGCACGCTGTAATAATTCATGATTGTTCACCTCAACGTTGAAGACGTCTTTTGGTAATGTAGCCGCGCTAGAAGCACTTGTTGATTTAGCTGGAGCTTTTTGTACTGTCTTTGCTTCTGCCATATTACGCTCCTACCACCACTACGTTACTCTTTTTAGGTCCAGGCACCGCACCTTTAACGCCCATCAAGTTGTTTTCTGCATCAATGTAGGCAACCGTAAGGTTAGACACCGTTACGCGCTCGTGACCCATTTGGCCTGCCATACGCTTACCTTTAAACACTTTCTGAGGGTACATTGAGCCAATTGAACCTGGTCTGCGAACCATGCCGTTGCCGCCGTGCGTTTCAGCGCTCGTGTTAAAATTGTGGCGTTTGACGGTGCCAGCAAAACCTTTGCCCTTGCTCGTGCCAGTTACCTTCACCTTATCGCCAATTTCAAATTGAGACACATCAAAAGAGGAGCCCTCTTTCATTTGCTCCTCATCTAATGTCATATCGCGAAACTCTCGGATAATGCGTGGCATAAATTCCTTACCCGCTTTCGCCACGTGACCTTTAACTGACTTTGAAATATTCTTGCCACCGTCAAGTGCCACTTGCAGTGCGTTGTAGCCATCTTTTTCGGTTGTTTTTACTTGCGTTACTACACACGGGCCCACTTGCAAAATAGTTACCGGCGTAAGGGTACCGTCCTCAGCGAGAACTTGAGTCATGCCTAATTTTGTTCCGAGTAAAGCCTTCATATGTTCCTTATTTTTACTTGTGAGCCTCTATTTTGCACATAAAAATCTTGGGCTATCTGCAGTTTCTGATCTGTTCAATAAGACTTACAGATGTGCCAAGTTGTACTTAGGCATAAAGTTACCAAAGTAGTGTACCAAAAAACTAACAGTAGTGTCAACTATAATTTACACTTGAATGATATCAGGATTATTGAATACAATCTTTGCTGATGCAAATACTGCCAGCGGGCGCTTTTGTGGATTGTATGTTGGGGTTAGGGTTTCGCCTGTTATCGATGTTCGTGCTGGACCCTCGCTCCAAACGTATGAACGAAGCTTGTAGATGTCCAAAACAGATATCCAGGGGCTGACAGGGGCGCCAGAAGTATTAGTCGTAAATGGGAACTCTTCGACATATCGTTTACGTGAAAAAAGCCCATTCATAGGACTGGATTTGCCACCTTCGCAGCCCACATCAAACATTGTTACGCCGAATGCTGTTTTCATAGATCCTCGGATCGCATCAGACAGTTTATATATTTCACCTGACGTACCGAACTCATCTGGTTCTGTATACGAGAAATCACCTACAATTTCTACATGTTCACGATGCAACAACCAATCTTCAGGGAGCTGCCTTTCCATGTACCGCCAATTTGTAGCGACAAAACCGCTAGAAACATTGGACGACGCGATTGCAACATCAGGTACATCATCCACAATTGTATGCGAATAGGACCCTTCAGCAGGAATTGGTAGACCCATATACGGATCGTTACAGATTGCAGGCACAACGAGTCGTTCAGATACGTCGCTGAAGCGGTATTCTTTGAATTCAGGAGAGGACATTTTTCTTCTTCCTTATCTTAGACGAACTAGTTCATTTTGATTTCGGCATCGCAGCCGGCAGGCAATGAAAGATTCATCAATGAATCTACCGTCTTTGGAGTTGGTTCAAGAATATCAATCAAGCGCTTGTGGACGCGCATTTCAAACTGTTCCATACCTTTTTTGTAGACATGCGGACTTTTTACCACCGTATACTTGCTTTTACGTGTTGGCAGTGGAATGGGGCCGTTAATGGTTGCGCCTGTGCGGAGAGCGGTGTCGATAATCTGCTTAGCCGATTGATCTATAATTTTATGATCATATGCCTTTAGACGAATACGAATTTTTTGCTTTGGTGTTGATTCTGACATTATGCTTCTCCTTCTATTTTGATATCGCCGTAACCCGCAGGTACTTCCGCTACGATTCCTGGATCAACAACAACAGGCAACGGGTAGCCTTTGAGGTCTTTCCCCCTTGGATCGTATATCGGACTGTCTACGCGTCCGTCGCTTACAGCCATTACATCACCACTTGCATTTGTTAATGGTGTTTCTATTGATGGCATGAAATAATCCTTTCACTTGGAGTGGTGTAACATCATCAGCCAACTATGAGAGTTGAATGAGGACTTTTAGTCACCACAATTTATATTGTAGTGTCATTTTATAACATTTAATAAGATAGATCAAGCAACTTCAGAGTTTTCGACGATCTGCTTCAGAACGATGCTGCCGCTTGTCACAAACATTGGTGATTGATCGAGTGCTAGCTGGTCTGGATAGACACCCTCACCACAACTCACACAGGCCATATCCCTTTCGTAGCAGAATGGTTCACTAATACGCACTTGTGTTGGATGTGGTGGCACAATATATTTTGATCTATCAATTCCTTCACGGTCCATAGACAAAATCATTAATATTGCGCACTGGAATTTTTAACTATTCACAAGTTGTAAATGATTAACACATTCAGTGTTGTTGGCTGTTACATCAAACCACGTACGCCTACGTTTTCAGGATCGCGCCAACTGCCATTTGGCGGTAGTGACTTCGAGCCTGGTCCTACCGGTGGCACATAGCGAGATGTAGCTTGCATTCCGATTTCATCAGCTACCCTATTTCGAGCCGCTTCGCGCTCGGCTGCATTTCTTTGCCAGGGTTCTTTACTTTCTCGCATACTTCAATCTTAGCTAAGATGTACACGAATGAAAAGAGGTGCTCGTAATGAACACCTCTTTTTTGTTACTTAAGATCCGTTATTTAGTGATCTTTGTAACAACACCAGCACCAACAGTGCGGCCGCCTTCGCGGATGGCGAATCGGAGACCATCATCCATAGCAATTGGAGCGAGCAGCTTCACCTTAAAGGTTACAGTGTCACCAGGCATTACCATTTCTTTATCTGCTGGAAGTTCAACTTCGCCGGTTACATCAGTAGTTCGGAAGTAGAACTGTGGTTTGTAGCCCTTGAAGAATGGCGTGTGGCGCCCACCTTCTTCTTTGGTAAGAACGTATACCTCGGCATCAAACTCAGTGTGAGGAGTGATCGTACCAGGCTTCGCCAAAACTTGACCGCGCTCAATGTCATCGCGCTCAATACCACGAAGCAATACACCAGCGTTATCACCAGCCATACCTTTATCAAGTGATTTCTTGAAGGCTTCGATACCAGTTACAACTGATTTTTGAGTGTCTCGGATACCAACAATTTCAACTTCGTCGTTTACGCTCACGGTACCGGTTTCAACACGACCCGTATCAACAGTACCACGACCATTGATTGAGAACACGTCTTCGATAGGCATCAAGAATGGCTTATCAAGATCACGAGTTGGTTCTGGAATGTAATCATCCATAGCCTTTACAAGTTCCATAACAGCGTCTTCGTCAGATGCAGAACCTTCAAGTGCTTTTGTAGCAGAACCCTTTACAATTGGGCAGTCACGATCAAATTCGTACTTCGCAAGAAGATCACGAACATCTTCTTCAACCAATTCAACCAATTCAGGATCAGCAAGATCCATCTTGTTAAGAAATACAACGATTTTTGGCACACCAACTTGTTTGGCAAGCAGTACGTGCTCACGAGTTTGAGGCATAGGGCCATCAGCAGCTGAAACTACCAAAATAGCACCGTCAACCTGTGCAGCACCGGTGATCATGTTCTTCACGTAGTCGGCGTGACCAGGCATATCTACGTGTGCGTAGTGACGCTTTTCAGTTTCATATTCTTGGTGAGAAGTAGCGATAGTGATACCACGTTGCTTTTCTTCTGGTGCGTTATCGATCTGATCGTACGCAATTGGTTTGTTTACGTCGCTTGGAAGCTTTTTAGCTAGCACAGCTGTAATAGCTGCAGTTAGTGTTGTTTTACCGTGGTCAACGTGACCCATGGTACCAACGTTTACATGAGGTTTTGAACGATCAAAATCTGCCATGTGGAGTTACTCCTTTATTTATAACTTATATTTGATTGTCACGCGGTCCATATTGCATGGGTTTACACTCAAGCAATGCCCTCACGCGAGATACTATATAAGTATAACGAAAATACACTCTGTTATCAAGTATTTGTTATCGAATATTGCACTATGTGTTTTATTCTGGCGATACCGTCTTTCGTATGGCGGACTGCGCAAGATTACACCTGTTCATTTGACGTCTAAAAAATTTACTGGTTGTTACGGTTGGGCCCTTGCAAGAAAAAGAAACTAAATATCTTGCTACACCAACTGTCGATAATTCCGATGCTCGTTGAACAATATCAACGAAACGTTCTGAACTAGGATCACTCATACACTGTGCAGCTCTCGGGCATCCTGTTTGGCAAATCTCAGGTAGTTCGTATCTGAAAAGCACATGCGGGGTAGTCATAGAGTATGCTACTTTGCGCGTTTTGCAATGACCGCTTCAGCCACGTTTGGTGGCACTTCTTCGTAGTGATCAAGCTCCATAGTCGAGCTTGCACGACCTTGCGTCATCGAGCGAATATCAGTTGTGTAGCCAAACATTTCGGCTAGTGGCACAAAGGCAGTAATCACCTTCGCATTGGAGCGATCCTCCATGCTTTCGACACGACCTCGGCGTGAGTTAAGATCGCCGATAACGTCACCCATAAATTCTTCGGGAGTAACCACTTCTACCTTCATAACAGGTTCAAGCAACACTGGAGCGCCTTGTTTTACACCGGCTTGAAGCGCCATGCTACCAGCGATTTTAAAGGCCATTTCGTTTGAGTCAACATCGTGGTAGCTACCGTCGTAGAGCTCGGCGGAAAGATCTACTACTGGGTAGCCGGCAATAACGCCGTTGCCCATTGCTTCTTTAATACCGGCCTCAACTGGCTTGATGTATTCTTGTGGAACCACACCGCCTTTAATGGAGTTGATGAACTCAAATCCTTTGCCTGGCTCCTGCGGCTTAAGACGTAGCCATACGTCACCGTACTGACCACGTCCACCAGATTGTTTAATAAACTTGCCTTGAATCTCAACTTCTTTTTTGATGGTTTCACGGTAAGCAACCTGTGGTTGACCAATATTGGCTTCAACCGAGAACTCACGCTTCATGCGATCTACAATAATCTCGAGGTGCAGCTCACCCATGCCTGAAATAATGGTTTGTGCAGTTTCTTCGTCAGTGTGCACACGGAAGGTTGGATCTTCTTCAGCCAGTCGCTGCAAGGCAAGTGCCATTTTTTCTTGATCAGCCTTCGTTTTCGGTTCAATCGCAATTGAAACAGGAGGCTCTGGAAAATCAATGCTCTCTAGCATGATGGTGTTGTTTACATCGCAAAGCGTATTACCGGTTGTAGCACCCTTGAGACCAACAATGGCTGCGATATCGCCTGCTTCAACTTCGGTAACGTCTTCGCGCTTATCAGCATGCATACGTACAATACGACCAACGCGTTCTTTTTCGCCTGTTGAGCTGTTGTATACGTATGAGCCAGCAGTTATAACACCAGAGTAGACACGGAAAAAGCAGAGTTTACCCATAAATGGGTCCGTCGCGATTTTGAAAGCGAGACCTGCAAAAGGTTCTTCGTTTGAAGGCTTACGTTCAATTTCATCCCCAGATTTTGGATGCGTCCCCCATACCGAGCCACGATCAATCGGGCTTGGCAGGAATTCAGTCATAATATCAAGTAATTTTTCTACAATAACACCACGACCATCACCACCTGACACTAAGAACATTTCGCCTGAGAGCACGCCTTTTCGAAGAGCGGCACGGAATTCATCATTCGTAATTGCTTCTTCGCCTTCTTCAAGGAACTTCATCATCAAGTCGTCGTCGTGTTCAACAGCAGCTTCGATAAGCAATGATCGAGCGTTTTGAGCTTTTTCTTTCAGATCTTCAGGAATCTCACCTTCAACCAACGCCTTATCATGGAAATCAGTATAGGTATAGGCCTTCATTGAAAGCAGATCAACAACACCATTGATGCTTTGCTCAAAGCCAATAGGAATGTGTACAGCATACGCTTTTTTAGAAAGTCGAGCATGGATAGTTTCAAGGGACTTCCAGAAGTCACCACCAGTTTGGTTAATCTTATTGATAAAGCAGATACGAGGTACCCCATACTTATCAGCCTGACGCCAAACCGTTTCAGACTGCGATTCAACACCCATTTTGCCATCGAAGATAGTAACAGCGCCGTCGAGCACACGAAGCGAACGTTCAACCTCAACCGTGAAGTCGATGTGCCCAGGCGTATCGATAATGTTGATCTGGTGCTCCTTCCAGAAGCAGGTGACAGCAGCTGAGGTAATGGTGATACCACGCTCCTTTTCTTGTTCCATCCAGTCGGTTGTTGCACCACCATCGTCACCACGAACCGTACCAATCTTGTGGTTAATACCGGTTCGGTACAAAATACCTTCGGTGGTGGTTGTTTTACCCGCATCAATGTGCGCGATAATACCAATGTTACGTAATTTTGCTAAATCTAACTTTGCTGTCGCCATTTATTCTCCTGCACTATATTTATTTCTTAATGTAATTTCCTCAAGCGTCCGTCGTGCCACATTGTAATCTGAAGGCGGCACATAACTCTCTACCGTTTCATCAATATTTATACCTTCACAAATTATGAAAGTACCTTCAAATGCTCTGTGTGCCAAATAACGTCGAATTGAGCCTATTAAGGGCCGTCTATCGAGCTCAGCACTTATTACTTGATGTGCAACCAACTCAGCTCGTTCAAAATCTTTATCACCCCTTATATACACTGGGAAGTCCTCGCTTTGCAATAGGGGCCCATTGATCATATTAGAATCTCGCGAAATGGGCGAAGGCACGGTTGGCTTCCGCCATCTTGTGGGTGTCTTCTTTTTTCTTAACCGCTGCGCCAGCATTGTTATGAGCATCCACAATCTCGGCTGAAACACGCTTCCAGTACGGCATCCCTTTTCGAGCACGAGCAGCAGCAACAAACCACATCATGCCAAGGTGAGTTTTGCGGTGACCTTCAACAGGGAACGGTACTTGATAGTTTGCGCCCCCTACGCGACGGCCCTTTACTTCAACTGATGGGAATACGTTTTTGAAAGATTCTTCCAGTGCCTGAAGTGGATCTTCAACCTTGAGCTTTTTGGCAGCGTCTTCCATGGCCATGTACACAGCTTTTTCAGCTGAAGCCTTTTTACCATCAACCATAGATTTGTTGATTAAACGCTGTACTAACACTGAATTGTACTTACGGTCTGGATTAGGGCTCACCTGTAGAGACTTGGTCTTTTTTCTCGGCATTATTTGCTCTCCTTCTTGGTACCGTACTTGCTGCGGCCTTGTTTTCTATCAGATACGCCCTGAAGATCTAAGTTACCACGAACAATGTGGTATCGAACACCCGGAAGATCAGGTACACGTCCACCGCGAACCAGCACTACGGCGTGCTCTTGAAGGTTGTGGCCCTCACCACCAATGTAAGCCCATACTTCGTGACCGTTTGTAAGACGTACACGAGCTACTTTACGAAGTGCTGAGTTTGGCTTACGGGGCGTTTTAGTAGTTACTTTAATACAAACGCCGCGTTTGAAAGGAGCTGCTTTTTCATAACTTTTAGTTTTGAGTGAGTTCGTCACCTTACGAAGAGCAGCGGTCTTCACCTTTTTACCAGCGCTCTTTCGAGGCTTTCTAACGAGTTGATTAATGGTAGGCATTATTTGGCCTCACTTTGCTTTTGCATAGGGTTTGATTTTAACAGATACGCCATACTTATGCAACCTCTGTTTCTATCGGTTTCTTCACACCAGTTCCAACTGGGATCTTACGACCAATAATTACGTTTTCTTTCAATCCGTAAAGATCGTCAACCCGACCACTGGTAGCAGCGTTAATCAAGACGCGGGTCGTGTCTTGGAACGAAGCAGCAGAAAGGAAGCTATCAGACCATGTTGATACTTTGGCAATACCAAGAAGCAACTGCGTATATTCAATTGGCTGTTTGCCTTCTGCCGTAAGCTTGGCGTTTTCTTCCACCACTGAAGCCTTGCTGACGATATCACCAGTTACAAACAGGCTGTCGCCGCTATCTTCAATTTGAACGCGTGAGAACATCTGGCGAACAATGATCTCAAGATGTTGGTCTGCGAGTGCCACACCCTGCTGGGCAAACATGCTTTGAATTTCATTGATAATGTAGCGCTGTGTTTCTTCAACACCCTTTAATCGCATCAGATCGTGCAGGTTCAGCGAACCATTTGTAAGCCGATCACCCTTCTTTACAACATCTCCATCACTTACGGTGAGTGTTCTAAAGCCTGGGATTTCGTACTTGACTGGTGCTGAGCCATGAGCTGTGAGCACTACCTTGCCATCATGATAATCTACTACTGCATCGAATGGGGCTGTGAGTGGATTTTCACCCTTCGCCTCACTTGCTACCACATCACCAGCGAGCACGTCTTGACCAGTTTTCAATGCAGGCTTGCGCTTTTCAAGCTTCAGCTCCTCCACACGAGCTTCGGTCGGCGTGATTTGTACCACGTAATGATTGCCCTCTTCCCAAACAGAGACGTTACCTTCGATCTCTGTCATAAAGGCCTGGCTCTTTGGTGTGCGTGCTTCGAGTAGCTCTTCTACACGAGGCAAACCTTGCGTCACGTCATCTGCACTTGCTGCACCAGCGGTGTGCTTGGTACGCATCGTGAGCTGCGTTCCCGGCTCACCAACAGACTGTGCTGCAATAACACCCACAGGCTGGAATGCCTTTACGAGCTCACCATTTGCCTTGTCAATACCGTAACTCTTTGGGCTAATGCCTCGAAGGTTGGCAGCAGACAGTACGCTACGGATAGTTACTTCTGAAAGATCACTGTTGTTGATGACATTAATAACATCTTCGCCAATCAGTTCACCGGCTTTTACGATTGTTTTACCATCAATTTTAATGGCTTTAGCGGCATAACGGCCAGCAACACGGTTACCAAGCTGCATGCCTATACCTTCTGTTTCGTCACGATACACCGTGAAGCCAGTATCTTCACAATCTTCTTCAACCGTAAATACATCTTGCGCAACATCTACCATACGGCGGGTAAGATACCCTGAATCAGCCGTTCGAAGGGCGGTATCAATCAAACCTTTTCGAGAACCACGCGTATCAACGAAGTATTCAATAGGTGTAAGACCCTTCTTGTAGTTGCTTCGAATTGGCAGCTCCACTTCGCGACCAACAGCATCCACCACAAGGCCTTTCATACCAGACACTTGTTTGATCTGAGAGGTGCTACCACGTGCGCCTGAGATCATGGCAATACTAATACCAGTATCAACACCGTTATAGGCTTCAACTAAAGCAGCCTGTGCTTTTTCATCTACTTCACGCCAGGTATTTACTGTGAGGCGATACCGCTCGTCTTCTGAAATCAGACCTTGTTCATACTGATCAGATATCGCAGAAGCCTTGTTTTCGCCTTCGGCGATAAGTGCATCAAGCCCTTCTAGATCGATGTAATCGTCCATACCTGTTGAAATACCGGCGAATGTTGCATAACTGAAGCCAAGACGTTTTAATTCATCTGCAATTTCAGCTGTTTTTTCGCTCCCGTACGCACTATAGACGCGGCCCATCACTTGTACCAACTGCTTTTTTGTCATGACTTCATCTTGGTATGGAAAATCTTCAGGGAAGATTGAATTGAAAAGTAGTCGACCAACAGTCGTTGTACGCTTTACGCCCCTAAAGTACGTCGTTATTGCGGTCTGGAGCTTCACCTTATCAGCTTCAAGAGCCAAAATAGCCTCATCGAGATTGCTTAGTACTACCGGCTTGCTCGTATCTGTTACGTCAGCTTTGTTATACGTAAGGTAGTAACAACCAAGTACGATATCCTGTTCAATGTGTAGGATTGGTGAGCCATCAGCAGGCTTGAGCAAGTTTGCACTTGCCTGCATAAGCTCGCGGGCTTCTTCTTGAGCAGCCTTAGAAAGCGGCAAGTGAACTGCCATTTGGTCACCATCAAAGTCAGCGTTGAACCCTTTACATACGAGAGGATGTAGCTGAATTGCCTTACCTTCGATCAACGTTGGCTGAAACGCCAAAATTGAAAGACGGTGAAGCGTAGGTGCACGGTTTAGGAGTACGAACTTATCTTGAATAACTTCGTCAAGCGCGTCCCAGATTACGCTTTCGTTTGCTTCAATCAAACGAGTCGCGTTTTTAATGTTATGAGCATACTCATGTTGCATGAGCCAACCTATAACAAATGGTTTAAAGAGCTCGAGTGCCATAAGTTTTGGTAAACCACACTGGTTAATCTGAAGCTCAGGACCAGCCACAATAACTGAACGGCCTGAATAATCAACACGTTTACCGAGCAAGTTTTGGCGGAATCGGCCATGTTTACCTTTTAGCATATCGCTGAGTGACTTCAGGCGGCGTCGGCCACCAGTTGCGCTCACGGCACGTCCTGAACGAGCTGCCGAGTTGTCAATCAGAGCATCGACAGCCTCTTGTAGCATACGCTGCTCATTGCGACGAATCACTTCGGGTGCGTTCAAGTTTACCAATTTTTTCAAGCGGTTGTTACGGTTAATAACCCTTCGATACAAATCATTCATATCGGAAGTCGCAAAACGACCACCAGTTAACTGCACCATAGGGCGTAGGTCCGGAGGAATCACCGGAAGCACACTAACACACATGCTACCTGGTTCGATACCAGCCTGTTGCATGCTCTCAAGCACCTTTAGACGTTTCATGAGCTTCTTCTTGCGCTGGCCTTTGGCAGTCTCTACTTCTTCGCTGAGTTCTGCTATCAAACTTTCGAGCTTAATTTCATCTAGCAGCTCTTTAATTGCACTGCCACCCATGCCGACTTTTGTAATAGCTTGATAGGCTTCTGGCAAATTACGATAATCAGTTTCAGAAATCAGCCCGCACTTCACTAACGAATCAAGCTGCTGTTTTTTCTCAAGATATTCAGCGTTTACATCGTCTAGTTCCTTCGAGTGAGCCTCTGCAAGTGCCTTTATGTCTGCACCTTCGGCCTCAGCTTCTTTTTCATATCGAGCTTTGATCGCAGCCTTTGCAGCTTCAAGCTCAGCTTCGGCATCTTTTAGTAGTTGCTCTTTCTTGTCTGTGTCTACTGAAATAATGGCATATGAGGCAAAGTAGACAATACGTTCAAGATTTTTCACCGTAATGCCGAGCAACAAACCAATAGGGCTTGGTGTGCCACGCAAGAACCAGATATGTGCCACTGGAGCGGCAAGTGTAATGTGACCCATGCGTTCACGTCGTACAATTGAACGTGTTACAAGCTCGCCCTTTTTATCAACGGCAGCTTCGCGCGAACGAACGCCTTTGTATTTTGCATCATGTGGATTGATGTCTTTGACCGGGCCAAAAATACGCTCACAGAACAACCCGTCACGCTCAGGTTTTTGAGTTCGGTAATTAATAGTTTCAGGCTTTGTAACTTCGCCATAACTCCAATCCAAAATATCGCTTGGGCTGGCAACAATGAGCCGTACTGCATCAAAATCAGTCATGTTAATCCCACTGTGTGAATGATTCATTATGCTGCCTCCTCTTCTACTACATCTGTTTGATCATCTGCCGGTATATCGTCCGTGGCAACATCAGAAACCCCCGTGTCATCGAGTATCTCAAATTCGCTGGCAACCATCTCTTCCGTTACATCCATTGGGGTTTCTTCTGGTTGTACCGTTGGTAATTGCTTTGCTTCTTCAGCAATCGTTGCTGAGAGTACCTCTTCTGCATCAACTTCTTCGATATGGCCATTTTGATTAATCAAATCTACTTTGAGACCAAGGCCTTGCAACTCTTTCACTAACACATTAAAGCTTTCTGGAATCTTAGGTCCTACGATTGGCTCTTGTTTAATAATGCTCTCGTAGGCTTTTGAACGCCCGTACACATCATCAGATTTGAGTGTGAGCATTTCCTGCAGTGTGTGAGCGGCACCATAAGCTTCTAGTGCCCATACTTCCATCTCGCCGAAACGCTGACCACCATTTTGCGCCTTACCGCCAAGTGGTTGCTGAGTCACCATTGTGTACGGCCCAATTGAACGAGCGTGGATCTTATCAGCTACCATGTGGTGGAGCTTAATAATATGCATCACACCGACTGTCACTCGTTCTTTAAAATACTCACCTGTGCGGCCGTCAATGAGTTGCTGCTTACCATCCTCAGGTAGACCTGCTTTTTTAAGCTCAGCTTTAATGGTGTCGATATCGATACCGTTAAAGGCTGGCGTTGTCACCTTATAGCCAAGCATTTGAGCGGCCATACCGATGTGTGTCTCAAACAGCTGGCCAATGTTCATACGACTTGGCACACCAAGTGGATTAAGAAGCACATCAATGGGACGACCATCTTCGGTAAATGGCATGTCTTCTTGGGGTACGATTCGGGCAATAACACCCTTGTTTCCGTGACGTCCCGCAAGCTTATCGCCAACTGAGATCTTACGCATTTGGGCAACGAACACTTGAATTTGCATCAGTACGCCGGCTTTAAGATCGTGGCCATTTTCGCGTGAGAATATTTTTACGCCTACCACTTTACCGTGTTTACCATTACTCATACGCTGAGAGGTATCACGAACATCTTTTGCTTTTTCACCAAAGATGGCGCGAAGCAAACGCTCTTCGCTCGAAAGTTCTTGCTCGCCCTTAGGTGTAATTTTACCTACTAATATATCACCCGCTTTCACTTCGGCTCCGATGGTAACGATACCATTTTCGTCGAGATGACGAAGACTTTCTTCAGAAACGTTTGGAATATCACGAGTTACAATTTCAGGCCCGAGCTTGGTTTCTCGCACCTCAACCATGTAATCGGTGATGTGGATGCTCGTGAGGTCGTCATCTTCTACCAGCCTTCTAGAAATAACGATTGAATCTTCGAAGTTATAACCACTCCATGGCATGAAGGCTACGAGCAAATCTTTACCCAGCGCAAGCTCGCCACTATCAATACTCATACCCTCAATCAGAATGTCGCCTGCCTTCACGCTATCGCCTGTTGAAACAGCGACTTTTTGGTTCATGCTCGAACCTTCGTTCGTGCGCACGAAATGTTGCAACTGGTATTTTTTTGTCTCTTTAGCGTATTTGACAACGACTTCACTACCATCAGCTTTAGTAACAGTACCGGCTCCATCAGCGTATATAACCTGGCCACTGTTTGCAGCCACTACTGATTCCATACCAGTACCAACAATTGGCGATTCTGTTTTAATCAGCGGTACTGCTTGTTTCTGCTGGTTCGAGGCAATAAGCGCACGACCCACCGCGTCTTTTTCTGCAAATGGAATTAATGATGCCGTTGAACCGAGAATTTGGTTACGTGCGGCATCCATGTGTGTAACAAGTTCAGCGTCAACTTCTTCAGCCTGTAACTTCACACGGGCCGATACACGCGCATCTACAAATGAACCGTCTTTTGCAAGCTCCATACCAGCAGAAGCGATGACCGCTTCTTTTTCTTCATCAGCATCAAGGTACACAATTTCTTTGGTAACTTTGCCATTTTTTACCACTCGGTACGGTGATTCAATGAAGCCGTAGTCGTTTACGCGAGCATGCGAACCCAAATTGAGCACCAAACCAATGTTGGCACCTTCTGGAGTTTCTACCGTACACAGACGACCATAGTGAGTAGCGTGTGCATCACGAACTTCAAAGCCGGCACGTTCTCGAGAAAGACCACCAGGACCCATTGAACTCAGGCGTCGTTTGTGAGCGAGTTCTGAAAGCGGGTTGGTTTGATCCATAAACTGAGAAAGCTGCGAGCTTGCAAAGAACTCACGAACTGCTGCGACAATCGGTCGAGCGTTAATGAGCTGTGCTGGCGTGACTGTTTCAATTTCACTCATAGACATTCTGTCTTTGGCATTGCGTTCCATTCGGAGCAAGCCGATGCGGAATTGGCGCTGTACGAGCTCACCAACAAGCTTTACGCGGCGGTTGGCAAGAGAATCAATATCATCTGCTGGTTCTTGTGTATTATTTAGACGAATAATCTCTGAAATGATGGCAATAAGATCATCAACACGCAGTACACGATTTTTAGCGGTATTTGCGACGTCTAACCCAAGGCGCTTGTTCATCTTGTATCGGCCAACACGGCTCAAATCAAAGCGCTTGAAGTTAAAGAAGGTGTTTTCAATCAAACCGCGAGCGTTATCTACCGTTGCAAGGTCACCGGGGCGAATACGGCGGTAGACCTCAATTAGAGCATCATTTGTACCCTTGCTTGGATCTTTCTCAATAGTAGCCTCAATGTGCTTCAGCTCACCAGTATCAACATCTTTGAACAATTCAGTCAGCTGGGCATTTGTCCCGTTCCCAAGCGCTCGAAGCAGTGTAGTGACAGGAATTTTGCGCTTACGGTCAATCTTGACATATATGGCGCCGTTGGCAGCCGTTTCAAATTCGAGCCAGGCGCCACGACCTGGTATAAGCTTTGCACCGTAATGATTTTTGTCACCAGTACCCTCAGCAGTAAAAAATACGCCCGGTGAGCGTATCAACTGACTAACAACAACCCGTTCTGCACCGTTAATCACAAAAGTGCCGCGCTCGGTCATCCATGGGTAATCGCCCATGTAAATTTCTTGCTCTTTTACCTCGCCAGTTACCTTGTTGGTCAGTTCAATGGTGACGTAAAGCGGTGCATCAAAGCTGATATTATTTTCGCGAGCTTCACGCTCTGAAATCTTAGGTTGCCTAAATTCGTATTGTTTAAAACGGAGTTCGAGCTTTTGCCCGGTGTAATCTTCGATCGGGTTAATTTCGGCAAAGATCTCGCCTAAACCCTCCTGAACAAAATTTTGAAATGATTTGAGCTGGTGCTCAATTAAGTTTGGAAGCGCTAACGCGTCGTCGTCACTCGTAAACGAAATACGCATAGGGCGCTTTTTAAGATCTGTCTTCGCCATAGGCAGATACTGCTCCTTATAGAGTTAAATTGTTGTTCGCCGAAGTTACCTAAGATGAGATACTTTGCTATCGTGCACGAAATTTCTTTCATAGCAAAGCAGACCTTACACTACCTCTTGCCACCAATTGTACACACTTAAAAACTATAAATCAACTGTCATTATTGAAACCGTCGGAAATGTGTCCAGATGGATCTGGATAACATCACGCCATCGTTCACACCAGCGACTCGAGCTCTCTTGTGAGTAATTGGCATCATAGTAGACCGGTGAGTTTGAAACATGCCAGCTTTTTCAGCAACCTGCCTTGCTGCCACGTTTCCATCTCTAATCAAGGTTGCGTGAACGTGTACCTTATCAGGTGATTTGGGCGATTTAAGACTAAATATGGTCCTTAAACCTTTGTATGCAAGATCCGATGGATGATGCGCTACTGTCCAACCGGCAACAAGCGATGCTTCGTCATACTGGAAACTAATACCGTTCTTATCCCTCGGACTTCTGAGCCCAAGAAACCACATTGCCCTGCGGCCAAGTTGTTGGTGCGTCCCAACACCAAGTATTACACCTCCGTCACTCGCTACTAAAACATCGTACCCTGAGTTTGGATCAGCCGTTAACTCAGCGCTTGCACCCACTCGAGCACGCGCATCATCTACACTTAAGTAGGATTGTTCCAGAAGAGGAAAGTCAACCGCTAGTCTATCGTGGTTCGATAGCACAGCATCCCTGACATTACGCCAATCGGTGGCTTCTATAGGCCGGATTACGTATCCCGATCCCGTTTCTGAAGTGTGTATACTCATAGCGCAATTGTAAGCTCTGCCCAAACGGATATCAACCTTAAGCGGTTTACCTATTTTGGCGATTTAGTGATAACCTTGTCGGCCAATCCGTACTTAACAGATTCTTTGGCCGTCATCCAAAAATCGCGCTCCATGTCATGATGCATTTTTTCGAGTTTTTGGCCTGTGTTTTTTGCCATAATTTCTTCAAGAAGTCGCTTGATGCGGAGTGATTCTTTCAAATCAATTTCTTGATCAGTTACCTTTCCGCGTGTACCGCTTGAAGGTTGGTGAATCATCACTGTTGCATTAGGTAGCAAAAAACGCTTGCCCTTAGCCCCAGAACTAAGTAGGAACGCTGCCGCAGACGCTTGCACGCCAATACCGAACGTCTGAACATCATTACTCACGTGTTGCATCGTATCGTAAATCGCGAGTGCATCATACACATGTCCACCAGGGCTATTTATGTACATGTAGATATCTTTTTTAGCGTCTTCACTGTTTAGAAATAGAAGCTGTGCCACTATCAAACCAGCGGTATGTTCATTTACCTCATCATGCAAAAAGATGATGCGGTCTCGTAGCAAGCGACTGTAGATATCAAAAGCGCGCTCACCTTGAGAAGTTGGTTCAATGACGGTTGGGACTAGCATAGCTCTATAGTAGCAATTTAGCACTCTAAACGCAAGACTGCCAATTCACCACGCTTTTCTTACCCTTGCGCTAAGGACGGACCCTGGCGCAGAACAATTATTTTGTTGCAAGGGTATACAAAAAGTCGACAGTTTTTTCAGTTAACATCCGAGAAATGACCTCTCGTTGCATTTCTGGTGTATCAAAGTTACCGCCCTGTTGGTATTGCTGCTGATACAGAGCGATTCGTTCTTTCAACTCAGCGTCAGTAATCGTCAGTTTTTCTTTCTCGGCAACCTCAGCAAGCACAATGCCGACTGACACTCGCCGTTCGGCTTGAGGCTTAAGGGCTTTTTCTTTCCACTCAACCTCATCTTTGTAGCCTTCTTGTTTTACATATTCTGGCAGTGTAATGCCTCGGTAGGTAAGATTCTGGCGCATGTCCTGCTCTAAGCTTTCAATCTGATCAGCTACGAGGATTCGTGGTAATACCAACGTCGTTTTCTTTACCAACTCTTCAATGATTTCGTCTTTAACCTTATTGCTCGCCTCTTGAGTCTTTTGATCCTTCAGCTGGGCCTTAATGTCTTTTTTGAGATCAGCAAGTGTTGTAAACGGACCCACACTCGACGCAAAGGCATCATCAGCACTTGGTAAAACCACTTCTTTTACTGCCTTCACGGTTGTTTTAAAGGTAATTTTTGTGCCCGCTAGATTTGCCGCATGGTAATCTTTAGGAAAACTAAGCTTAAGATCTTTTTTGTCACCGGCTTTTACACCTATCAAGCCACTCTCAAAACCAGGAATAAAGGTGTTACTCCCGAGTGCAAGTGGATAATCGGTGCCGCTTGCCCCTGCCACAACATCACCTTTTTCGTTCACCCCCTCAAAATCAATCAGAACTTCATCGCCATTTTTGGCCGCACGCTCCACTGGCTCTTTCTTAGAAACACGTGTTCTTAGGTTGTCAATCACATCATTGACTTCTTGGGCGGTCACTTCAATCTTTGGAGCCGCTTTTTTAATTTTGCTGTAATCGCCGAGTTTCACTGGCGGCAAAACCTCAAAGCTCGCCGTGAATTCCAACTCGTTGTAGGGCACGAATTTGTTAACTGTGATCTCTGGTGAATTGAGCGGTTTTACATCTTCATTAACGGCTGCTTGTCGATACAACGTCTCAATTGCTTCTTGCAAAAACTCTTGCTGAAGCTGATTTGGATCAATGTTTTTTTCGAGCATTTTGGCCGGGGCTTTTCCGGGTCGGAAACCTTGGACCTTCACTTTATCTTTAAAGTGACCCACAACGTGATCTTTTAGCTTTTCTAGCTGCTCTTTGTCTGAACTGATTACAAGTTCGACTTCGGTTTGTGATTTATTGATTCGTTTTACATTCATAAGTGCCGATTATCTCACATCTGGAAAATCATTTCCAGTAAGATCGATGATTGGAAATTCTGCAACCTCAAGATCACAATCGCCTAAAGCCTGTTCGTGCAGCTGTTGGCGTTGACGATCAGTTTCTGCCCCTAGCCTAACATTTCTGTTAGACCTTCTTGATCCATCAAGCACAATTGATATCCCCGATGCATAACCTATGAGACCACCAGCAACTGCTGCGAGATTGTGCGCGGCACCACTCATAGCGTCAATTGCAACTGCCAGCCCAAGACCTGAAAGCGCCGCGCCACCGATAATTTCAGCAAGTTCAAGTAGTGTTTGTTGCCTCGAGGGTTCAGCATCTTTATTTGCTTCGGCGCTATTTTCTTTACTCATGCCTGCAGTAAATCTTTGTGCCAATAGCGCGCTTTATTACTGCACTTTTGCAATTTCAGCAATACTGAGTACATCTTCTTTTTTGGTTTCCACGTTACGTAAAATGTACTTTTTATTCTTTAGTTCTTCTTCGCCGACAAACAGTAGATACGGCACGCCTAGCTTAAGTGCGGCCTTGAGTTGTTTTTCAGGCTTTCTATCAGTAATATCGATTGCGACATTAAGACCTTTCGATCTGAGCTCATTGGCTATTTTTTGCGCTTCACGAAGCACATCGCCAACCACCACTACATAGATTTCAGTGGTTGATTGAAGCTGTGGCTCCAATCGATGACTTGCCAGAAAATTTTCTATAGGCGCATCACCCATACCAAACCCTACTGTGGGTAATGGCTCAGCACCAAACGCTGCCACTAATCCATCATAACGACCACCACCGAACATAGAACGATTGTTCTCCACATCAAGATCGAATACCTCAAACACGATATCAGTGTAATAATCGAACCCGCGCATAAGTGTGATATCAAAGGATGCAGACGTAATGTTATGCTCACTAAGAAGTGTGAACAACATTTGTATTTCCTTAACAGATTGTGATGTGCGAATTTCTTCAGGAAGCTCTGCCAGACTTTTTGCCTTGAGCAACTTTGAAAGCTTTTCGAGAGATTCTTTTTGCTTTTCAGGCTTAAAAATACCTTTTGCTTTTTCTACAAACTCAGCAGGCTTGATTTTGTCTTTTTTATCAAACAATTGAACCATTTGCTTACCCTGTGAAGCGTCGAGCTCAAGGTACTGACTCATGATCAAGTTGATAAGCTTGCGACTATTGATTTTGATCTGAAACATTTCATCTGTAGCGCCAAATTCTTTCATAATAGCGTCAGCCAGGGTAATGATTTCAAGATCTGCATCAATGGTGGCTACGCCAAATAAGTCAACATTGAGCTGCCAGAATTGGCGATTTCGTCCTCGCTGCGGGCGCTCGTAACGCCAACAGTCCGGAATAGAATACCACCGTGCAGGATATGCCAATTCTTGACGGCGAGCCGCAACCATTCGCGAAACACTTGGTGTCATTTCTGGCCGTAACACCACATTTCTGCCACCTCGGTCGGTAAAGTTATAGGTTTGTTCATTAACAATTTCATCGCTCGTTTTAGATGTGTAGAGCTCAATAGGTTCCAACACCGGCGCAGTGTATTCCTCATAACCATAACGCTCGCAAACTTTCTTCCAAACGCCAAAAATGTAATTTTGTAGACGTTTGTCTTCAGGGTAAAAATCCCGAGCCCCTTTATAACTTTGTGTGCTTAATTTACTCATATTAGTTCCTTACAAGTAGTATATCGCGTGTTAAGAGTTTTTTATAATCAGCAGCGTTCTGGCGTCAGGCACAGTAGGTAATTCTGGCTCTGGAACCATCGTGGTGCGGCTTACTATGGCACGGCCAACTCCTTGAGTGCCAATATACACCGCAGTGTTTTCTCTTTTATCACGCAACGTAGCCCCCACTACTTGTTCAGCAAGCGTTCGAGTTGCTATAACTGCGCCCTCATAGTACTGCGCAATTCTATCCAGCGTTTGGCCGCGATTCTTCAAATTCCCCGTCGCCTGCCTCGTTCTGTCTGCAAAAGTATCTTCGATCCATACAAAAGCAGTTGGAAGTAAGTTTTTAATTGGCCGTTCCATTTCAGGTACATTCCAATATTTACGATAGCGTAGCTCGTCAGGCGTGGTAGGGCGAGCCAGTGTTGCCCGCTGTGCTCTACCGTCAAGCAGGATTACTTCCATAAATGCATTTTTCATCAAAAGCTGACCCCACCATTCGTCAAGCAGTTCATCTTTTCGATACGCTTCGCCAAGGCACGATCCGCAAGCCGGGCAATCGCTCCCAACATCTAGCGCGGTGAGCTGTGTGCTGCAATCATCGGTGTCGCAGCGACTGACCTCAAACCACGGTGGGCCAGCAAAGGCCACTTTGTACACCTCAACAAGTTCGTCTTCGTACAGTGTTAATTTATCGGCATTCTCCGCCGTAATTATTTTCAGGTTGTTCATTATATTTCCTTTAGAGATTAGAATTTCTTGATTACTAAAAAACGCCCCGGGGTCGGAGCGCATTATTAAAGATTCTAGAATACAGGAAATACTATCCGACCACTGTGGGGCGAATATGTACATGCAATTGGTTTGTTAGCAATAAATATGCCATAATCTCACTTTATCATACTTTATACAACGTTGTCAAGCCATTCTTCTTGCGTACCAAAGAACTCCCTTCCACTTGGACATTCTGGCTGCCAAGGGCAATCTGAAGCCTCGTAGTCGTCCATTGATGCATTGTAGACTGAAGCAACATGAATCTCATCAGACGGCACATAGTATGATTCTGCATTGCAAGCTAACTGTTCACCGTGCGGATATGGAATGCTATTTTTACCTCTGTTGTTTCTGTTAGCTAACGTTGCTATACCTACAATTTTAGCCCCGAATTTGTGCAACAAGCCGGATACTATCTCAGTAGTTGTGCCTTCTGTAAAGATGTCGTCTACTACAACAAGCTTTTTATGCCCAACATATATATTGCCCTTTTTGACGGTGAAATCACCGGTTCTTTCATCCTTGATAGTGGTAAATGCTAGCACATTTCGGCCAAGTAGCTTTGATACGTGTTTAGCCGAGTCTTCTGCCAATCTATTTGCACCATTTGCAACACCAACTACTGCATCAAGATTTGGAAACTCTTCAGCAATTAATGCGCCGATTTGTTTGGCGGCGCGCCGTTGATCTCGACGTTTTAAGCGCTCATAATCTAGTTTAGTAGTAGCATGTTTGCCGCTCTTAAAAATAAAATGACCATCAACGGTCATCTTTTCAACTAAGCTTCTTCTTTTGAACATATATAAATCTGGTGGGGGTGAAAGGACTTGAACCTTCA
>CAZUOL010000064.1:0-33867 GCA_964621845.1 uncultured Candidatus Saccharibacteria bacterium | reverse complement strand
GTTTTCACCGTCTTCACATCTACGCCAACTTCTTCGGCAATCGAGGCGGCAATCTGCGCCATCTCTGTACTGTGCTTCAAAACATTCTGACCATAGCTGGTGCGAAACTTCAGTTCACCAAGTAAACGTGACATTTCTTTTGGCACCATACCCACGACACCAACTTCTCGAATAGCATCCTCTCCTGCACGATCAATCTCTTTATCGATATTCTTCTGCGCTTTTTCAACCACCTCTTCAATACGACCAGGATGAATACGGCCATCTTTTAGTAATAATTCGAGTGCCTCACGTGTAATCTGTCGGCGAATCGGGTCAAAGCTTGAGAGAATAATCATGCCCGGCGTATCATCAACCAGAATGTCCACACCTGTGGCACGTTGCAGTGCCTGTATATTGCGCCCCTCTTTACCAATAATGCGGCCCTTCATCTCCTCATCTTCCAGTTTGAGTGCGGTCACCGTCTTTTCGCTCGTCACTTCTGAAGCCATGCGCTCCATCGCCTGAGTAATCACCATCTGGGCCTGTTCTTCGGCCGTATCCACCGCGTCACGCTGTAACTTTGCCACCAATCCCTCTAGATCACGCTTGATATCACGCTCAGTCATCTGCATTAATTTTTCAGCGGCATCGGCCTTAGAGAGTTTTGCTATCTTCTCTAGCTTTTCTTGGGCCTTGGTACGAATCGCCCGTACCTCATCTTTGAGTTTTTCAAGCTCATCCTCGTTTGCTCTCAGTTTTTCACTACGCTTATCTAGTTCGTCAAGTTTTTTATCGAGGTTCTCTTCTCGATTCAGTAAGCGCTTTTCAGTTTCACCGAGTTCTTTACGGCGGCGATCTTCTTCTTTCTTGGCTTGCTCAGCCATCTCTAAAGCCTCTTTCTTGGCTTCAACGACAAGCTTGTCTGCCTCCTTCTTTGCAGCTTCAAGCTGCTTCTTAGCGTCTTCTTCTGCTGAACCAAGCTTCTTTTTTGCATTCATACTCGCACCACCAAAGCCTGCAGCAGCTCCAGCAAGTAGGGCTACAACTATAAATATCACCATATCGATCCTTTCCAGTCACGCAACACCTCACCACAAAAACAAACAGCATAGAAGTAGTCATCGTGGTGTCGAATCTTGCAGTCAGTCAATTAATAAAACAATGTCATTTCAGTCGCGATTGCTTATAAAAACATGCGCCGACACTGCATTCAGTGTAGCGCAATTACCAAGTTTGATCTAGCTATATTTTGCTAAAAATGAGACTTTTTACGAATTTGCACAATGCCAAAACCAAGAGCCCCACCTAGCGCCGCGCCGCCAATAAAAACCATTGCTTGTGCGAACATTTTATTCTGTGTTGGTGCAAAGCCGGTATCAGGGACACTTGCAGTCTGTGTATTCGTCTGATCGGTTGTATCACTTGTAGTATCAGTAGCATCTGCAGCCGTCGTGTCAGTACCGCCATCAAGCGTATCTGTAGACTGCGCCCGCACTACAGAAGATGCTGTGAGAGTGCTGAGTAGGAGTAACGATAGAACAAGGAGTGATATTCGTTTCATTTCATTTTCCGTTTATGCTTATCTGCATTCCATAATAGCCGTAGCTGGCTTCTACTGTCAACTATTTACGTGGTGTGGTGATGTGAGCCGGAGCGCCATATTGAGGGGCTGCAACTTCTGAGAAACCTTTTTGGTTCTGCAGCAACTTCGTACCAACGCGTACCCAATCAGGTGTACCCGCACCAACAACTGGTACGTCAAGCGCATAAGAAAGTGTGTTCGCCACTGAAATGCCGATGCGTAGACCCGTAAATGATCCAGGACCTTCAAACACAATAAGTGCCGTCACATCATTGAGTGCGTGGTTATTGTTTTTTAATAGTCGGTCGATATTCGTCAGAATTGTATCAGAAAGTTCCCGGTGGGCCTGCCAGCTAATTTCATCAACTATTCCACCACTTGCAGCTTCCAGCAGTTTTAGCTCAGCTTGTGGTTGGTCGGTTTTTATGGCAAGAATCACAGATGATCTCCACATACATACGCACGCTGAGGCGGTGCGGTGATAGTTATTTCTCTAGCAGTGGTGTTTGTTTTCTTAATTACTACGTGCACCGTATCCTTCGGCAAGTGGTCGGCCACCACATCACCCCATTCAACTGCCACCACATCACGCTCGTCAGCTATAACTTCATCGAGTTCGTGTTTCATAATTCCAGGATCGCTCAAACGATAGAAATCAAAATGGTGAAAGCGAGCACCATCGGGCCGCGCATAGGTGAAACTAATGGTGAAACTAGGGCTTGAAACACCATCATCCGAGCCAAAGCCTGACACCAAGCCTTTTATAAACGTCGTCTTCCCACCGCCTAGATCGCTTAAGACATCAAACGTTTCACCACCCCTTAAGCGTTCGCCTATTGCCAATGCAACCTGCTTGGTTTCTTCAGGGCTATTCGTGTGATAGATCTTTTGCATACCACACTATACTGACTGATTTTGCGACAAAAATAAACCTTACTCGGCAAAAGGATTCTGGCGGTTCTTCTGTATGTCGGTGCCCGGGGTCTTTACGTTGCTATCTCGCAGCTCTTCAATTTGATCAATTGCCTGTTGATTAAACTGTACTGTTTTTATTGTTCTTTGCTGGTCTAATATTGCAGCACTATCGGGTCCGATATTACTAAGCACCATAAGACGATACAACACGAATGCTGCGATCCCCAAAAAAATACATGCTGAAACAAATGCTTGATTTTTAGTGAGCACCTCTTTGGTCTTGAGTAGATAGCCCTTCACCTTTGCCTTCATTTTTTTGCTCCTTGTTCAACCGGCTTTTTCACAAAGAGGTTGAGTGAGAGTATCACATTATCAAGTAAATTACCGTTGTCGCCATTTGGGGTAAGTGTAATCTGTGTCACCTGCATTTTACGCCGATTTGCTTCGATGTATCTTAAAAACGCGAGTACGTCTTCGTATTTTGCACTATCACCCACGGTGAAAATAACAGGCACGATGCCCACGCCTGCGGGGGGCTTTACCGCCTTGGCGGTGCTTGTTACTGGTGCTGTCGTTGTCTGTGCGGTTTCATCGAAGGTTATTGCTCCCGTCTGCAGGTTCGAGCGACGAGCAAATTCTGCTAGCTCGGCAACAATGGCCGATTGATCTTCATTTTGCGGAACAATTTGCGCCGCAAGATCTTTTACGTAACTCAGCTGATTGACCTTCGCTTCAGTGAGCTCGTAATCTTTTATGCGCTGGTTGGTCACTTCAATATCTGTTTTAAGCTTTGCCGTTTCAGTAGCAAGCCGCGTCAACTTTTGGTTAGCAAAATACAGCCCAGCAACGGTAATTGCTATGAGAACACCAATGAGAACCTTCAGCGCAAGATTCATTTTTTTGGGCGTCATTTTTTCACTCCATTTACGGGCTTAAGATAAGCCTCTATAACAACGGCGAATTTATACGGTGAATCCTTGGCCAGCGTCTGGGTCGACGAGCTCGTTGAACCTGAAGTGTTCGTAGGCGCTGGCGTAGTGCTGCCGCTCGTTGCTGATGTGCCCGTTTGTGTGTCAGCCCCTATTTTGGTAATCGAGATAATGTTCGCCTTACTAAATACTGTTGAGCTTGCAAGGTTATTGCGGAGTACTGCCGCTCGCTCCTCCGAATCAACCTGGGCAGTAATATTCAGAGGCGCCTGACTATCGGCACTCGAAAGCTCCAGCTTAGTAAGCACTGTTTTTTCTGGCATTAATTGGCCTATTTGGGTTAACATTTTCGAAAACGTAACATCTCTCGAAAAAAGTGCCGCAATCGTATTGACCGTTGTTGAAAGTTCTTCGGCTTCTTTTTGTTTCGGCTCAAGCTGCGCCAACTTTTGTTGATTCAATTCCAGTGTTTTTTTGGTGTTTGTATATTGCAAAGAAAGATAATAGTACGAGCCGATAACCAAGAGGGTGAGGAGTAGGATGCCAAGCAGCATAAACTCCAGGTAGCGTCGCAGCAGTGTATTTCGCTTTGCAATAGCCATAGCGATTCGTTCACTTGGGGGCAGTAGATTAATCATGCATCACGTCCTCGTCTTTCGCTAAAGCTAAGCCCGCAGCAGTCAAAAACCGTGGCAAATCTGCGACATCAGGTGATTGAAGATGGCCAAATGAAATGTGCTTTGTCCATGGCGATGATACCTTGGTGGGTATTCTCGTTGCGTTCGTGAGATAGTCTCCTAACCCAGGTACGTTCGCGCCACCGCCTGTTATAACAATCTGTGTTATATCGGCCTCTTGCTGTACACGGTTTGTATAAAACTTTTTAATACGTTTAATTTCTTCAACTACCTTATCGAACAGAGGGTCTAGGGCGGCCTTCATCTTTTCCTGCTGCGGGCCAGCATTAATACCACTGGTGATCTTGATATGTTGAGCTTTCGTGCGCGAAACATGAAGCACTTTTGCAACTGCATCAGTAAAATGTTCGCCGCCCGTATCAACCGTTCCTGTCACACGGAGTGTTGCATCCAGTATGCCAACATCAACCGAAACACCACCGACGTCGACAATAATGTACGGGGTGCCACGTTTCATGTCTTCATATAACATACAAAGCTGTGAATCAGCCTCGATGTTAGTCTGTACCAGAGCGAGATCGAGTCGCAACAATTCGCACACCTGCACATATGAATCCACTATCTTACGTGGCGCCGCGACCATGCGAACAAGCACCTCTTTTGAATCAAGACCGCCTGTCGCCTCATAATCAAAGTAGAGTTCTTTTGGTGCAAGCGGCACTGACTGCTCCACCTCAAGTTCGACTGCAGCATGCAGCTCCTTCTTTGACATCTGCGGCAGCGTGAGTACTCGCGTAAAAACATGCGAAACAGGTATGCCCATTACTACCCGGTTCGTCGTGAGCCGCCCCTTCAGCTCGTTTGCCAATAGTTGATCGATAAGTTTTGCAGTTTCGGGAACTGCAACAATCACCCCATCTTTGATGATTTTTTCGGTAGTCTTCGTGTTACCATATCCAACCACCTTCGCACCATGCTTGGTGTGCTCGAGCTGCATCACCTTAATACTCTGCGAACCAACATCAAGGCCAAAAACTGGCCGTTTGTAATAAAAAAGTGGTTGTTTTTGCATACTCATACGTACTGTGCTTATGTATAAGCATAACCGTTTTGTGTGCCAGGTACAAGCAAAAGAAAAACTGCCTCAAAAGAGGCAGTTTTTCTGTGCGTTACCCTACTACTGAGAATGTGAGTATGGGTTTGATTCTTTCTCCATGTTTGTTGAAGAAATTGTATAGTTCGCACAGTCTTTAGCTGCTGTTGTACATGCACCGCCACCTGTTGCAGTAGCTGTGTAGGTGTATGTTTCACCACTCTTTGGACCAGCAAGTGCTTCAGCTGGGATGTCTGAAAGATCAGACAATGCAGCTGGGTACGCGCTGTTGTCTGCGCGGTACTCTGCAAGCTTACTTTCGATCAGGCGGATGTCAGCTTTACGTTCACTGTCACGTGCGCGACCCTGAACGTTGTTGAACTGGACAAACACCAGACCAGCCAAGATACCGATAACTACGATGACGATCAAAAGCTCGACAATCGTAAAACCGCTTCGGCTTAATTGTTTAATTTTATTCATTCTGCCCACCCTCCTTTAGGTGTTAATTTTTTTAAGGAGAGTCAATGAGACTCAGTCCTGCCAGTTATTATTGCTTATGCTTAAACGTATTGTCAATGATCTGCTTCATTTCGTAACATTATTTTTCCACAGATGTTAGTGAATCTGTGAAGAAAGTTGACTGATAGGCCCAAACACACTCGCCGCAATAAACCCCACTATGGCACCGAGCACCACAATCATCAGTGGTTCAATAATCGATGCAAGAGCGCCTACAAAGGCGTCTACTTCTTCTTCATAAAACTCAGCAACCTTTACGAGTATTTCATCCGTTTTACCGGTCTCTTCACCTACCGCGAGCATCTCGCTTACCAGTGGTGGGAACACCTTGCTGCCTTTGAGTTGTTCAGAAAGCTGCCCGCCTGCCTGTACTGCCTTGGCACTATCAAGGAGCTCTTTTTCAATCACTGCGTTGCCAATCGCCCCGGCCGTGGTACTAATGGCTTGCAGAATAGTAACACCAGCCCCCATCAGTGATGAGAATGTCCGTGCAAACCGCGCAATCGCCACTTTGGTAATAAGCGTTTTTACAATTGGTATTTTCAACAGTACTGTGTGCCACACAAAGCGCCCTTTTTTTGTTTTAATGTAGCGTCTGAAGGTGATGAACACCGCCGGGCCAACAATAAATAACAATCCAAGAAAAAGTGGTGTTTTCATCACTGCACTTATTTTTAACAGCGCAACGGTATAAACCGGTAGAGAAGCACCTTCACCACCGATATTGGTAATGATATCGCCAATTTTTGGAACGACGCTTGTCATTAAGAAGATAAACGCAACTGAAGTAATGACCGAGATCACCGCAGGGTATGTCATGGCACTTTTAATTTTTGCCCGGATCGCAGCATCTTTTTCTTGCTGCATGGCAAGACGCTTCAGCACGTCATCTAAAATACCGCCTTCTTCGCCGGCTCGCACCATATTCACATAAATCGCAGAGAATGTTTTAGGAAACGCCGCCAGCGAATCACCCAATGAGGCGCCCGATTCGACGCGCTTCACTACCGAGGCAAGTTGTTTTTTAAGTACCGCGCTTTCCGCCTGCTGCTGCAGCGTGTTCAGCGAACGAGTTAATGGAACGCCTGCATTCACCAACGTTGCTAATTCACGGGTAAAAATAACCAGGTCTTTTGTCTTCACCTTGTTATTGAGGTTAAAAGAAAGAATGCCGCCACCTTTTTTCCCTTCTACAATACTCAGTGGTTTCATCCCCTGCTTTTTAACGGTTTCCGTCGCCGCCTCACGCGTTTCAGCTTCTACCACACCTTCTGTGGGAGTGCCATCTTTATTGAGTGCTTTATAGGTAAATTCAGGCATTGCTATTCTCTCGTTACTCTCAAAATCTCTTTCACAGAGGTAAGGCCACGAAAGGCTTTGATAAGCCCATCCAGTTGCATAGTGACCATGCCCTCGTTGATTGCCTCTTCTTGAATGACCTCACTTGTCGCGTTCTGCATGATCAGTTTCTGTACCTCTTCGCTATTGCCAAGCACCTCATAGATACCAACACGACCGCGGAAACCGCTGCCTCCGCATTTATCGCACCCTCCTTCTTTGGGGCGATATAATCGGGTGATGGTTGAGGCTGAGGTAGCAAGCGCTTTATCCGCTGGGCCAATCCCCTGTTTGAGGGCAACTGCTTCGAGTTCATTCATTTTTTTGAAGACAGCGGCATCGGTTAATTTAAACATCTTTTTAATTTCAGTAACTTCCGTCTCATCCGGTTGGTACGATTCGCGACAGTCCATACAGATATTGCGCACAAGACGCTGCCCTATCACCGAACGGGTAGTTGAAGCAATAAGAAAGGGTTCTACCCCCATATCAAGCAAACGCGGCAAACAGGTTGCTGCATTGTTTGTATGCAGTGTTGAAAAGACCAGGTGCCCGGTAAGCGATGCTTGCACTGCCATATCGGCAGTTTCGCGATCGCGGACCTCGCCAACCATAATAACGTTAGGGTCCTGACGCAGCAGCGCGCGTAACCCCGAGGCAAAAGTCATGCCCGCTTTCACATTCACCTGCGTTTGATTTGCCCCCACAATTTTATACTCAATAGGATCTTCCACAGTTGAGATATTTACTGTTTCGTCATTCAACAACGAAAGTACACTGTACAGCGTGGTTGACTTGCCTGAGCCAGTCGGCCCCGTTACTAAAATCATGCCATGTGGTTGTATGATGGCATCGTTGATGGTTTTAAGTGCACTACCCCAAAAGCCCAGCTCTTCAAGTGTTTTAGCTTTGTTTGACTCATCGAGTAAACGAATAACCACCTTCTCCCCATCGGCAATTGGCAGCGTTGAAACGCGGAGTGCAAACGATTTATCAGCATAAGAAATCTTAAAGCGGCCATCCTGCGGAACACGATGTTCATCTATTTTTAAGTTCGCCAGAATTTTAATACGGCTGGTAAGGGCAGCCTGCACCTTTTTGGGCAACTTTTCTGCCTCACGAAGCACCCCGTCTACGCGATAACGCACCTGTACATAACCCTCACGCGGTTCAATGTGCACATCTGATGCGCCCGCCTTAATGGCATACTCGATCAGCAAGGTGACAGTTTGGGCAATAGGGGAATCCTCGGCGAGATCAGCTTCATCAACCTCTTCAGCAGCATCGGTTTCGCCCTCAGTGTCTTCTGCGATCACTCGGGTGAGTTCGTTGTCGACCCCTCCACCATAGAGTTCGAGTGCGCTCGAGATATTTTGTTTTGTCGCAATGTATAACGTGGGCTTAGAGCCAAGCTGCTTTTCAATAAAATCAACCGCCTGCACGTCCTCAGGGTCTTCCATGGCGAGCAGCTTCACGCCATCTTTTTCGCCAAATACAACTGCTGAGTAGCGGCGCGCGATACGCTCGGGTATCAAATTAAGCAGTGTTGGGTCTATCGATTTTGGGTCAACCTTAATAAACGGTGTCTCAGTGAGCTCTGCGTACCACTTCACTAACTCCTCATCAGTAATCACACCCTGCTTCAGAGCTGTCTCTTGCAGCGCTTTTTTGGTGCGATGTGCCGACTCCTCGAGCTTTTCAAGCTCAGTTTTTTTAAGCTTTTTACTATCAATGAGGATTTGCTTTACTGTTTTATCGGCTATGTTCATATATTCTGTTTCAGTATAGCAAAAACCATAAGCATAATATATGTCAGGCTAAGGGCGAAATGATACAATGGGCCATATGCTTGTACTCTACAAGAACTTGGAGAACGTGCCTATTATGAGTTTGCAAAATGGTGGCAAGCTTGGCCTAGCCCAACACCCCATTATTGATCCTCGCAAACTACAGATTATTGCATACTACGCAAGTGGCCCACGCATACACAGTGAGAGCGTCATCCACACTTCTGACATTCGTGAGTACGGGCCATTGGGATTTATTGTAAATAATGCTGACGATATTATGGAGGTGAGCGAAGACCTGGTCCGCTTAAACGAGGTGATTGGTTTTCATTTCAACCTTATTGGTAAAATGGTGATAGACGAACAAAAACGAAAGCTCGGCAAAGTAGTTGATTATGCAGTCGATGTAGATAGTTTTTTCATACAAAAAATACATGTTGGTCAATCAATGTTTAAAAATCTGACCAGTTCCGACCTTATCATTAATCGCGCTCAGATTGTTGAAATGAATGATCGTGTCATTGTAGTCCGATCTGGGGCAGTACAACAGCAAACGGGCCTCACACAGGTGTTGAACCCGTTCCGAAAAGCTCAGTCACCGCTGACTCCATCAGCTGAATCTTCTTTAGATAAAAAATAGCTGCCCATAAACCGAAGTACCACTTCATTTGCTTTATGTGCCTGCACAATACGCTGGCCGTTTTCCTTTAATGCCGCCTTTTGTGCTTTCCCAGTCTGAAACGATGCCGCAAACAGCAAGCCTCTCTCGCGCCATAGATGCCCGTTTGCTTCAGCAACGTGATCAACAACTTCTGCTGCACGCTCTGCTATAAGTAGCTGGAGCTCGAGACTCCTTTCATTCGTTGATGATATCTCTGATGTCGTCATAGTTAAACCCTTGGCGAAGCAAATAGGCGATAAGCTTCTGGTCGTCTTGATAGCGTAGCAGTTTACGCTTCTTTTTTACAAGCTCAAGCAAGTTATCCTGCTCATTCAAGTCTTCATTTTGCAACACCGTCGCAATTATTTTTTGATCAATTCCTTTCGCGTATAATTCCTGCTCTAGTTTTCGTTTACTTGGGTTTTTATGTAGCATCCGCGATTGCACCCAAGATTCAGTAAATCTTTGATCATTTATATGGCCCTTGTCGGCCAGGCGTTCCATTACCCGCACAATCAAATTTGATACTTTGGCCTTGTCGACTTCTTGTTGCTTAAAATGTCTTTGACCGTTTTTATCAACATATGATTTTGGCTTGGGGTACAAATAGGTGCGAGTAAGGTAGTCTTTGATTTCTTTTTGGCTTCTTGGGCGAACCATAACGTAATTCAAACTACGCTCGTATGCCTTCCCAAATTGCGACTCTGTTGCAAAATTTTCAACCTCACTCGGTGTAAGCTCTTTACCAATTCTTAAGCCCGAGCCAGCCAACTGAAATTCGTTGAGCGAAAAGAGATATTTTTCATTAATATAAATTGAATACCTGTCTTTCCGTTTCTGCTGTTGCTGAATCTTGGTCACTTTCATGAGGATTTTAAACCTCAAACACTACAAACTCACCCTCTACAAGTGCGGGTATCATTTCAGGAAGATCAGTTCGATTGCTACTGAGGTGCTTACCTCCTGGAACTGTAATAAACGTACCTTCAAGCTGATTAAATAGGGTCTTTGCGTCTTCGATATCACAGTAGAGATCATCATCGCCATGAATGAAGATAAACTTATTGGCTTTGCTTTTTATTTTCTCAGTGTCAAAATTCTCAGGGAACAGATTCTCGAACTGCCCGGGCTCATACCACTCCACGCCGTGCAAAAGTTTCTCATTTAAGAATGTGCCCACCAAGACGACCGTGTCAACTTTCGGGAACCAATCGGACTGCAGAAGATTTAAAACGGTAGTTGCACCTGATGAATGACCCACTAGTAAGTTATCGCTAAAATCCCAGCCTGATTTTTGTAAAAAATCATTGTAGGTAAATCGATTAGGTGTATGGTTTTTTGGTAATAGTGGCACAAACACATCAAGGTTGTTTTCATTAAGTATTTTCACCAGCCATGGGAACCAGCAGTATTCTGGCGAACCATCTGTTCCGTGAAGGAGTGTAGCCTTTCTCATCGTTAATATTTTGGCAGAGACCTTGGCTCCGCTATTTCAACTTGATCTATGGGTATTGCATAGCCCTTTTTAGGGTGTGAGCTATAAGCTTCAGCGTACGGCTTTCTCCGCGGCTGCTGGCCATGCTCGTGATCCATATCGTCGAGCGTATTGAGCCACCATGCCACATCCTTACCAGGAATTATGACTTCGCCTTCTCGTTCGCTCCAAATAAAATGTGCCAGCATACCCTCTGGACAGTGCTGCAACACGTCATCCGGATAGATGGCCCGTAGTGTAATGGCTCCATCAACCGCGTTTTCTTCGAATCGACTGAGTTGCTCGTCTGTAAGTATCACCTCGTAAATACGTCTTTGTGCCGCTTGCTCTCCTGCCCGTGAATGTACTTCTGGCATGGTCACTCCTCCGATTTAGCGGCGGCGTCTTTCACTTTTTTAATAATTTCAGCCATTACTTTTGGATTTTCTTTTAAGTATTGCTTGGCAGCTTCACGACCCTGGCCAATTTTGGCATCATTGTAATCAAACCACGCACCGGCTTTGCCAACAATGCCATACTGCACGCCAAGATCTACGGCATCACCAGTAGCCGAAATACCTTCGTTATACATGATGTCAAACTCAGCAATTCTGAATGGGGGAGCGATCTTATTTTTTACGACCTTCACTTTAGTGCGGTTGCCAATAATATTTTCGCCATCTTTAATCTGCCCAATACGGCGAATATCAATACGTACCGAAGCGTAGAACTTCAAGGCATTACCGCCAGTCGTTGTTTCAGGGTTACCGAACATCACACCAATCTTCATACGGATTTGATTAATGAAGATGACCGTGGTTTTTGATTTGTTAATAATACCAGTGAGCTTGCGGAGGGCTTGGCTCATTAAGCGCGCCTGAAGCCCCATATGGCTATCGCCCATATCGCCTTCAATTTCAGCCTGTGGCACAAGAGCGGCGACGGAGTCCACTACCACAAGATCAACAGCGTTCGAACGCACCAAAGTTTCACAAATTTCGAGCGCTTGCTCACCGTTATCAGGTTGCGCTACAAACAAATTCTCAGTATCAACACCAACCCGGCGGGCATATTGTGGGTCAAGCGCGTGTTCGGCATCAATAAAGGCAGCCGTGCCGCCCGCTTTTTGAATCTCAGCGATAGCGTGAAGCGTTAGGGTTGTTTTACCGCTTGATTCTGGCCCATAAATTTCTATAATACGCCCCTTTGGAAAACCACCGCCAAGCGCCAAATCAAGGCTTAATGAGCCGGTGCCGAATGTCTCAACATCACTATGGTGTGATTCACCCAACTTCATTATGGCACCATCACCAAATTGCTTGGTGATTTGCTCCATCGCTAAATCTAATGCTTTTTGTTTCCCGTTATCGGCAGCTGTGTTTTCCTGCTTTGCTTTTGTTGCCTTTGCCACGTGTACCCTCTCTTTTATTCAGTTAGCCACCCTGCTGCCCACTATTATACTGCTTCTCGCAAATTTGCTACAATAAGTCGTAATGAAAAGACTGCAAAACAACAATCAGGGTTTTACTGTTATTGAATTATTGGTTGCCATTTTAGTACTGCTGGTTATAGCTGGTGTTGCCGTTTCAAACATTCGAGGGTTAAGGGCCGATAATCGCGATGAAATGAGAAAGCGCGATATCAACGCCATTTATTACCAGCTTGAGGCGTTTCATGAACGCAGTGGCTACTACCCCCAAAAGGTAAGTGCCGACACGCTCAAAGGGCTTGACCCCGATAGCCTGAAAGATGCAAACGAGGTGACACTTGGGCAAGCTGGGAGCGAGTACACCTATCAGGCACGGGGCTGCAAAAATGGCAAATGTGCCAGTTTTGAACTTTCAACTGAATTAGAGCGCGAAGCAACCTACACAAAATTGAGCCTCAATAAATAACGGCCCGTTTTCATCTTGAGCAAAGCGGGAGGTCTCGAATACAGTTTCTTTGTTGTACTCAGAATGAAAAAACTACTGATCTTCGGTTTCAGCTTCTTCAGACGCTATGTGGCCAAGTGCTGAAGCAGCTGCTTTAGAGTCGTGCGGCGGTTGAACCGGCTGGTATTGCCTAGCGTCAGTTGATAATGGGGGCTCCGGCCGCCATGCTGTGCCGTTTACCGGGGGGCGGCTACCGAGGGTAGTTTGAATTTGGCCGCTTTCAAGTGCTGCTGCATAATTTTCATGCGCTTCAACAATCGCCTTTGAAACTCCGCGCGGGTCATTTACCATGCTGAATATGTAATTATCTTGTTCCCCTGGTGTTTCAATTACCAACTTTCCATAACCGAGTAAGCTGCCGATTGCATCTTGGTTCACGGTTACATCAGAAACATGCACAAGATTCAGCTGCGAAACTTTGTTAGTAAAGATACTTGGCTTATTCACCTGCATCAGTGCCTCTTCGGTAAGTACCAGGTATTCCTGTTTCTTCAACCAAGCCGGGATGAGTGAAAATAAACCAACAATTACTGCAAACATACCACCACCCGCCGCGATAACACCAGCTGCTGAAGCCGAAAGCTGCAGGTCATTATGGTACACACCAATAATAGCTACCACCGATAAAATCAGTAGGATTATTAATGCCGATCCAATATATACACTGACATACGCAAACCAATGGTGTCGAATCACCTTAATAATCTTTTCATGCGAGCCAATTGGCAACTTATCGCGCAACGCCTGTTCGTTCATTACTCTTACTATAGCGCGGCCGTTAGATTAGAGCAATGATGGCTGATCAGTTTTTTGGCTCATCTTCTTGCCAAGGTGTTCGTAAGCTTTCACGGTCACCTTGCGACCTCGTGGCGTACGCTCTAAAAAGCCAATTTGCAGTAAATATGGCTCAAAAAAATCTTCAATAGTCGAACGCTCATCGCCTGTAAGTGCTGCAAGGGTTTCAACCCCCACAGGCCCGCCAGCATGGTTTTCAATGATAGCCTCGAGCAATCTTCTGTCAGCGGGGTCAAGCCCCATGGCATCTATCTCTAGTAGATCGAGTGCGCCATGCGCAATAGTGATATCAATGATACCATCGCCGTTAATGTCAGCATAGTCACGCACTCGCTTTAATAGGCGATTGGCAATGCGCGGCGTTAAACGAGCGCGCGTAGCAATCATGCCAGCCGCCTCGGGTTGAATATGCACATCTAGTATTTCGGCTGAGCGATGTATGATTTCCCCAATTTCTTGATTATTGTAAAACTCTAATCGGTGCTGAATACCAAAACGGTCCCTGAGTGGTGCCGCCAAGGCACCAGTGCGGGTGGTGGCACCAATAATGGTAAACTTTGGCAAATCGAGCCGCAGTGACTTTGCCGTTGGCCCTTTGCCGAGCATAATATCAAGCTGAAAATCCTCCATTGCCGAATAGAGCACCTCTTCAACACTACGGCCGAGCCGGTGAATTTCATCAATGAATAATATGTCTCCATCTTGGAGGTTCGTGAGTAAGCTCGCAAGGTCACCAGCACGACCAAGGGCCGGTCCAGAGGTGATTCTAATTTCTGCCCCCATCTCATTGGCAATCACACTCGCCATAGTGGTTTTACCAAGCCCCGGTGGGCCGTACAGCAGAATATGATCAACAGGCTCGCCGCGCTTTTTGGCTGCATCAATCGCCAGCTTCAGGTTCTTTTTTAACCGTTCTTGTCCAATATACTCCTGAAACTTTTTTGGCCTTAAAGATTGTTCGAACTTTTGTTCTTCTGGGGTTTCATCTTCTTTGGTGCTTATAATTCTATCAACCGCCATAATCAAACAATCTTTGTTAGATCTCCGTTAATAACGATTGGCCTCATGGCGACAATCTCAGTTCCATAATAGGGCATTTCCGGTATTGAATTCATTAAAAATATCTTTTGTTTTAAAACGTGTGCAAACCCCATTTCTAAAAAACTGTTGCCACCGATATAGTTTTTGATACCATGCTTATCAAGATTGACCACCAAAAGGGCATCGGCATCTTGCATTGGCTGCCAAAATTCGCGAATAGCATCATTCTCCATTTTGTCATGTAACTTCTGGGATTCTTTTTCGTCATCAGACTTACCAACATATTCGTCCTTGAATTTGCTAATAAAGGTCTCATGGCCAAGCTCGCGCAGTTTTTCGGCTGCCTCAGCCATCTGCTCAATAAACTGCATACTACCTGCTACGCCAATTCTCATAATTAAAGCAACTCCTTGTTGAGCCATTCTAGAGTAGGCGGGTTGGTGCGATCAACTTTTTGCATCGTCAGAACATACTGATCGTAACTATGCAGCTTCTTTACTTCGGCATCAATGACATCAAATTTTTCTGCCGTCGATTCAAGTATTAAAAGTTCCTCATCGGCATGTTCTATTTTTCCTTCCCACCAATACGAAGATGCAACGGATGTGTACTTCGCGCACGCCACGAGCCGCTTACTTAACAGCTGTTCTGCAATCTTTTTTGCCTCTTCGTTATCTGCACAAGTCAGAAAGTATGTTGCATAACTCATACCCGGTTCCCTTTCAGGGCTTGTTTGATACGATCTTCGGTAGAAAGGGAGGCGTCAATGTTTTGCAAAGCCAATGCGGCATCAGCTTCGGTATATCCAAGCGAAACAAGCGCTTGCAAGGCCTCATCACTTTGACTCACACCAGAGCGAGTAATCAAATTTTCAGCACCTTCACCAACGGGTGCGCCAACCTTATCACGCAGCTCAACCACAATCTGTTCAGCAGCGCGCTTACCGACACCTTTAGCCGACTGCAGCTGTTTTACATCACCGCCAGCAATAGCCGCACGCACATCGTCGGCCGAACCGATATCCAGCACCGAAAGTGCCACCTTCGGGCCCACATTCTTCACACTCAATAACTGTTCGAAAAGTAGCTTGGTTTCGATGGAAACGAAACCGTAAAGATCGTGAGCATCTTCTTTAATATGTTCGTGAATATAGAGCTTAATTTCTTGGTTAAGTGTGAGGTGGTTGAGGTCGGAAGTTGGCATTAAAACACCGTAACCAACGCCGTTACACTCAACAACAACATTGTTCGCTTTTTCGGTCACAACTCCCTTAAGATACGAAATCATGTACTTATTATCCCACATCCCCCTTGCGCCAGGGTCCGTCCTTGGCGCATAATGAGCTTACGATGCCAGGTAGAAACATTGTTAAGCAGTATGCCGAAGAAAGTTATTATCATATATACACGCGTGGTGTTGCCAAACAAGTTATATTTGATGAAGAAGCAGACTACACAGTTTTTCTCGGATTGTTGAAGCGCTACCTCAGTAAAGCCCCCAAAAAAACAAACAGCCGCCATACGTATCCAAACTATAGCGATCGGATTGAATTATTATGTTACGCACTCATGCCTAATCACATCCACCTGTTGATTTACCAAAAAGATAACCGGGCCATCGTTGATCTCTTGCGGTCCGCCATGACCAGCTACAGCATGTACTACAACAAAAAATACAGGCGAGTAGGACCAGTTTTTCAAAGCAGGTATCGAGCCTCGCGTATTGATACCGATAGCTACCTTGAACACATTTCACGCTACATCCACCTGAATCCGAAGGACTGGGAAACCTCCAATAATACGAGCTTAAAATACTACCCCAAGGAGCAAAGACCTGAATGGCTCAAGCCGCAGCGGATTCTAGACCTATTTAAGGATATGAATGACTATCTACGGTTCTTGCATGATCACAAAGATTACAAACAAATGCTTGACGAAATCAAGTGGGAGCTTGCCGACCACTAGGTTAGTTGACGTCAGCGAAGCTCGGTCAACGAAGCTCGCGCTCGCGCTCAACCTTATCCTTGAACTCTGTGCTTCGCAGCTGCGTCAAGGACGGACCCTGGCGCAACTAAAGGGTGACTGCGATACCCAGTGAAGTAACAGCATCTTTTGCAACTTTGGCGCTGTGCTGTAGTTCTTTACGACGCATAAAGCTGCGTAAATAGGCATCGAAGTCTTTATGACTTGGATTATTTTTGAGTTCTTCGGGCATTTTTGTTCCTTTTATTTGTTTTATGTTGTAACAATACTATGTTAGCAAAAAAGCTTATGTTTGTCAATACTTTGTTGAATATTAACTAGAATATGTCAATGCAGCTGCCAGCGCATCGGCTGCGTCATCCGGTTTTGGGGTTTCTTTGAGTTTTAACTGAAGGCGAACCATTTCTTGAATCTCACTTTTCCCTGCCCTACCGTAACCTGTGAGTGCTTGTTTCATTTGTAAGGGGGTGTATTCGGCAATCTTCAATCCCATTTGTTCACCAAGAAGTAAAATAACCCCTCGCGCCTGACTGACTGTCATGGCGGTTGTCACATTTTTGGCAAAAAATAGTTGCTCCACCACCATCACTTCTGGGTTGTGTTGTTTGATTATCCCCTTCAGGTCGTCATGGATAATGACGAGCCTTTCATGAGCAGGCTGATGAGCTGGGGTCCTGATAACCCCGGCGTCTACTAACTCATTCTTGTGGCCATCTCGGTCAATAATGCCGAAGCCAACTATTCCCGTACCCGGATCAATCCCTAAGATTCTCATACCTTAAGTATACGTATTTACTATAAAAAAACCGAGCGGTAAAGCTCGGCTTTATGTGATGAATGTATTCTAGCCAGGTGGTCTTGGGTCGCCTCGTTTACTACGCAGACGATCAATCAAGTGCTTGATATCTGTTTTATATTCATATGCTCCGTAGGCGAGTGCCATTGCAACCAGCAAAACAATGATTCTGCTACTTAGATTGATGGGGCTAATGGCAGCAGGCTCTGCGAGCGCGCCGCTTAGTTTAGCAGAGCCCTTTCGACAGCGATTAGTTTCAGGATTGCGCTCATAACCTGGCTGACAAGGTTTCAAGCTAGACGTGCCGGCACCTATTTTACGACACCGATTGGTTTCGGGGTTCCGCTCTTGGCCAACCTTACACGGAGATAGCGAGGTGACTGCGGTGCTTAATTTACGACAGCGATTAGTTTCAGGGTTTCTTACCTGATCCGCTGCGCAGGCCTTCAGCACGCCGGATGCACTGGCTTTTAATTTGCAGCGGTTCGTTAATGGGTTGCGATACTGATCAGCACGGCACGGCGTGAGAGTAGACCCTGTGCTGCTCGTTTCATCAGTACTTTCATTCAGGGTGTATTGATTTGGAGCGTTCGGAGTCGAACTATCAGTGATCTTCCAGCCATCATCAAACAGTGACCAGCTTTGCCCATCGGCAGGGTCTTGGTAGCTTTCAGTAGTACTGACTACAGCGCCAGTGGGTGCGACCAGCCGCACGCGACTGGTTGTGTTCACCAATGTAAAGTTTATCTCCGAATTATAGAATGCCAGATACTGTTCAGGCCCTATTTCAGTGTTGGGCGGAAAACTATAATGCTTTTCGAAACCAGGCCCCACATTCAATTGGTAGCCATCGAGCCCAATTGGGGTACTGTTCGGGTTATGAATTTCAATAAACTCAGCCCCTTCATCAGCACCGATCGCATTGGGTAGCAACTCAGTGATTTCAAGTGGAATATTACTTGGGATAGGATCAGGACCCTGATTGGGATCGGGTGCTGGATCTGTAGGCGTGCATTCACCACTACCCTCAACTTGGTAACCAGCAGGCACCTCAGCCTGAACCCCGTCAATATTCAAGCATATATCCACCGGCAGTAGGGTACAGTTATGACCATCAGTTACTTCATAGCCCTCAGGGAGTGCTGACTGATATCCTTCTAGGTTCAGACATACATCAGTCGCTTCAGTCAGTGCGCCAACTTGGTAATTCGCACGTAGGGTCGATGCCGCAAAATCGGCGGCATTATTATCAGTATCTTGGTACATCCCGAGAGTTGCTTGTTTGCGCTCGATAATATACGGACTCGGGTTGATAATTGACGCCTGTTCGGGATACTGCGCCGTTCCCCACCCAACTATATCTTGTATTGCCTTACCAGCATCGGCGATGAAAACGTGTCCCGATGAGCCCGATCCAAGGCCCTCGGTCATGGTGAAATCGCCTGTCAGCCCAGTAATGTTGGCGCTGACAACAATGTACGACCGAGCCGGTAGCACTAACCGCTGCGTCGCCTGCGTTGTGTGAAAGCAGGCTCGCTCATTTGGCGTAGTTTGAGAGATAGCTGGATTTGAGGCCGCGCTCGCATAGTAGACACACCAATCTGTAACATCAACCGCATTTTCAGTATTGTTATAGAGCTCGATCAAGCGTGGTGCCGAAGAATTGCCCGCCTTTATTTGCGAAATGACGACGGCGCTTGCAAAAAGCGCACGCGAAAAGATAACGTTGAGCAATAACACCAGAAACAAGATGCCCACCCGCTTCATACCAAAATAATACGCCCGTGCTTATTGAGCTGTCAAAACTTTCAGCGTTTGCTTAAAATTACTCTATGATTTCAAAGTTGCTGTGCACGGCCGTCACATCATCAAGATCGTCAACGGCATCCATGATATTCATAATTTTACGAGCAACCTCTTTGTCGGTTATCTCGATTGTGTTATTCGGTACATACTGAAGCTCGGCGTCCTTCACTTCAAGCCCCGCCTCTTTAATCGCAGTTCTAACTTTGGCAAGTTCTTTGGCCTCAGTATAGACAACGATTCCTTCATCTTCTTCGATGGCATCATCAGCACCCGCATCTAAAACTGTCAGCAGCGCATCTTCACCTTTAGCTGCGACTGTAATGACGCCCTTTCTTGTAAATTGAAAAGCGACACTCCCGGGCTCGGCAACTGTGCCACCGTTCTTCGTCAATGCCGTTCTGACATCTGGAAAGGTGCGGTTTTTATTGTCTGTTGCCGCCTCAATAATGAGGCCGATACCACCCGGACCATAACCTTCGTACACCACCTCTTCGAGCTGAGCAGCATTTTTATCAGCCACCCTATCTATGGCTCGTTGAATATTAGCAAGGGGCATATTGGCCGCTTTAGCACGGTCGATTGCAAGCGCCAATGCCGAGTTTGTGGCAGGATCGGTGCCGCCGCGCGCAGCAATGGCGATTTGATTGCCCATTTTTGTAAACACTGCTCCACGCTTGGCATCGGTTGCCTCTTTTTGCCGCTTAATTGTTGACCACTTACTATGCCCTGACATATCACTCTACTTTCAATTTAGCCTTGTATTCTATATCTTAAATTATACCAAATTCCAATCGATTTTGGCGGATGGCTGTTTGGTTTCGCGATGTTTTTGCAAGCGCCACAACACAAGCGTTATTGCAACTAAAAGCGCATAGAAGAAGGCCATGTGCGCTGGGCTTATAGTCACCTGAACTTGGGCGAATGGAACAGCGGCCAGTTTTTCAACCACCCAAACTACGAAGGTTAAGATTGCTCGTGGGAAAATTGCCAGCCAAAGCGCTAGAACTGGCACAAATATAGCAATGGCACCTACCAAGAAAACAAGCAGCATGGTTATTGGAATCAGCGGACCGACAATTATGTTTGCAATCGGAGCTATGAGCGAAACCTTGCCAAACAACCAGGCGATGTAGGGCGCCGTAAATAAGATTGCCGAAAGTGTTTCTATTAAAATAGCAATGAAGAAGTTTGGCTTTTCATCTTTATACAACAAACATATGACGATCGGTGAAAGAATAAGAACACCCGTAAAAGCTAGGAATGAAAGATACCAACCGGCATCACCCCACACGTAAAGTGGGTTAATAAACCCGGTTATGGCACCACCCAGTAAAATCAGGATGATTGGCAAAATTGTTCGGCCATAATACCACGCGAGCAAACTGAAGCCCGTGATAACGGCAGCACGCATAATTGACGGGCTCCAGCCGGTCATCAGCAAAAACAACAAGATCAAAATACCTGAAAACAATACCGACTGATAGGCAGAGCGTTTTTCAAAGAGCTTACGCACCATTTGTACGATAATCGTTAAGTTGTAACCGCTCACTGCAATAATATGTGTTAAGCCAACTAAGGCAAGTTTATCGCTGAAATCTTGTGGCAATGCTGTCCGCACCCCCACCAAAAAACCAAGCCCTAAGCTGGCCTGCGGCTCAGGCAAACTCGAATACACCCCCGCAAAAAATCGACTGCGAGTTCTTTCCACCCATGAACTGTTTTTGCCAATAACAGTAATGGAGGAATAAGAAATGCTGGCCTGCTGACTGGTACCAATAGTTCGATTCAACGTCCCGAGTACTCTTACCTGGTCACCGCGCGCAACAGAGTTTGCGCCAAAGCCACGAACCCGCACCTTGCCAGGTAACTGCTGGTTATTGATAGCTATGTGATCAACATGAAATTCGGTCTGCTTGCTTTTATCATAGCTCGTATCATCAGTGACTGTGCCTACAACAGCAACAGCCCTGCCAAAAAACTGCTCGTACCTATAAACCTGCCTTAGATAGGTACCTCCACGCCAGCTGCCAATAATAAAGCCTATGGCAAGTACCGCAAGCACTGAAATAAATTTTGGTCGCGCGAGAAAACTGGCCAATATAGGGATGGCAAACAGCCATTGGCTATTGAGCGCAAAAGAGAGACGTGCCACGAGCAAACCAAAGAGTATGCTTGCCAGCAGACAGCCAATAAGCGTAACACGTGTTGGTCTGTACCTTTTCAACCACCCAACCATTATTGGTATGATAGCAGATTGATTTTTTACATCTGTTATGCTTTACTATTCTAGTCGTGCACTTACTGCACTACCGTGCGGGCCATTAGCTCAGTTGGTTAGAGCACGGGCCTTTTAAGCCCGGTGTCCTGGGTTCGAGCCCCAGATGGCCCTCCAATTCATGAAGCCACCTCAGTGTGGCTTTTTGAATTGGAATGTTTTCTTGAGGGTCTGGTTTCAGGACGTACGGGAGAAACCGATCCTCAGAAATTTATTCCGAATACTGCTTACTATAGCCCAGACGGCCTACAAAAAACTGGCTTGATAGAAATTTTAAAATCGAGCTACTTAACAGCGCTTAACGTTCAAATCATCATACTCATCTCTATTCAGAAGATAGTTACTTTGTGTTAACATCGGGTCATGAAAGAATATGCGAATCCCGCCGTGATAATTACTTTAGTACTATGTTTTACGAATTTAATAACGTTTCTATATACAGCGATTGTATATCTTAAATATCGTCCACAATATAAGAAGAAATACCCGCAGAGAGTGTGGATCAGTGCAGAAGAAGTTAATGCGTTAAGTTACTCGGACTGGTTTGAGCAAAGAGTGATTAAGGTGCCTCTTCTGAGCAGAGGTGACTTTGTTGACATCGCCTCCATTGTTTTTCTGCTAAATCTTATCTTTGTGATAACCTTTGCACTCATTGCACCCCTGACATTGAACGGGTCACCTAACGGGCTCTTGTCTATTATTTGTATCTGTTTTTCTATTTCAATATGGCTTGAAATAGGCTTTGCCGTAACCACTATTGTGCGGCGATTGCTAACGAGATCGTCTAATGCAATTTGGCCGGTAGTGATTCTTTCAAATTACCCACCTTTCATTGATACGCATCTTACAGAGATGGACCTCAAGCTCATCAAGCAGTTTGGACTCCGCAGCGGTAGTAGCCCCCAGCTTGGTTGGATTAAGGCGCTCACGTACACCCTACCCTGCTTTGCGTTGGCTGGGCTTGTAGTGCTTTACCCTCTATCGATATTCTTGCAGCAATTGAGCGCTTAGATTGCTGGCATAAACATTGTAGTTACGAAATGAAACGATAAGACTTCTTGAATACGAACCATTCAGTAACGATTTTTGGATCGGGAGTAAAGTCTCAGAATAAAAATTTTGCATAGAACCAAATTAGGAAGCCCGAAAATGACATGGTCTGTACATTGAAAGTTATTTAGCACAGACTGCTGCATAGATAAAGTTCGTACACCACAACATCGGCGATGAACACCATTTCGTTAAGCCATTTTAGGTGGCTTTTTTGGTTCTTGAGTAAACGTACTATAATAAAGATAAGCATGAATAAGAATACACGTGGGTTTACGATTGTTGAGTTAATCATCAGCATCATAGTCATCGGCATAGTAGTGATGGCACTTTCAAGTTTATTTGTAAGTATCCAAAACACCCAGACCCAGGCGAATTATAAAGAAAACGCTACTCGAGCAGCTCAGCGTGAAATTGAAACCCTGCGTAACAACAATTACAACGCGCTGGTTACTGGAAGTACTATAGATTTTACCAATCAACTTTCTCCCAAGCTCCCGAAAGGCAGCAGCGGCACCGTGGTTGTTTCAGAGCCTACTTCGGGGTTAAAGCGTGTTGACGTAACAGTCAGCTACCCTGATGGCAATAAAACGCATAAGGTACAGCTCAGCTCACTGATTGGCGTGATAGGAATAACACAGTGAAAATAACGGATCAAAAAGGATTCACAATTGTTGAGGTGCTTGTATCTGTAATTGTGACGAGTTTACTGATTATGGTCATCATGAACTTTATGGCAAACGGCCTCGTCAATTACGCCGTTATTCAAGCCCGGCGTGACTTGCTCATTCAAGCCCAGCAGGGTCTTGATCAGGTTGCCGATGAAACACGCCTTTCAGCAAATGCGGATTTAAATAATCGCTGGCCAGACAACAACGCTCCGAGTGCGCCAACCAATTTGTATAGTTGGACCTCAAATGCAAGCACACTCATACTTGCCACTGCGGTGCAAGATACAAGCAAGAACATCGTATTTTCTGACCCCTCACAGTATATTACCGAGAAAAATAATAATGTCTATTTTGTACAAAATGGTACGTTATACAAAAGATCGCTGGCATCAACCGTTGCCAATAATGCCACCAAAACAAGCTGCCCGGCGAGCAAGGCAACCAGCTCCTGCCCCGCCGATAAAAAACTGATTGAAAACATTACCAGTTTCACCGTTTTGTACTATGATGGAGATAACAATCAGGTGACGCCCACCAACGCTCGTTCAATTGAGCTGCAGATCAATTTAAGCAAGAAATATTACGGGCGCACAATCACGGCAGATTATAAAACAAGGATGGTATTTAGAAATGATTAAGCGGTTGAAAATAATAAATCAAAACGGGAGCCTGCTCGGTGCAGTGCTGATTATTACCATCTCGCTTTCTATTATTGGCTTAGCGCTTGTAACACTCGTATTAAGTGATTTTAAAATCACCACTAAAAACGTTTCTGATGTAAATGCACTCCTAGCAGCTGAGGCGGGGATTGAACAATCGCTTCACCAGCTCAATGCCAGTGATAGTTTTACGGGCTACGCAACAAATCAGGAGTTCTTTAACAACTCGACGCAAGGCCGGGGTGTTTTTCAAACAACGGTTACGGCGGCAGCAAACAACGCTAAAACAATTACCTCAACAGGCTCGATTTACACACTCAGCAGCCCCTCTAAACTGGTGAGCCAACGTAAAATTAAAGTGACCGTTGTTGGCACTGGATCAGAATCGTATTCTGTTTTTAGCGGCCCAGGTGGCCTGATTTTGACCGGTAGTGCGAATATTACAAACTCTGATGTATTCGTGAATGTAACCATATCGCTCTCTGGGGCAGCAAAAATTGGGACCGCGAACCAACCGGTGAATGTATATGTTGCCAATCAGGCCTGCCCCACCGGTGCCACACCGGGCGCTACCTACCCAACCGTCTGTTCAAGCACCCAACCGATTAGCCTTGCCCAGAGCACTGCTATTTATGGTACGGTTTGTGCCACCGGCCAAACCAGCAAAGGCCCGAACAACAATATTCAGACTGGAACAGGTGGCCAGGGCTTAAAAATTGGCTGCGTCACCGACCCTGGCACGCAACCTACATACGACAGAGCAGCACACATTGCTCGGATGACCACCACCGCTGCCGGTAATGCCATTAACTACGATTGTAGCCAGTGGCAAAGCCCCAACGGTTTTGTAAGAACCTGGCTGGCGAATCTTAAGCTAACGGGCAATGTGAGTAATTCAAGCAGCTGTGACCTCACCGTGACTGGCGATGTATACATCACCGGCAACCTTACGATTGGAGGCGCAGCTAAAATTCGCGTTGCCAACAGTGTCGGTACAAAGCCACCCGTTATTGTGGTTGATGGCACTATAACGGTGGCTGGCTCGGCACAATTAATTGCCAATAGCTCAGGTACGGGTATTCAGTTTATTAGTTTTAAGTCCAACGCCAGCTGTGGATCAGCGTGTACCAGCCTTTCAGGCAACGCGCTGAAAACAACCCAATCACTCACCACAGTTGATGTAGGCGGTGCTGCGAATCTCGCGGGTATGGTATTCCAATCGTATTGGGGCACCATAAAAGTGGGTGGTAGTGGTGTACTTGGGGCTGCTGTTGGTCAAACTGTTGATCTTTCTGGTGCCGGTACCATCACCTTTGGCACCAAGCTTTCAAGTGGCTCTAAAACGTGGACTATTACCAGCTATCAGCAGGTCTATTAGCGGTTACTTCGTCAGCCGGTGGCGCTTTGATTTATTGTGTGCCGTCGTTTTGTGATAACTTAGCGTCATTTCAAACACGGCAACAATGGCACTGGCAGCCAATATTGCATTCTGGTAGGGCTGCAGAAACACCAACAACCCAGACGATTTTGCTTCATCCGGAACAAGTGGTAGTGGCAGGAGAATTTTGGTACCAAAAAAAGTAATTAAAAACCCGAGGGCAATCGAAGCAAGCAAGGAAGGTACGATATGATGTTTACCAACCTTCACGGCAATCAACGCGACGATAGCAGGCGTGAAGGTAAGCAGCAAGTGTACCGCTGCGCTTATGTAGAGCATCGTTTGTTCGTTTTGTGGTGGAATAAAGCTCAGTACCCAACTCGCAAGCAACTGATCGAGCAGCACACCAGCTAACAGCGCTAAAATGGCAACCCCGGCGCTGGTTTTACGGAGCAGTACTCCAACAATTACGAGCACGGTGACGGCACAGGCAGCAATATCAATCATACCGTTTATGGTAACAGATCTCGTGAGCAGTGAGTAGTATCCAGGTATTAAAAGGCAGCCTGATCACCAAGGGTAATATTATGTTGGGCTGCCCAGCCAGCATTTGTTTCTAGAATATACTGGGCAGCGACAGGCGAGCCGAAAGTGGCAGGGTACGATTCTGGCCTGATGTTATGTTCTATATGCACCACCTTTTTATTGGCACCCAGCCAGATCATATCAAGTGGTATGAGTGTGTCCTTCATCCAAAAACGATAGTCACCGGGCTTATCATATACAAAAAGCATGCCAGCGGTAGGCGCTAAGCTCTCACGACAGCAAAGCCCTCGTGCACGTTCTTGCGACATTGTCGCAATTTCTAGCTGCAGCTGAGTGCCATTTATATGAAGCTGATGGGCATTGTTTTTTTGCGATGTTGTCGCAAAAATATAGCTTGAGAGTAGCAGCAGTACTACTACTGCAGCGCTAAGCGCCCACTTTATCTTTGCGTGTTTTTCTTTTTGCATTTATCTCTACGTATTCAATAACCTTGGCAGCAACGTTGCGCCCCGTTACGGCTTCGATACCAAACCCAGGGCTTGCATTCACTTCGAGCACTAGCGGGCCACGACTCGAGCGCATCATATCGACACCGCAAATCGGCAAACCCATCGCTTTAGCGGCTTTTATGGCCGTCTTTTTTTCTTCATCGGTGAGTTTAATAGCCGTACCTTCGCCTCCTTGGTGCAAATTGCTCCTGAAATCATCGTCAAGGCTCTGACGCTTCATACTCGCGACGACCCGGCCACCCACCACAAAGGCACGAATATCTTCACCGGCAGATTCTTCTACAAATTCTTGGAGTAAGATGTTGGTACCGTCTTCGTTATGCAAATAAAAGGCTTGCAGTACTGATTTTGCTGCCTTTTTGGTTTCAGCAAGTACCACACCATTACCATGCGTGCCACGAGCCAACTTGATAATAACGGGGGTACCACCGATTTGTTCAAGGAGGTCATCAATATCGGCAGTGTTACGTGAAAAAACCGTTTTGGGGATTCCCACGCCTGCTCGAGCGAGCAGCTGAATAGAGCGCAGCTTATCGCGCGAACGAGCGATGGCGATTGAGGTGCTCGGCGTATACACCCCCTGCATCTCAAACTGGCGTACCATAGCTGAACCATAACGGGTCATGCTACTTGCAATACGAGGGATAATGGCATCTATATTTTTAAGATCTTCGCCACGGTAGCTCACGCCCGGATTGCTTTTTTCAATCGAGGCATAGCAATCACGATACTTCACCACACGCACGTTATGGCCACGTTTTTGAGCTTCTTCAGCCAGTCTCTTGGTAGAGTAGTTTGCGTTGCCATTACTTAGAATCACTAAGTTCATTGCACCTCTCCAACCTCTTCGTCTTGTGGCATCTCAATACCATACTGTTTCTTCAACTCAATGCGATTTACACTCGTTTCATTTGTATCAACCACAAAGCGACCATTCAGGAGTTTGCGCCCCAACAAAATTGGGTATATTTTTTTGGAACGATCAGCAAGGGTAAATGATGCAGGGAACACACGCGGCCCAAGCTTAACGCGCAGCCAGACCTCATAACGCTCCTCTTCGTGCCCAAATGAGTTAGCAATAGTCACTTTTTTAAACTTATCTGCTGTTATGACCTGAGAAAGTGCTCCGCACACAGGGTGACCTTTTAAAATTTCAAACTGTAATCGCGAGCCATTATCAATAAGCGTAATGTCTCCAGCGTGAATAGCAGAACGATAAGCGCCAGTATCAACCTTCGCAGGTACATCAGCTATCTGGTAATCCTGAAAATGCAGCAGCTCTGCCCTTCCAACAATAACCTTGTGAAAATCTCGTGCTTGCGCCATATGTAGCCCCTTATGTACTATTTAAGTATAGTGCTTATTGTTTTTTATATAAATAGAGCTTTACTTGATTAATTGTAACATGAATAGTACAATAGGTCAATATGTCTAGGCGTTTTCTCATCGTTGGCAAACAGTTCGGTAATTTGAAACAGGCCATTCTAGCGCGTGGTGACGACTTTGTATTATTGCGAGACATTCAAGGCTCACGCTTTACCACCAATGCCGGGCGGCGTGTAATGTGTGACTTCAGTTCAAAGGAGTCGGTGCTACGTACCGTAGCTACCATGCCACAGAAATTTGATGGCGTCTTAACAACCTATGAAAATTATGTCTGTGCTACAAGCTGGATAGCCCAACACTTGGGCCTGCCCGGTATGACCGAGGAGGCGGCTCGAGCATGCACGGACAAGGGGCTGATGCGTGCACTGTTTGCGCAGGCGCCAGAAAAAGTGAGCCCCGACTTTTCGGTTATCGAAAGCCTAAGGGATGCCGAGGATTTTGCTGAGGCTCACTCATTTCCTCTGATTATCAAGCCGGCGAATCTAGCCAAGAGCCTGCTGGTACTTAAGTGCCATAACCACAAAGAGCTGCAAGAAAACTATCAAAGAATGGTCAGCTCGCTTGATAACGTATACCGCAAGTATGCACCAAACAGCACCCCCAAGATCATTCTTGAGGAATTCCTAGTAGGCTCCATTCATTCAGTTGATGCCTTCATCGATGAGTGCGGTACGGTTAAGGTCCTTGACAGCATTGTTGACTACCAGACCGGATACGATATTGGTTACGACGATAACTTTCATTACAGCCGGATTGTCCCATCAAAACTGAGTGCGGCAGAACAAGCTGCACTCAAGCGGGTGGCGGCAGTTGGTTGCAAGGCACTAGATATGAAAAGCTCGCCAGCTCATATCGAAATCATCATGACCACAGAGGGGCCGCGTATTGTTGAGATTGGCGCACGCAATGGGGGTTACCGCGAACGCATGCATAAACTGGCGAACGACATAAACCTTTTAGAGCTTACGCTTGCTATCAAATTAGGTGAATCTCCGCAGATAGAGATAAAAAAGAACGAACCCTGTGCGGTTCTTGAGCTATTCCCCAAACAGGCTGGTATCTTTGCTGGCATCGCCAACGAAGACCAGCTAAAACAGTTACCATCACTGCAGTACTATAAAATTAAACAACCATTAGGCAATCATGTTGGTAAGGCCGGTGATGGCTACAAAATGTGTGCAGTTATCATACTCCATAACTCTGATTACGATCAGTTTAACCGCGACCTCAACTACATTAATAAAAGCTGCTTTGTTAAGACATCGTAGATTGAATATTAGATTGGTTTCTGAAGATTTGCTGACAAGATTGTTTTTTTTCTGCACTTTTGGCATTATGGTGGTATCAATAACTGCGAGGAGGAAATTGTGGCTGAAAAAAAGAAAACTGCTGCGGCAAAACCGGCAACAACATCAGCTGATGTTGAAAAAAATAAAGTGTTTGGCATTCTAGCCTATATTGGGATTTTATTCTTAGTGCCCTTGTTGGCTGCACCTGAATCAAAGTTCGCAAAGTTCCATGCGAATCAAGGCCTCACTCTGTTTATTGCAGAATGCATCCTTGGGGTTGCATGGTGGATCTTGGTATTTATTCCTGTGCTTGGCTGGCTTATTGGCTTTGCTGCCTGGGTTACGCTTATTGTTTTGAGCGTCATGGGGCTCATCAATGCTGCAAATGGCAAGATGGAAAAGTTACCACTCGTTGGCGATATTGAACTGATCAAATAGTTTAGTGATACAACCTAAAAACAGCTCCTTTCATGGAGCTGTTTTTATTGGAATAGCTATCCGAAAAAGCGGTGTTTCTTGGCTGTACCAAGCTGTTCAAGCAATTGCTTTTGCTCTTTACTTAGGTTCGTAGGTGTATCTACCAAAATGGTAACAATATGCGGGCCCCTGGCTTTATCTCGAATATGCGGCACACCGTGGTCAGAAAGCTTAAAATCGGTACCACTTTGCGTGCCCGCCGGTACTTTCATCTTCACCGGCCCATCAACCGTTTCTACCTCGATTTCAGTACCAAGTGCCGCTTCGACCATCCCAACATGTTCGCTCGAAAGAATTAAATCACCTTCTCGTGTGAACTTCTTATGGGCTTTTACACTGATCTGCACATACAAATCACCTTTGTTACCATTAGCAGCTGCTTCACCATGCTCGCGCAATCGTATCACTGCGCCGTCATCAATTCCCGCTGGTATCTTGATCGTTATCTCCTGTTTTGTGCGCTCGACACCCTTACCGTGGCATACCGTACACGCTTTTTCAGGCACCTTGCCGCGGCCTTCGCAAGTTGAGCAAATACTGGCCTGTTGTATAGCGCCAAACATCGTGTTCATCTGACGAACTACCTGCCCAGACCCCTTACACGTTTCGCATGTTTTTAATTCATGGCCTGGCTCAGCTCGCTTGCCTTTACAATGCGAACAAATATCGTTCATGTGCAGATGGACTGTTTTTTCAACCCCGAAAATTGCTTCTTCAAAACTCAGTGTGACATCAGTTTGCACATCACGGCCCATGTCAGCTGCTTGACGCCTTGATTGCCCGCCGCCAAAGAAGCTACCGAAGATATCCCCTAGGCCCCCGTCACCGAAATCAAAGTGAATATTCTGGCCATTCGCCCCACCGAATTGCGAAAAATCAAAACCGCCAAAACCACCACCGAATGGATCGCCGCCGCCCGCAGCACCGCCGACACCTGCATGCCCAAACTGATCGTATCTTTGCCGCTTAGTAGAATCTTTTAAAACTTCGTATGCTTCTGAAGCTTCTTTAAACTTTGCTTCATCACCACCTTCTTTGTCTGGGTGATGTCTTACCGCCGCTTTTCTAAAAGCTTTTTTAATTTCATCAGCAGAGGCATCTTTTTTAATACCTAAAATTTCGTAGTAATCTCTTTTTTCTGCCATTATTTATGTGCTCCTAATGCTACTTTTACACCCAGCGCAATTAGGACTGCGCCGAATACTCGTTCAAGATGATGTTTAATACCTGCGAATGCCTTGTTGATGCGTGGATGCGTAAGTAGTAGTGCAACAACTGCAAACCAAGCAAATGTAGCTACTGACATTTCTATACCATAGAGGGCTTTAGTAAAAATAGAAGTATTTGGACTAATCACCTGCGTAAATAGTGCAAGGAAGAACAATGTTGCCTTAGGATTTAAGGCATTTGTTAAGAAACCGAGTCGTATTGCAGCGAAATTAGAGATATCTTCATTCTTTTGTATTGCTTCGGTAAACTTATCTGCTGCAGGTTTTTTGGCAAGCAACGATTTTACGCCTACGTAAATGAGGTAAGCTGCTCCGAGTAGTTTTATAACATTAAATAGCAAAACTGATTGTGAAATTATAAGGCCTATACCAAGCAGTGAATATGTTACATGAAGCAAAATACCCAACCCTAAGCCTACAGCTGCCAAAATACCGACTCTTCGGGAATATACTAATGAATTTCTGAGCACCATTGCAAAGTCTGGGCCAGGGCTCATGACGGCAAGAATATGTATGCCTGCTACTAGTAAAAATTCTTTCATAGCTACTATTTTAGCACTTTAAGCACGAGAGTGCTAACTTTTTTCTAGATGAAACTATGAAAATAATCAGCGAAACGAGTGAATACAAGAATCACAGCTAGCAAGTATGTAAGAGCAACCAACTTACCCGGATTCGCGGCAACCCAAGTAGCTAATTTCGTACTGCTTTTAATGTTTTTTTCACGTATATTGTAGGCTAGCGTTGTCCAGAATATTGGAACTGTAACTGCCCATACGATCATGCAGTAAATACAGAGTTTACCGATTTCATACAAACTTTGACTAAGTAGCCATGCACAAAATAAAATTCCGAACGTTGTACCCGCCTGAAAACACCACCAAAACCATTTTTTTAAGTTTTTAGCGCCTGCGAATAACATCATACCGACAGCCCACACCATGGCAAAACCCGCTATTCCAATAATAGGGTTAGGAAATCCAAATGCAGATGCTTGTTTAGAACCAATGACCGGTGAACATGCAACAACAGGACTGAGACTACAGCTAGGAATATAGTTAGGGTCAGAAGCTAAATGAATTTTTTCAATTGTTAATATAGACGCGGCAACTAAACCAATGATTCCGCCTGCTACAAGAATGGCCTTGTATATTTTAATAAACGTAAATTTCTTCATCTACTTCTAGTATATATTAGTAAAACTTATTTACGCAGACCAAAAACTAGACCGGAAGAATTGCGCCGCTTTATTACCAGAAGGCCTCCGCCAAATAGAGTTAAGATTGCGCTCACCATAATATAGAGTGGTGTTGATGACCCAGTGTTTGCCAACGATGTTGAATTGGTACTGGTGAAATTAAAGGAAGAAAATGCGAAATTATCAGTAACCAATTGACGAGAGATGATGAGATCAAGAAGGTCAGGACCATCTTGTTGAATTGTGCTAAATGAACTAAGTAAAGCAAGTGCACCAGGATCTTGTGGACCATCTTCACTTCCTCCAATACCATACCCAGCAGTATTGATAATAGACTTAGCCGACGAAGATACTTTAAAGTTCATCCTGAACTGAGTTGATTCGCCCGGTTGCAAAACTACTCCATCCTCAGTTCCACACATTATGAATTTGTAGTGAAGATGATTATGATACATTCGTGCAGCGTCCGGTTCGTTTCCGAACACATCTTGTAGTGTACCTCCATCTTCACAGCCATAGCCATTGTTTGCGCTGACAAATGTTAATTCTGGCGAAGCAATATCGTATATGAGTGTGCTTTCGTTGCCACCAACATAGATCGGGTCTGTACCGTTATTTGAAATTTTTATTTCGTAAATCGCTGTGCCGCCGGGTTTTACATCTGCTTGATTAACTAGAGTCTTAGTAATTGCCGAGTCTTTCACGCATGCAGCGTCATCGTATTCAATATCTACTGTATTGATTGCTGTTTGAAGATCGGTAGAGCCGTCTTGAGAATCTTGCTGGATCATGATTCCAAATGAGTCGTTTATATCATAATCGCTTAAATCCCATTCCGCTTCGAGTCCGCCGGCAAGTGTTCCACCAAACACTGGATCGCTTCCGCGAACAACACCAGATATACCACCGTTGTTTGGTGGTGTGAATGCACCAGTTGCTGTTGCATAGTCAACACCGTCACTTACTGTGTAATCGTCGAGATTATACAAGTTACTGCCATCAATTCTATATACAGAAAGGGCAGCAAGATCAGGGTTACCAACATTATTTACATTTACACTAGCCTGTACTCGCAAAGAAGTTAATACTGCATTACCGCAGATATTGTCACGTAAGTCTTCTAATCGCCATGTATATATTTGGTTAGTATTTGTGTCGCTCGTAGTCTGCGCAGGGCTACCTTCTGAGCCATGCGAAATACCAGAACCGTTAAACGTTGCAGTTGTGGCTGGGTCTGCATTAAGCCGAGGGTTATCGGTGGAATTATAGGAGAGTGTTCCTGAATTCATTTGACGAAACGTTTTAGGTGCAGCTTGTACTGCTACTGGAATCACCAAAGAACTCAACATTCCTAAAATTGTTGCAATTGCTAAAATACCCCTCTTCATATTACCTCTTCACATTTATGTTGTTAATTTACAGTGTAATTGTAAAATACTTATGTTTAAAACACAAGCAAAAAAAGGAGACCGAAGTCTCCTTTTTTAGTAGAGACGATAAGCACTTCTATTTTTTGTCTTCGTCGACAACTTCACCTTCGACCGCGTCGTCAGCTTTTGACTTCTTTTTGTCGTCTTTAGAATCAGATTCTGAATCTTCTGGTGTCTCAGCTGGTTCGTAAAGCTTTGCGCCAATTGGCTGGATTGTGTCCATTAGTGCTTTGGCTGCAGATTCGATTTCTTCTTTGTCAGTTGAATCGGTGTGCTTTTTAGCTTCTTCCACAGCTTCTTTAATGGCGGTCTTATCTTCTTCAGAAATCTTGTCTTTGTATTCATCTGGCATTTTTTCTGCCTGATAGATTGCGTTTTCTAGAAGGTTCTTAGCTTCGGCAGCTTCGCTCTTTTTCTTATCTTCTTCAGCGTGGGCTTCAGCGTCTTTTTGTGCCTTTTCAACGTCTTCTTTGCTGAGGTTTCCTGAATTTTGAA
>CAZUOL010000063.1:0-7077 GCA_964621845.1 uncultured Candidatus Saccharibacteria bacterium | reverse complement strand
CTCAACCTCTTTTGAAAGCGTGAGTGCCTCTTCATATTTTTCTAACGATGCCTCTATTGTAATTTCTTCTGATTCAAACCACGACAGAATTGCCTCAAGCTTTTCTAATTTTTCTGCAATCGTCAATTCATTTTTTTGTGACATTTTTAACCTCTGCTCCTACATTTCCATCTGAAAATGCGATGCTAATTTCACTGCCCAGTGTAACATTTTGAGCGCTACTTATCACGCGACCATCACCAGCTCTCACAAGCGCGTACCCTCGCCTGAGCGCCGCCTCAGGGCTCAACTGCCGTAGTGTTTGATTGGTACGCTTCAGATTTGCTGCTGCCTGTTCAAAATAGTATTGCAAATGGTGCTCAATACGCTCGACGGCAGCGATGCGATCTTGTTCAAAAACATTGAGAGCAGCATCGACACCGTTTGCAGCTCGTTGCGTCACGCGCTGTACGTTCAGGATAATTTCATGCTTATCTGGCACTAAAAATTGAGCTGCGTTACTTGGGGTGCTCGCCCGAACATCGGCTGCCAATTCAGCGAGGCTTTCATCAGTTTCATGACCAATAGCCACAACGGTAGGAACTCGACTGGCGGCCACTGCCCGCACCACATCAGGATGGTCGAAGGCAGCTAAATCATCCACCGAGCCCCCGCCACGAATCACTACCAACACATCGGCAAGCCGAGATTCACCATTAAAGTATTCAATCGCCTTCATAATCTCAGTGGGCGCCTGCAAGCCCTGCACCGCTACATCGGCCAGCGTAACATCCAATCCACCCCAGCGCTCATTAAGAATTTTGGTAAAATCTGCCCAACCAGCCGCGCCACTTGAGCTCACCACAGCGATTTTTTGAGGATACTTTGGCAACCTACGCTTACGATCAGCACTGAATAACCCCTCTGATTCAAGCTGGCGTCGCAACTGTTCAAAGGCTTTTTTAAGACTGCCCTCGCCCACTGGCTGCAGTTGTCGCACCGTCAAGCTGAATCGTCCCTTCGCAGTCAAGCCCGGCTCCACCAACGCCCGCACCTTCATGCCGTCTTCAAGTGGGATCTTCAGATGAAAGAGCATCATAAAGCAAGGCAACAGGGCATCATCGTCTTTTAAATCAAAAAAGACAAATTTGCCGCGGTTTACGTTAAAACCACTCACCTCGCCTTCAATAATGAGGGCCGGCAAGGCAGCCTGCAGGGTTTCATTTATCAACTCTGAAGCAGCCGAAACAGTAAGTACTTGATCAAACATGTTTTGCTTTACGACGCGGGAGATTATCGAATTCTTGTAGGGCCTGGTGATAGAAATAGTAGCCAATAGTGATTTGCGGAATCAGTGTGAGCACACGGTACATGACGGTGGCAGAAATCGCTAACCCTGCAGGTACACCGGCTGAAACCAACACAATGCTCATCAACGTTTCGTATACTCCAATACCGCCCGGAAGCACCGATATCAGCCCAGCTACATTTGCTAACGCATAGGCGATAATAATGGCGCCAGGGTTCACAAATTGACCATAGGCTATATACACCGCGTAAATAGTTGCGAGCTCCGAAATCGTTGCCAACAACGAATATAGAAACGGGCTACGTAATTCTGGAAACTTCTCTTTCAGAATTAAGTAGTATTGGTGCATCTCTTTGAACACCTTTTCTACCCGCTTCAGGCTAATGGTTTCAGGGTGCTTTGGCCGAACTACCTGAATAGCCCGATTAATCACCTTCGTGAGTGACTGCGAAAAGGTATGAATACGATGCTCGTTGCTCGCAACATAAATGCTAATGGCCATACCAAATACTGTCAAAAATGCCATCGAGCAGGTCAGCAAAATCGTCATATTACTGGCACTGCCGCCCAGTGCCAACATAAACAAACCAGCAAATAGCAAAATGAGGTAACTCACAAACGTCAGCATAAACTTCATAGTCTGCGTAAGCGTCGATTGCGCCGTGCTGACCCCATGCGGTTTGAGCCGTGCCGCAAAATAGCTAAAACCTGAAACACCACCACTTGGCAATACATGGTTCACAAAATTCACTTCGAGTGAGATTTTATACATCCGTTTAAATGGCTGCTCTACACCGAGTATTTTAAAAAACCCCTGATATAAGTGTGCAGTAGCTGCATAATTTTCAATCTGAAACGGAATAATGAGCAGTAACGCAATGGCGTTCACCCGGCCCAAATCGCGAAAAGCTTGTGAAATATCATCACGCAGTAGATAGATCGCCACCACAAGTAGACCAAAGGTGAATATATTCAGCAGCAGCTTCCAGTTACGTTTTATAAACCTTTTCATAGAGCTGTCATATATTATAACAGCCCCGCATGTCTGCTTCTTTATGTAAGTACTTGTACATCATCAGCGGTAATTTGAGAGACACCCTCGAGCAACGCAACAGTCAGCGCATCGTCAACCCAAAGTGGCTGGGGCACGCCTCCCTCCGCTGCTTGATTCAGGTATTCATATGCATATAGCGGCTCAAACTGTCTCTTACCTGCCTCAACACCACTTGGACCGTGCAGTTTAATGTCGTCAAATATTAAAAACGGCGGCACCTCTGGTAGTACATAAAGATCATAGGAGTGTGCGGTCAACGAACCAGCTGAATTATCTAGATCATCCTCACGAGCAAATGGTGATCCATCTGCATACAGTAAAACATTCATACCAACAACAGACCCTTCTGGGTCTTTATAGGCAGAAAGCGATCGTATAGCAACAGTATCAACGCCCTCTGGCTGCCCAACCACAGCCACAACAGGATGATTAGCTAAGTCAACAAAACCATCCCCTACCTCGCTGGCCCCAAGCTCTCTGTTACGTGCTCGGAGTCCATCAACTTTATTCTGAATAGCCTGTATTAATGCAATCTGCACCGGCACTTCTCGTTTAGGGGCGAATTCACGCAATGTTTTATCATCGATCATGATTATTATTATAGCTTATATATATTTTTTTGTCAATTATTTACCTGTTCATTTATCCTCTTCAGGATATGATACAGTAATATTGCATCACTTCATCACGAATATATGGTATAGTCAATACTTATAAATGTTCTGGTTGTTGAATTAGATTTTAATAGAAACCTAAACACTGTTTCTCACTGGATCGATAGAAAGATATAATGATTGTTACAACAAACTCGGGTCAACTAAAGCAAGCACGTACTTCAAGAGTGAGCGCAAGCAAGCCTCACAGTCGAGTCAATCTTCAGGCATGCACATTGCAGATTTATAATACGAGCAATAAACTGACTGGCGAACCACGGAGCGCAAGTTGCGTGTAATGGAAGTTATGGGTCAACGAACCAATCCCTCGCAAGGGCTTGGTAGGCTAGCGAAGGCTATAGTCGGCTTTAACCATCGGGTTCCGAACCTAAAAGTCGTAGCTGTTGACACGCCCCGAAATGCTGATGTGGTGGTTTATTGTCGCAAATCCGAAGCTACACTAAAGCAGGCAACAGAATACTGTAGTTCAACAGGTGCAGCACTCATATTTCTATCGAGCGGTCTTCAAATAAATAAACTCGATACAAGTCGCTATCCCTTTATTCGGGTGCCTAACTCAGCATTAACTGTTATTAACTACTTATCGCTTGTTGAAACACAAGCAAAAGATCGGTTCGCTGACTGGGTTCCTAAGATTATTGAACACCACCAGGTATCAAAAGCAGACGTTTCAGGCACAGCAAAAAAATTAGCCGACATGCTTGGTGTTGAATACGATATGATTGAATCTATCAGAGAGTTTGAAAGAACAAAAAAACAATACAACATACCAAAATCGTCCCAAGACGGATATGCCGTACATTCGGTCACTTTCACCGATCCCATTACCGGCGCCGAATCTGACCCAATAGAGATAATTATCCATGGACGACTCGCATACGCTTCGGGTGTATTTGACATATACAAAGCGATGCAAAACCACCCTCAGGAATTTCAATTCGGTAGTCATGATATTGTAGATCTCGTAAGGCGCGGCATCGTCACTCCTGCCTAAGAATTTATTTGCTATTTTTATGCTTTTGTTGTAAAATGTATATTTATGAGTGGCGAAAGAGTCATACATGGTCTGCGAAACTTGCCAGCCTCAGTAGAGATTGATTTTCTTTTTGCTCCGCATAGCACGGCAGAGGATCTTTTTGAACTACCTGATCGATTTGCCGATTGCGATATCTATATTCCAGAAACTGGCCCGGTTATTAATGGCCTCGGGACGATCTATAGACAGATCTCAGAGGGGGATCAAACAGCACTAGAAAACGAAACTCGCAGGTTACAACGATTTGCAAACTGGGAAGGGCCTGTTTATACAATCGGTCAGATATTCGACTCAAGAAAGTCAATTGGTATCATCGATGTTCCGAGTACCTCACCACTTTGGCGATCCATCGGCCTAGGCATGATGGCGATAGCCAAAGCCGGCATAAGCGATGAGCAGTTAGTACAGAGCTACATAGAACTTGGCAGCATGCAGCGTCGCAGAGAAGACTACATGCTCCAAGCGTTAGCGCCAACTATACGTAGAGCGATCCAAGAAGAACCAATGCTCCTCCAAAAGACTTCCATAAAAACACTGCTTACCCTTGGACCTCTTCACACTCGTATGTATCAAGAAGCATTGCGAGCACTTGGGTCACAACGAGTGAATAGAACAATGCCTGGTAGTATGCCGCCAGACATATCAATAATCCGAAGAGGTGTGTTTAATCTTGGCACAACCGTTGAGGATGCTTACGCCGAAATAGCCCGACACGAAAAACATGGGTCATAACTGTTTATATTCAACGGCAACAGCATGGATTGGTTTAAATTGTGCACACTGATTCACTAGCAACACAGCCGCAAAGTATATTTTGCTTTATCTGCTATACTTCTTATCATGCAAACTGCTATTTTGGGTAGACAGCCCAAGATCTCACTGGCCGAGCTTGAGGCGCTTTATGGTGCTGAAAGCATCACTCCAGTTGGAGATTATGCTGCGCTAATACACATTGATGCTCCCCTACCCCAAGACCGACTTGGAGGCAGCATGAAAACGGGCAAATTGCTCGCTCGTTTAGAAAATACGGATCTTGCAGGCGCATTTCACTATCTCCAGAAAACAATTCCTAACCATCTTGAGCACGTACCAGAAGGCAAACTGCAATTCGGTCTAAGCGCGTATGACTTTGAAGCCTCAGCTAAAACGATTTTAAAAAATATGCTTTCACTTAAAAAAATAATAAAAAACTGTGGTCGCAGCGTCCGCATCATAGAGAACAAAAAGCCTGCGCTCGAGGCAGCACAGGTGCTGTATAACAAGCTCACCGGTCCACTCGGCTGGGAATTATTACTGATAAAAGACGGCGCCGATTGTCTTTTGGCGCAAACCACAGGTGTCCAAAATATTGACGATTATTCGAAGCGCGATTTTGAACGGCCAAAGCGAGATGCCTATGTGGGCATGCTCCCCCCAAAACTAGCCCAAATAATGATCAATTTGGCTGTCGGCAAACAATCTTCCGCTCTGACCCTTTTAGACCCCTTTTGTGGTACCGGCGTCGTTTTACAAGAAGCCTTACTCATGGGCTATGACGTAATCGGATCAGACCTAAGCCAGAAAATGGTTGACTACACCATTGCCAACCTAGAATGGCTCAACTCTCATCATTCCCGACCAGATCGGGAATTCAGTCAAAACATAGATCCTCTGCTCAAGCCAGAGGATGACAAGCTTGGCAAGGTAGTCAATATTCAGCTAGCAGACGCCACCACCCACATCTGGAACCTAAAAAGAGATCTTTCAGTCTCACCTCAAGATGACGATACCGGTCATTCTGAGCACAGCGAAGAATCTCTTATAATCACATGTGAAACATATCTCGGCAAGCCGCTTTCTTCTCTACCAGAGCCCGATAAACTCCAGCGTATCATCGATGAATCTAACTCGATTGCCGAAGGATTTTTAAAAAATATTGCCGGCCAGATTAAATCAGGTACGCGCCTTTGCCTAGCATTACCAGCCTGGCATCTGGGTAGCGGCCAATTTAAGCACCTCAAAGTGCTTGACCATCTGGAGGATATGGGGTACAATCGTTTAGATCTAACGCATGCTACCAAGCAAGATTTAATCTACCACCGAGATGATCAAATTGTAGCCCGCGAGTTAACAATATTAGAGCGTATATAGCAAAGCTTCTCCTTTCTTGAATGCTAAGCAAGGATGAGCCGAGCTTTGCAGTAAATCGTACCCTGCGTACGATGAGCGAAACGCGCAAGATCTGACGCAGATTAGCGTCAAGTAGGAGAAGCGAAACATGTCACACGTCAAAGCCGGCGGCACCAGTAAAAACCTCAAAGACTCACAAGGCCAGCGCCTTGGTGTAAAGCGTTTTGGCGGTCAATCAGTAAAAACTGGTGAAGTTATTGTACGCCAGGTTGGTATGACCAAGCGTTCTGGCGAAGGCACTTTTATGAGCCGGAACTTTACCATTCACGCAGCCAAAGATGGCGTCGTGGCGTTTGAAAAACGCAATGTAAAAACCTTTACCGGCCGCTCAGTCCCCCGCGTCATCGTTTCCGTAAAATAATATATTAATATATTCTGACTAAGGTAGGTTACCTACCTTCTTGTGGTCTGATCGCGCACCTCTAATTCAACTGGCGCGTGGTATTTATTTTGAGCCTCAAGATCAAATCCATATAGTGCAGCCTTCGCAATCTGCTCTTGCGTAGCCGGGGTGTAATACCCTGCCCTTTCACTCGTTCTAGCTGGGATCTGATTTGGATTGTATGCCATTATGTTTCCTTGTTTCTGTTAGGTTTTACTATTTCATAGTAGCATAAGCTTGTTCTATTGTCAATATGCTTATGCCGCTACGCTATCTTGTTGAGTATTTACCGGACTCGCTACATATTCATTAATCGGCACCACCGTCACATTGTGTGCTTGTATAGTTTTCTGGCCCCGCAGCATAGCAGCGCCAATTCGATGAGAATCACCTTCACCATTACGTGCGAGCATCACGCCATCAGGCTGTACGTATATAATAATCTCATGCACTGGCGGAACCTCCGTTGGCCAC
>CAZUOL010000062.1:0-7000 GCA_964621845.1 uncultured Candidatus Saccharibacteria bacterium | reverse complement strand
TTGTTTCAGTTTCAGGATACTTCCAGGCTTTAATGAACGTTGGCGTGAGCGCCGCAAAGGCAACTATGAAGTTCGCCAAAATACTGAGGTGAGGATCATCAAATAGCAGCCACGCAAGAATACCGATACCAGCCGTAACAAGTACTGCAATATCAAGCTTACTATGACCGCCAACTCCGTGTTTGATTGAAAGCAAAAAGATGCAGCCAACAACAAAAACTGCCGTTAATGGCAAGATCACTGAATTACGTCCACCACTCGCGTACTGGTTGGCAACTGCTATCGCATTCAGCAATAGCACAATCCCCCACGTTACTCGTTGGGGCTTTGTTTTACCCGCACGCGTGTCACGAATATAGGGTATATCGCCAATCACAAATACGATGGCGCTCAAAATACCGAGCACTTGAAATATCACACGTCCATTCTATCAAATTTTGCTATATCAACCCGTCGCTGATAAGCACAGCGCCAGATCCTAGCCTGCTCGTTAAAATTATATGCTCCCGGCCGGTGGAGTGGAGTTGTTTCCGTTCGATAAAATGCGTTTTCTGATCAGAATGAAGTAAATGCTGCCTTGGTAAATTACTGAATATACCGGCAACAGGAGCAGCGCAACATCTATTTTACCGACTGATATTACTGAGAGTATCGCGGCAAATGCGCCCAGTGAATATGAAACAGCCGTTTCGCTCTGCGGATGCAACCATGCCTTCTTATAGGTGGGGATACTGGCGATTGCAGCCACAATAAGATTGGCAACGATTGAGGCGACTGGAGAGTCCAGCACCTGCCACAGCACCACCCCAAATAGCGCTCCTACTAGAACTACAAGATCAAGTACGTCTTTGCCGCCCGTTCCTTTTTTAAAAGAGAGCGCAAACACCATACCAGTAGAGACTGCAAACGCCACCACGAGCCAGATAGAGTTTGTCGCACCCGCTGCCAATTGGTTGGCGATAAATATACAGTTCAGTAGAAAAAATATCCCCCATGTAACCCGATGTGGCTTGGTTCTCCCTTTGATGGTATCGATGATATAGGGCACATTCGAAAGCAGCGAGAGCAAACCACCTACAATACCGAGTACGGCATACATATATAAAAAGTATACCAAACCTAGAGTGAAAGAATGGCGTGCTCTAATACCCGCCAGGGCTCGGCTTTCGAAAGCTTGATTTCAATATCCATATCGGCAGTTATTTTGACTATCTCACGTAACGTTTTTTGATCAATATTGGCTGCTAAGCGTTTCGTCTTAGAGATCACAAACGGGCTCAATTTTGTATCCTTCGCAATTTCGGCATCTGATGTATTAGCCGCACTCTTCACCACTGCCAAAACCTGCACCTGCCATATCAGCAGATTTGCTATCTGATAAGGATCTTCGAAGGCGCTTTCTAAGTTTTTGAGCAACTCTTGTGCACGTTTTTTGTTGCCACTTAAAACGGCATCTAAAAGTTCAAAAACTGTGTTCTGCGGACGCTTTTCAACCAAATTTTCGATATTTTGACGAGTAATTTTAGGTTCGTAAGCCACCAACTTTTCAATCTCTTGCGCTAGTCTTTCTTGGTCGAGCCCAACAAATTCAACCAATAAGCGAGCCTCACCATGGCCGATCTCACCCTGTTGATTTTGAGCGTACTCACTCACCCACTTCATTAACTCAGGTTCTTTTGGTTCTTCACACTCAATGAAATCAGTTTGTTTCTTCAACGTTTTATAAAATGCGGTGCGTTTATCAAGCGGCCCTTCAACTAAGATAGTTTTGGTATCGTCTGATGTCTTATCAAGATAGTCGAGAAACGCTTCACTCACCTCTTTATTGGCACTCAGTGTTCGAATGATCACCATGCGGTTCGCGGAAAAGAGTGAACCCCCCTGTAGTAAGTTCGGCAGCTGTTCCTTCTCGAGCTTTTCGCCATCTATTTGTTCAATGTTTTCCTGTCCAAACTCTCGGGCAAATGTTTGCTTCAGCTCCCTGAGCTTTGTGGTACGCGCAAAACCATTTGCACCTGCTAAAACCGTGATCATTGATTGATCTCTGCTATATCTACAATAACCATCGAGCCATCCGTAAAAAACTTACTGCCATTCACCCCATTATGGTGACTATATTTAGGGAAGAAGTGCTCGATTCTTTGCACGCTTGCAGTAACACCAGCATTCTTAAGTGTTTCTACCACAAAATCACGTTCGGTATCCACATCGCCGTCTATGGTGTGCGTGACCTGAAACGTAAAGCGAGATAGCCCCACTGCGTCATCGTAGGTAGCCCCTGCCACCCAATCCACCTGGTAACCACCTGGTAAATAGTAGTTTTTTGGCACACGCCAAAATCGTATGTGATGTCGCTTTGCAGGGTTGCCATCCACCTCTTTTTGATAGGCAAGTTCTTGCTTTGCTCCAAATACAAACAAATCACTCACAGGGGCGTTCGCGTAACTTTGCTTTCTGAGTGTTGAATGCACAATTCCCCATGCCGAACGCACCGTAATAGAATCGGCCAACTCCCAGCCTGCCTGCCTCATAGCATTTTTAAGTTGGGGTTTTGTGCCGCGTACCGCCATATTAACCGGATCTGCCAACAAACCATCGGCAGTACGAGCTCTACCAATAAAATAGTTTGGTACGTATATCTTACTCAACAGTCGGTGCACGCGAGGCAGCAAATAATACGCAGTGGCGACCCACAGTACAATAATCGCGATAATGATGTTTTGCCCACTTTTTACGTTTTCAATTGCCCAGTAATAGGCCAACACGGCCACGGCAAGAAACAGCACAAACAAGGCCAGCCTCTTAAGCGGCACACTCAGCCGCCACGGCTGTTTAAGGTAGCTCATAAATCGAGAGCCCATCTTCTTCACTGCCTCGTCCTCATCTGTTTATTATACCAACTTCTGGCATTTAGGGCAGATGTGGGTACCACGGCCAGCCACACGAATTTTTATGATCAGCGTTTCAGGGTGGCGCGGGCACGGCTTACCCATTTGCTTATAGACATTGGCAAAACTTAAATAGCTTCCTCGTTTGCCCTCAGCATTCACATAATTTCTATCTGTTGAGCCGCCCTTTTCGATTGAAAGGGTGAGCACAGAGATCAGTTCTTTGAACAATTTTTTAAGTCGAGCATTGCCAATTTCGTTCACCCGTTGGGCAGGATGAATTTTAGCCGCCCACAAACTTTCGTCAGCATATATATTGCCTACCCCTGCAATCACCATTTGATCCAACAAGACTGCCTTAATCATTGATTTCTTACGCTTTTGCAATTGTGAATTGAAAATTGTGAATTGAAAATTTTCAGATAGCGGTTCAGGCCCGAGCTTCTTCATAAAATCGATGTTTTCAATTTCAATTGTTGGATATAATTTCACCCAGCCAAATTTGCGTTGATCATTAAAATACAAATGCGAATCATTGTCCAAACTGAAGATGACTCTTGTAGATTTGTCTGGCAATTCCCCGACAAGTGAATCGCTTGGATGCCCCGCTCCAAAAGTTTCTTTCCCACGATACACCAATTGACCGGTCATTTTAAGATGAACCGCAAGCGAATACTTACTATCAAGGTCAATTATGAGTACTTTTGCTCTTCGGCGCACAGCAATTACTTTAGCGCCCACCAAAAAGTGTTTCACATCCGCAGCCGCATTCGGGAAACTTTTTGGCAAATCTGATCTGATCGATAGAATTTTATGACCTACAAGCAGTTTCTCAAGCCCGCGTTTTACAGTTTCTACTTCAGGCAATTCTGGCATGCTACCAGTTTAGCAGCTCTCTCTTCACGCCAGGCGTCTAAGCAACGGCCAGCACCCTCTCGCCAACGTAGCGAGCGTACTCTTCTGGCAGCTGATGCGCTACTTCGCAATCGATACCGTTTTCATGCGCAACTCGCGCAGCATCTTCATCAACAGCAGTGATACCGCAATCACCGTAAAGTTCGAATAGTGCCATTTCGCTTTCCTTTTTTGTTTTAACGTTTATATTCCTCAGCCCCATTGAAACGCTCATGCTTATCTTGCGTCAAGCTTTTGTTGTAAATATGAAACGGTAAAAAATATATGGGGTGTTTCTGCATCTGTTCAGCTTAATGCTGCGTGACTATTATCACTTTTAAGAATCTTCTAGGCTTTGACGCCAAGCCTGCTCAGTTCGGCTTTTAGTTGTGCAAGGTTTTTGTAACAAATACCATGCAGACCCGCCCCCTCGGCAGCCAGAGCATTCACTTCTCGGTCGTCAATAAAAACTGCTTCGGTGGGCAAGGTACCCGTTTTAGCAAGATGCAATTCAAATATCCGTTTGTCTGGCTTCGCTACGCCCACCTGATACGAAAGTGTTTGCTCATCGAACACATCAAGATCAGCTGTTGGCAAATAATCTTTCAGTGGTGAGCCTATGTTTGAAATAAGGCCAATTTTATACTTTGGTTTCAAGCTCCTTATGTACGAAAATACTGCTTGCTCCGGATGGTAACTCGTCACCAAAATTTCTATAGTTTCTGCCTTGGTCGCGGCTGTAAGGTTGCTGATTGCTTCAAAAAATTCCTCTGCACTAATCAGCCCGTTGTCAGCACTTTTATTGAGGTACCTGAGCTCTTCTTTGTTGGCATCAGTTGCAAACTTTTCCATAAACCGAGTCCAGCCGTCTTGCGTCAGCACCCCAAAACAATCAAAAATAACTTCTTTTATCACCCTACCATCTTAACATGCGGTCCTAGGCTTGGACTGCCAATGGTCCGATTGCCTCAGCAGCACTCATTGTTCGCGCAGTTTCAACGGCTGCCAGGAACTCACCACTTGGGTTTCGTCTCATGTCGTCTTTTTGCAAATATGGGTGCCCCTCCGCTACGCTGCCCTCTTCAGTTCTTTGCAACGAGGTAATCCTTGTTACATTACCTTTGGTACGCATTGATTTACCATCTTCACCGGGGCTGAGCACCAGTGGATACCCAGGCATCACCACCACATCTTTTAATTGATCGGTCCCCACTTCTCTCGTTAACAGTTCGTCACCCTCTTGCCCCATATGCATAGTAGTTGAGCTCAGTTCAAACGTTTGGAGTGCTGCACTTTTTTTATCGTTAGTACGTCGGATAACAAACACATGCCCATCGTCAGTTTCAATGACAACATGCGTACTTTCGCCTCCAGGCCCTGCAATTGCTACCTGTTCACCATTATCACGTTGATCCACATCTTTATGTATATGCTCAAAATTGCCCCTTAGAATGCCGTTGAATGTGAACACATTAGGGTACTCGGCACCCCAGTAAGTTCTACCCGCTGATTCAATAATGACTTTATTTTGGGCTTGGTCTAGACCGGCCTCTCTCTTTGCAATTTCGATCGCCTGCGCACTATCCTCTTGGCTAAGGCTTTGTCGATCTTTCACCAATACCTCAACACGTGGATCCATTGCTCGTTTTGGTCCTCGATATGACCATTCTGTATTAACCGCAACGACAGAAGGATCAATTGTGGCAGCTTTTGCTTGTATTAAGGCTTCTGGCATGTTTGTTTTCTTTTTACAGATTCATTATAGCATACTTCTTATGCTTATGTCAAGTACTGTGCCCTGTTATACTCAATTCATGCAACTTGTTGGGATTTTGAACATCACTCCAGATAGTTTTAGCGATGGTGGAGTGAACCTCATTTCAGAGCATGCTCTGAAAAATGCTAAGGAGCTATTTTCTGAAGGCGCTGATCTACTCGATGTAGGTGCTGAATCAACGAATCCAAAATCTAAAACTCTCGCCCCCGAGGAGGAACAAGCACGCTTGAAAGATATTTTGCCGCAACTTCTCAGCACCTATCCTGGAAAAATTTCAATTGATACGTATCACCCCGAGACTCTTGAGTGGGCATTAAAAGCTGGTCAGCCAATTGTGAATGATGTTTCTGGTTTAGCACATAAGCGTATGCAAGAATTAGTAGCCGAGCATGAGCTCACCTGCATTATTGGGCACCTACCAATAGCTGCCAAAGGCCTACCAATCGTCGCTCACACCGTTGAGCCAATCGACAGCATTGAACAAATTCGTGATGAACTTTTGGAGCGAACTGAGGAGCTGATAAAATTTGGTATTCATAGAGATAAAATTATACTCGACCCCAACATTGGCTTTGGCAAAACCATGCGACTTAATTGGCAGCTACTAGCGTTTGCGAATCAGGTGCCAGACTTCCCCATAATGATCGGTCATTCTCGCAAGCGCTTTTTAGGCTGTAACCCTGAAACTGGCGCATGGCTACCGAATGGTCAAGAGCTACGTTTTACGGATGCAATCAATCAGAAAGCGGCACAAATTGCCAACGATGCTGGTGCCGCCTACCTCCGCGTGCACGAACCACGGCTCTATTTTGCTATGCTAAACTAAGAAGATAAACGAGGACATATAATGGATGCAAAAGATGACACAAATGAAATAGTGAAAAGCAACTCAAAACTCATTACTATTGCAGCGCTGCTAATAGGCTGTGGGCTCTTTCTGCTTGCCCACTATGCCTTGGCTGAATGGGCCGAAGCTAGTCTATACGGTCATGATCTACAGCATATTCTTATTTTTGCCGGTGGCATTTTTGCCGGCATCGCCGGCCTCAAGCTGTTTACCAAGTAATGCTGCTCGTTACTTAAGAGCGTTCTCTACCAACACTTGGAAACTGGTTTTCTTAAGTTGGGTGATGTTTTTGATAACTTCAGCAACATCCTCAGTAGCTCCACACACACTGTCGCAGGTTGAAAAAACAAAGGGGTCTTTGAAATCTTTAATGACCTTGCCAAGCATCTCTCTGGTTGCTCCATTAAATTTTCCTCCGTGTGGGGCAAAACCAATCACGGGCTTGCCGAGGTATTTGGCGATTAAAATTTCCTGCGATCCGCCAACACTAATATCATCCGATAGATAGACAATGAGCAGTTCTGATTCATTAATCTGCTTCACACAGTTTGAGAAAATCTGCTGGGGCGTTGCTGCTCGTGCACCGTCGAGCGG
>CAZUOL010000061.1:0-6461 GCA_964621845.1 uncultured Candidatus Saccharibacteria bacterium | reverse complement strand
GTCTTTCACGGGGTGAAAAGCGTGGTTCAGACCGAGCCAAGCAACAGATTTTGGCAAATAGTTTTGAGGCAGTCACCGGCGCGATTTACCTTGATCAAGGTTACGATGTTGCGAAAAACTTTATTACAAAGCACATTATTTCAACCTTGCCTGAGATCTTAGAAACCGGCAGTTGGCGCGATCCAAAAAGCTATTTACAAGAGGTAGCTCAAGAAAAAGAATCACAAACCCCACACTACAAAGTGCTCTCGGAAGACGGCCCTGATCATGATAAGGTGTTTACCCTCGGTGTATTTATCGGTAATCAGCTGCGTGGTTCCGGTTCTGGCAGTTCTAAGCAAGCTGCTCAGCAAAAAGCCGCCGAAGAAGCGCTCAAGTATTACGAAGCAAAGTAACGACCCAGTTGACTTTAGGGGTGCTCATCTGTATAATTGGGCGAAGTATTTTAGTAGTAATCTAAAAACGAGAGGAAAATCGATCAGTTTATGCTAAGTATTCGTTTGCAGCGCGTCGGAAGAAAAGGACACCCAGTTTACCGGGTGATTGTTCAGGATTCGCATCGTCAGCCAACCAGCGGCAAAATTGTAGCTCAAGTAGGTTCTTACGACCCGCACACCAAGGCTGTAGTAATTGATAAAGAAAAAGCACAAACCTATCTTAATAACGGTGCTCAGCCAACACCACGTGTAGTGATGTTGTTGCAAAACGAGGGCGTAAAGCTTCCAAAATGGGTAGAAGTGCCTGCTAAAGATAAGCAAAAAAGCATTAAGAATACTGAAAAACTGCGCCGCAACCAACCAAAAGAAGAAGCGCCTGCTGAGGATGCTGCAGCTGTGGTAGAAGCCACCCCCGAGCAAGAAGTGGCAGAAAGTGTCACTGAAGGTGAAACGGTAGAGCAAGTTGCCGAATCTGAAGTAGCTGATGGTCAACAGACGGTAGAAGACGAAACTGCCGAACCGGCAGAAGCAAGCGACGAAGAAGCTAAGTAGATCGCTAATTTGGAGCAACACGCCAAGCCACTATAGGAGCGGTTAACCTGTAGTATTGTTGATTTCGCGTTTTGCGCCAAGGACGGACCCTGGCGCACTTGTGGGGTGGTGTGGTGGTTGTGCTACAATTAATTTTGACAGTAATTTCAAAAAGGGAGGCAGAATGTCAGCTAATATCGACCAAGATTTCGTAGAATATGTCGTAAAATCACTTGTTGGTAATCCAGACGCTGTTAGGGTGGATAGAACCATTGACGAAAAAGGGGTGCTGCTTGAACTCACGGTAGATCCCGAGGATCTTGGGCGGGTTATCGGTAAGCGCGGTGGTACGGCACAGAGTATTCGTACATTACTAAGAGCGCTTGGTACCAAAAACGATGCTCGTTATAACTTAAAGATTGTTGATACCGATGGTGGGAGTGGCGCTCGTTCGACAGCCCCGCGTGATGGTGCACCAGCGCAGACTGACGATCAAGATGATACTGCTACAACAGATGCCGGTTCAGATGACAATACTGTGGAAGAAGTTCAGGATGAGGTTGTGGAAAACGAAACCTCAGAGCTTGAAGAAAAGCACCGAAAAGACCTTGCAGACTTAGACGATCTCGACATATAATAGTAAGCGTTCACCACGGACAAACAAACACAAACACACCAAAGCTCGCTTGCGAGTCTAGGGAAACCTAGAGAGCTTTATATGAGGAAAAAGAATCCGCATCTCGCGGGTTCTTTTAATTTATGTTAAAATATAAAAAATGAAGATTCAGGTTATAACCTTATTCCCGGAAATGTTTGAAGGAGTTTTTCAGACCTCGATGCTTTGGAAAGCTGCAAAGGATGGCATTGCAGAGTATTCCTGCATTCATTTACGTGAGTATGGTTTGGGTGCTCGCAAAACTGTTGACGACACTCCCTATGGAGGTGGCGATGGCATGTTGTTGATGATAGAGCCGATGATGAAGGCGGTGGACGCCGCGAAACAAAATGATCCGGAAGCCAAGGTCTTGTTGATGACGCCTCGTGGGAATGTGTGGAAACAATCAAAGGCGAAGCAATATGCTGATGATGGCAATGGCTTGATTATTATTTGCGGCCGGTACGAAGGCTACGACGAACGAATCACTTCTGTTGTTGATGAGCAAATATGTATCGGTAACTATGTATTAACTGGAGGTGAAATTCCCGCCATGGCAGTGGTGGATAGCGTGGTGCGTTTGCTCCCAGGCGTACTGGGCGGCGAGACTTCGGCTGAAATTGAAAGTTTTGTGGCAGATGATGTCACGATTGAGGCCCCACAATATACCAGGCCAGCAGAGTACAAGGGCATGAAGGTGCCAGACGTACTATTAAATGGCAACCACGCCGAGATTGCTCAATGGCGCACCAATAACGCCATCAATACCAACAAATAGCCAAAAATAATAATTTCTGCTATAATATCGCTAATGAGTGAGTTGATTGATGCGAGTCGTGCCTTTGCCTTGCGAAGGGCCGCCGTGGAGTTTGGTGGTGGAGAAATCAGCACTGAACAGCTGATATCTCTCGTAGCAGAAAATACGCTACTATTAGTGAACGAGGTGGGGGTTATTGAACCTGAGGCGCGGGACCGTTTCTTGTCAGTTAACAACCCGCTGACGGCTTGCCTTGACTCTGACATACACGAATCAGGCGACGAAACAATTCTAGAGGCCAACAGGGTCTTCACGCAGTGCGACGGTGGCAATGTTCTAAGAATAACGACTGGGTTGCTGGATGCGCTGGCCAGCCAGTTGCGACCATACGTTGAACAGAGTGGCCTCGATAAAGACTCGGCAAAAGCACAATCAGTTATTCTCGCCACTGCGGTACGGATTGGATTAAGTTCATGGATATTCGATACACTCGATCCTCGTAAACAGGATGATTCAGAACAACGATCAATACGCAACACGGGATTAGAGGTGGGGCTAGAAGGTCTATTGCATAATCAGATAGGTGACATTGACGCTGTTATGGATGTCTTGCGATATCGGTTTATTGGATATCTGGGCTTTGCGCATTTGTTGAAAGATCCTCTATTCTGTACTGTTCAGCAGATTTTTCAAGCATATTTTGATCAAGAGGCGGTGAATCGAACAGCAGCAACAGAGGATAAAGCTTATTCATTAAAATTTGCAATGGCTCATATGTTAAGCAGGTCTGAGGCAGAGCAGCTCATTAAGAAGTTCGTACGTATTAACCAGGTTGTGGAGAAATACTCTCGATAGTGCAGCATTTGGAAAACATACAAAAATATAAAAAGCGGCTGTTTTGGCCGCTTTTTATATATAGATAATAGTTGTTGTGGTGGTACGCTCGTACCCAGGGTGTTTTTATTTTGGTTATTTTTTGTTTACCCTAATTGAGCTTGTGCTCATCATAACAGTTACCAAAGTGCTTTGTAAAGCTTTTTTTTGACTTTTTTCAAAAAAGTGTAATAAACGCTACCTGTAGCGTATACGGTTATGTTTAGTACACTAAACTTCTTCAATCGTACCGCAGGCGAGGCGTGGCCCGCCGCTTATTCCGGAGCCACTTTCGCCCGGGCTATAAGGGTCAACGTTGGCATGTACCATAATTGAAGTACCCTCAGGTGCAGCATCTTTGGCAAGCAGTGAAACAGGACCATCTGAAAGCGTGACGCGGGTGGTGATTGCCTCGAGTGTACCTTCCCCGTTTTCATCGATGGTAATCATAGGTAGATCACCGGCGTGATAGCCGTGGTTGGCGTCTGGATCAGTGTTGCCATGGGGTCCCGGATCAAAATGACCACCAGCGCACTTGAAGTCATCACAATCACAGGCAGCTTTTTCATGCAGGTGCACCGCGTGCTTGCCAGGGGTTAGGGTGCTCGGATCGCCCTTCAGTTCAAGATGAATGTGTACGTATTTGTAGCCGTCAACGTCATATTCGGTAAATGCAGCGCTGCCGTTTACTTTGCCGTGCCCGTTCATAGTGGCATGGGCTCGTTTGCTCACGGTTTGACCATCTGCTTGTAATGCTACGTTCATATTGACCTCCTTATTACACTTTCATACTACCATAAGCTTGAATCGGCACTCTATGCTGGTATACTAAACTGCAATGAGGCACGTACTCAAAGCACAGCAGTTTGATACCAAGCTGATGTCGTTATTGTTCAAACGTGCTGATGAGCTACAACTCTTGGCAGCAGATCGTCGCAGTCATCAAAAATTGGGCAGATTGCTCGATGGGGGCATGTTGTTTACCATCTTTTATGAGCCCTCCACACGAACCCGGCTTTCATTTGCGGCCGCAGGTCAACACCTCGGCATGCAGGTGGTGGGCACCGAAAACGCACGAGAATTTTCTTCCGCCATTAAGGGCGAAACTATTGAAGATACGATTCGAGTATTATGCCAGTATCAGCCAGACGCTATTGTCATGCGGCACTATCAAGAAGGGGCGGCTGATCAAGCAGCGGCCGTGAGTACCGTGCCAATTATTAATGCCGGCGATGGTGCAGGGCAACATCCGACACAGGCGTTGCTTGATATGTATACGATCTTCAGAGAGATTGGCCGGTGCGAGAATCTAAAGGTGGTGATAGGGGGCGACTTAAAATATGGCCGCACCGCACGATCACTTTCTTACCTGTTGGCAAAGTATCCTAGGAATCAAATAACCTATGTTGCTCCAGATGAGCTGCGGATCGCCAACGACATTAAGACCTATCTTTCTCGGCATAAAGTAAGTTATGCCGAGACGGCGGATGTAGCCCCAGCACTTGCTGATGCCGATGTGGTGTATTGGACACGTGTGCAAAAAGAACGCTTTGATAGCACACGCCTAAAAGAGACCTACCAAATTACGGCTGATCACCTTAAGCTCATGAAGCCCACGGCACGCTTGCTCCACCCATTGCCGCGGGTAAAGGAGATTGCCACCGAAGTAGATGCAGATCCACGCGCTGCGTATTTCAGACAAGCTGGCAATGGAATGTTTATCAGAATGGCTCTGATTGAGTGGTGCCTGGGGTATATAGCTTAATTACCAAACTTTTGCTGGCAAATAACAGGGTTGGTGGCTGTTTTTAGGCAGTCATTGAGCTTTCTTTTTTGGTATTCGGATTTAAAGTTTGTTGGTCGTATAAAAAGCACGGATATAACAGCTGATACAAGTACCAGCCCGACGCCTATGATCAACATACCACTCGCGAGGCGTTGACGCTCAATTTTTCTATGATGAGTGCTTATGTTTTTTTGCATGCCTGTATTATAATACAACTGTTGTGGCCAAAAAAAATAACAACAAAAAAATCATCGGCTATTTGATGTATGCTGTGGCGCTTGTCATGCCGCTTTCTAACGTGCCCCAAATACGTCAGGTATATAGCACAAAGGTCGTCACCGGCCTCTCGCTATTTTCATGGGTGACGTACCTTCTGTTTGGCTTAATTCCACTGAGTTATGCAATCGTCAACCGTCTCAAACCGCTGATTATTTCGAACGTACTTTGGACGCTGATAGACCTCGCTATGATTTACGGGATTATCATCTATTCGCCACACTTTATACCTCGCGATTTCGATCGGTTGCTACTTATTAACAATATCGGCAAGACAATTGGTGGAGTAGGGCTAATACTTATTGGCAGTGCCTGTGCACTTTATGCGGTTGATTTGATAGGATTAGAGTATGGCAAGAAACGCACGGCTTAAAAAAACAAAGCGAATACGCTTCGACGCATCCATGTTATTTGTGGGGCTCTGTAGCCTGCTGGGTGGTTATCTGGTATTCACTAGTTATGCAGCGCAACATCCAAATACTACCCAACCCGGGGTTGTTTCGCTTGGTGCACTACCCAAAAACGGGATTTACTACCGCTTCGCCATTTCTGATCAACTGAAATACTGCTTTGACGCACCGCAAAAATACGCCCGTTTTATAATTTATGATAACCAGGTGCTTCGTGAATCGTTCCGTCTTGATCAGGGCTGTGCACTACCAAAAAAGAGTTACAAAAACCCCGTTATTTCAATCACTGGTGTTTCAGCTGATTCTCAGCTCGTTATTACAAATCAGTAGTATACTGGTATAGTCGTACCGACACAGCATTTAAGATGAATCAATACCCGAATTACAAATATTATAGCCCTAAGAAGCCACGCAAACATGTGCCGAATAAACGGTCTACCTACCCGAAGTGGCTGAATAAAATACCTGGTTTTCAGAAGTTTATGCGGCTTTCACGACGCCGCAAAGTGGTGCTTGGTGCGTGGGTGGGGTTCTCGGCACTGGCCGTGATTACGATCTTTACGACTAGATATTACGCAGTCGCACTACGCTCTAAGGCTGCTATTATGAACCGAAGCACGGTGGGGGTAACGCTGACCGTCGTGCATAATAAAACGTTCTCCCAGTTTTATGATGCGCCAACTGAAACATTTGTGCCGCTTTCTAAAAGTTCCAACACAACCCATCAGTCGCTCAT
>CAZUOL010000060.1:0-9221 GCA_964621845.1 uncultured Candidatus Saccharibacteria bacterium | reverse complement strand
AAATCTTTGGGGGGTGTTGTTGTCTTCATGCTTGGTAGTATGAGACATTTGGGACAGCAATGCAGTGAATACTTTTTCACTCACTCTTCAAGTTATTTCCAGGTGGGCTTGGCGTCGGGGCGGATAAGGGTAACCCAGGTTTTACCGGGGCTGAGCGTGACTGCCTTGCCTTCTGAATCAGTGAAGCTGATCATACTTTTATCGTCATTTTTTGACCATTTCACTTCTTTGACGGTGCCATTTTGAAATATCCACGCCTTACCGTGTGAGTTTACCTGGGGGTAGCTGTAGCCATTCGAATCACGAATAACATCATGCGGCACCTGCATAGCGATCACGACTTTTGGGGTGATACTCCCCTTCTCGCGGTCTTTATGTGGCGCGCCACCCTCGGAACGCACATAGTGGTTTTTAGCCTTATCCCACTTGTAAGCAACTTCAAAAAGACCGGTTGAAACGGGGATGGTAATACTTCTGGCCGTAGGGGTTTTTGCTCCCACTGCCACTTTGCTACGTTGCCACGGCGTAAATTCACTTTTGGTGTAGCCTTTGGCTTTGTTGAGGGCATCGAGCTTGGTTGCTGAAGTATACACATTATGCGGCGCGTAGCGATCAGTGGCGCGCCAATAGGTATCGGCGTTAAAGAATTGATCGAGATCTTTGATTTTTCCAGAGCGCAATTTTTTAAGCGGGATGTCGCTACCGCCTACATGCGCCAAGCCGGCATCGTATGCTGCCACCAAGCTTGCAAACTGTGGGCGAACACTCCGAACGGGGCCAATCAGGCTTGGCTTATCTTCTTGATACAGCACCAAAAAGCGGGTAATGCCCCCTTCGGCCACGCTTTCAAATACCGTATCGGCTTGGGCGAGACCACTTTGCGGACGGGCATCAGGGCTGTTTTCGATCATAACGGCAGTAACAGGGCGCTCGCTGTCGCTTTTTGACACCTTAAGGCCTGTGAGTTTGGAGTAATATTCGGGTGGGAACGTGCGAGTTTCGCGACCGTATACCGAAAGTATCGAACTCCCACTCACTGCCACCAGTAGCCCGGCACCGATAACGAGCAGCAGCGAGGTTAACAGCAGCCACCCCTTACGTGGATGCTGCTTGAGCCAGACATCGGCACGTGCGAATCGTTTCTTTTTGGTCTTTCTCATTTGATGAGGCTCATGCAATTGCTCTTCGTTTTCTATGGTAATTTCAAGATCGCTCTTTTGATTTTGCGAATCCATCCCGTTAGAAGACCTTTCTTGTTGAGATAGTTTAATCAATGATGCCCGTTGAGTACTGTTCTTCTAACGGGATCCATACTGTTTATGATAACAGATTTTGCTAGTAGCAAGCGGTTGAGCGCTCGCTTTCTAGAGTTGGTAGAGTGTCGCAGCAACAGAAGTGGCAAGGTTGAGGCTGCTGACACCCTTCTTCATGGGTAAGCGTACGATCTCGTCAGATTGTGCAAGTAGTTTTTTACTGATGCCGTGACGTTCGGTGCCAAAAATCAGAATTGAATTTGTTGGAATTCTTGCCGCATCGAGATCTTCACCAGTTGGATCAAGCGCAGCAAGTTTTCTATCAGTCTGAGTGGAGCGAAGCATCTCAGAGATCGATTTTTCGTTTTGCTGAAGATCACCTGAGCTGTTGTCGAATACGGGGATTGCCCAGTGGAGGCCGGCAGCCCCTCGAATCACAGCCGGATGCCAGATGTCGGCGCTACCAGAAATGATCACGGCTGCAGCGTCAGCTGCGGCAGCAACGCGGATGACCGCACCAATATTTTCAAGATCACGCGGGTCTTCTAGAAATACCACCGGCCTATCCGGTGCAACTTCATGCCATAGATAGTTTCGACGTTGTGCCATTGCGATGAAACCAGTGCGGGGTGGTTGAGGGCTCAATTTATTGAACGTTTGTTCATCTACCACTGTTATGTTTTCGAGAATAGTATCTTTAACATCTTCAGCAATTTCTGCAAGTAATTTTTGCAGCAAGCTTATATCATATGTGATATATTTGTGCACTTCTGCCCCAAAGCGCACGGCATGTTTTGCCGCCTGCACTCCTTCAATAATGGCAAGGTCGTCGGCCTTTCGTGCCCGCTGGAAGGCATCAATGAGTTGTGTATCGGTCATGGTTCAATAGTATCACTGTCACTTGCAGTTGAGAGATAGTGCCAAATAAAACTCCTGACACCCTCAGGTGATCCAGCTGGCCCGTCGTAAGCTGCCTGAGCATGGCTGGCAAAATCATAAGGGGTTACCCCGCCTGCCTGCGCTTCACCTTCATGATCACCGTTTAGTTTTTCCCCAGCTATATCGTCATCAGGGAAGCCAGTAAAGATTTCACTCACAGATACAGAATTATACGCGCACGGAGGCAGAATGCAAGGCCCGAAATTATAAAATACTGATAGCGTTATTGATTCGTGCGAGTACTGTTTGCCTTCCAAGTACCGCAAGTGCACCGGCAAGCGCAGGGCTGGCAGCGGCCCAGGTGGTTGCGACGCGAATAATACTAAACAATACTGCAGGCTTTTCATTGGTTTGCTCAAGCAGTTTGTTGAGACGTGCCTGAAGCTCTGGTTCAGTAAAATCACTCTGTTCAAGATCATGCAGCGTAATTTGTAGAAGCTCTTTTAGGCGGGATTTATCTACCTTCTTCAGTTGTTTATTACCAGCAATCAGCTCTAGATTCACGGCTGGTTCTGCAAAAAAGAAACTGGTGAGTTCGGGTAGCTCAGCGAGATATTTGAGCCGTTCTTGCACCAGGGAAAGTACGGCTTTTTTGTATTCATCACTAAAATCAGCGGCTGCTTCTGGCCAATACTGCGCAGCCCGATCATAGAGATCATCGAGCTTCAGTTGCCTTATGAAATGACCGTTTGTCCAGTTGAGGCGTCGTTCATCAAAGTGCGCCCCGCTTTTACCTACTCTATTGAGGCTGAATTTTTTAATGAGCTCCTTTATGGTAAAAACTTCTTGTTCAGTGCCATCGTTCCAGCCCAGAGTGGCAATAAAACTGACCAGCGCTTCTGGCAGGTAACCGTCGCGTACATAATCGAGTACATCTTTGGCGCCATCACGTTTGCCAAGCTTTTTGTTGCCCTGCTCGTTTAAAATGTGCGGCATCGTAGCGAAGATGGGCGGAGTAAGCTCAAGAGCTTCGTAGAGGTTGAGATAGTTGGGTACGCTCGAGATAAACTCTTGGCCACGAATAACATGTGTGATTTCCATAATGGCATCATCAACGATGTGGCAGAAATTGTAGGTGGGGTAGCCATCTGATTTCATGAGGATAAAATCGTCAATCACCTCTGGGCCCGTTTTTAGGTCACCCATCACTTCATCGTGCCACTGATATTTTTTCGGTTCAGATTTGAAACGGAGTGGCTGGCTGCCATCCCAAACCGGTGGATTTTCTGGACGATGATTGCGGTACAAAAACGGCTGTTTTTGCTTTATTGCCTCCTCTCGAAAGGCCTGGACCTCTTCAGGCGTATACGGATCTGCATAGGCGCGCCCCGCGTCGATTAGTTTTTGAGCCCACTGCTTATAGATTTTTAGACGCTTGCTTTGGCGGTAGGGTTCAAACGGCCCCCCGATATCGGGGCCTTCATCATATTCCAATCCAAGTGCCCTCAGGCTTGCCATCAGATGTTCGTCGGACCCTTTTACTTCACGCTTCTTATCGGTATCCTCTAGGCGCAAAATAAATTGGCCGCCTGCCTGCCGTGCGACCAGAAACGCAAAAAGTGCCGTACGAATACCACCCACATGTAAATAGCCTGTGGGGCTTGGGGCAAATCGAGTTCGAACAGCCTGCTTCATTATCAACAATTATAGCACTACAGATCAGAGGAGTATACGAACATTGACTTTACATAAATTTTAGGCTATAATTTTAACTAGAATAAGACTAAACGGAGAAGATATATGGCAGAAGTAAGGGAAGCAACTGCAGTGGCGCGACAGCAAGCGAAGCTCTATTTAACAGACGCAGATGATCACCTCATTGGGGCTGTGGGGGGCACTGTTGAGGATTTTGCAGAAGGAATTCTGAGTTCCTCACGAAGCTTGTGTGTCGAAGAGAACGACGAAGGCAGTTGTGGAATGACAAAAGAAATAACGAGAGACGGCGTCGGCCCATGTGTGGTTGCATACACTTGCGACCTCACAACTTGTAGCTCACTGAAAAACTGTCAGGAGGCAGCTGACGGAGCGGCTCAAGATATAGAAGAGGCACGTATCGCTGCGGGCAAGATATTATTCCCCCGCACGTTACCTGATGTTGTGGTTGATGTACGACGAACCAGAGCTTAAAGCGATCACTACCTAGGTGCTGGTGGCGAGTTTTAAAATTTGATCAACACCAAGCTGTGACCCGTTTGTATTTAGCGCATATAATACCCCTGCGTTTACCCACGCTGCTTTATTGCCGTATAGGTAGACCGTAACGCCATTGTATTGTTGAGTTGTCGGCTCGCTATCTGTTTGCTTGGCAATATAGTTTTCTTTTAATGCCTCAGCATCCCAGTTACTTTGCTGTTCACTTATCGTAAAGTTGCGGCCGTCAGATGTTGATTGATACTTTATGTTCACCACCCCTGCATTTGCCTGCGCAGGGCCTTCAATACGGTAGCCTTCGGGGGTGTAGCTTGGCAAAGTCGCTCCGAACCCTGCCTGGGAGCTCGCTACCTTAATTGATACCGCCGGAATATTGAGGTAGACAAGGTAGCCAATAGCGGCGAGCGCCAGCAGACTCATGAGGATGGTGCCAAAACTTGAAATGTGCCTTTTTTTAATGCGCCGGGAAGATCGATTTTGAGGTGTTTTTTGGGGTTCGGCTTCAACAGATTTGACTGGAGCTTTTGTAATTTTTTCATGCACTAAAGTCGCCTGGGGCTCCTTTTTAGCCACAGCCTCTTTTTTAAGCGGGAGTTTTTCAACTGGATGAGCAATAGCAGCAGCTGTTTTTGGAAAGCGGTTTATAACTGAGCTTTTAGAAACTTGCATAGCCCGAGCGAGCCGTTTATTGATATCCTCTTTTGGTGGTACCGTGCGTGGCATGACTTCGCTAGAAACATGTACTGTCGGGGTTTTTACCGCACGCCGATTGAGCGTGGTTGAGCGCTGGGCGTGGTGTTTTCTGCTCGGTGCCTTGGTATGGCGCTTTTGAGTAGCCTTCGAGGCGTTAGGCTGAGCTGCTACGATTTGATTTTTGCGGTTCTCCTGTACCTTTGGCTTGCTGCTGGCAGGCGGAGTTTTTTTGCCGGTATTGACGCTAAACCCATCAATGGAACGCGAGGTGCTCTTGGCGGTTGGTTTTGAAGACTTTTGCGCAGTCGTTTTTGCGGTGGCGCCCTTCGGTTTCTTGTCCGCAATCGGTTTGCCCGTTTGGGCATCATATAATTTGCCGTTTAATTCAATAACATTGGTTGTTTTGGCTCGCATAATTGGTTGTCGCCCACTCCGAAATGGTTATGTTTGATACCTACTATACTAACGTCATTCAACATTGTAGTGCAAGTGGTATGATTGTTATGTGCATAGAGTTGATTCTCAAAAACGAAAAAAACTTATCCTTCGGATTGTAAGCTACTCAGTACTGGTGTTGCTGACCGTCGCTACTTCAGCAGTTCTATTGTACGTGGCACTGGGTTATCGTGTTGATCGCGATGGTGAGGTCATTCGTAGTGGCTTGCTACTTGTTGACGCAAGGCCGGTGGCGGCGGATATATATATCAACGGCCAGAACAAGAACGATCCAACGGCAAGTAAGTTTGTGTTGCCGGCTGGTCGTTATGGGATTACCTTAAAGCGTCAAGGGTATCGAGATTGGTCTCGTACGGTTAACATTAGCGCCTCAGGGGTTGAGAACCTGTATTATCCGCAGTTAATCCCGCAAAAACTTTCATACAAAAAACAACTGATATTGTCTGAACCTCAGGCACTTTTGCAATCCCCCGATAAAAAATTGGTTTTTTACTACGCGAATAACGCAGTGAACCCTCAAGTGATTACGCTGGATGAAAAGCAATCTGTGGTTCAGAATCTGGCGCTCCCAGCAAGTTTTGTGCGTCAGAGCGGTGGTTTGGGTAGTTTTAGGGCACTTGAGTGGTCACTTGATAATCGACATGTGCTGGTGGAGCAAAAAGTGGGCGCAGACAAACGTATATTAAGCATTGATACAAAAAACGGCTTGAACTCGATTGATGTGACCGCAGCGTTTGGGGGTAGGAGCTTCACTGACCCTCATTATGCCGGTAAAAAGGCAGATCGCTTGTATGGCCTGAATGCCGGGGTGCTGTATCAGCTCGATCTATCACAAAAGAAGGCCACCGCCCTGCTTGGCCAGGTAAAAAGTTACCAAACGTTCTCAGATGATACCCTCAGCTTTGCCAGATACAACACAAAGCAGCGTCGTATGGAGGCCGGGTTATGGAGAGATGGCGTGACAACAATAGTGCATAGCGTAGCGGCCGCCCCATCACAGGGTGGTATCACCAGATATGTTTCTTTCGATACCGTCGATTATTTTGTGGTCCAATTGGCAAATGAGAAAACGGTGACCGTGTATCAGAATCCCCTCAGCGAACCTATTCTTGCGCAGCAAATTCCGTTGATAGCAATTCGCTTTCAGAATTCGTTGCCCTTCACAGTCAGTGCCAATGGCCAGTTTGTGTTAATGCAGCACGGCCGCAGTGTTGCCGTTTACGACCTTGACCGACGCAGCGTGGCGCGTTTTGTGCTTGCGAAGAATGAGAGCACTCCACTCTGGCTTGATTCACATCGCTTCACCACCATTCTAGATGGTGTAACGTACGTCAGTGATTTTGATAACACGAATCGTTTTTCACTTGCAAAGTCAGAATATGGATCGGTTTTATTCTCAAATGACTATCGGTCAACGTACCGTTTCGACAAAGCTGAGAACAGTACTCAGTTGGGCGCAAGCTCCATGGTCGCTCAGTAGCCCAAAAAGATTAGAGGCCAAACAAGTTCTTCCAAAAACTTGGCGCCGTGCTTGGTAAGGGGTTGGTGCTATTGACGGTGGTGCTGGTGGTTTCTGAAGTGGCTCCCGCAGGGTCAGGATCGATTTGCCTGGCCTGCACAATTAGTCGATTGGTGTTCGTGCCTGGTGGGTCACAGGTGAATAAGGTGACAATTGGTTGTCCGGTTGAAGCAAGCGATGAGACATCACTTGGTGGGACAATTTTTTTTGCAACAAAAACCTTATAGGTGTAGCGTTTGCCGCCATAGTTGAGGTAAAAAACATCACCTACTTCGAGACGACGTAAGTTCACAAACACGTACTTGTATTTGCCAGGGTTGAAGACATTATTGCTTGAGTGGCCGCCAATCACAACGTTTCCATTTGTTCCTGGATTGGCGGTATTGCCAAGCCTGACAACACCACGCTCAAGCGCCTTTTGGTAGCTTACCTCGTCTACTTTTGGTTCGTCGTACACCACTGGTGCCTCAACGCCAATTTTAGGAATAATAATCTTTGGCGCCTTACTCACCTTCCCTGTGAGATTCGGCTCAACAATAACGGGCGTTGTGACAACACTGCCAGGGGCCACATATTGTTTCGCCGCGCCGATGATCACCTGGTTGTAGCTTATCAACAGAAACGCAAGCCCCACTGATAGGCCAGCGATGATGGGCTTAAAGTGGTGGGAGGCGCTGACTTTTTTTGCACTGGTTCTGACTGTTGTTCTGATACGAGACCTGGCCTCTTTTGCCACCCTTTTTTTATAGGCATCTTCGTCCTCGGGTTGTGCTATGTTGTTTTCTGATTGTGCAGTTTGGTACGGTTTTTGCTGCAGCCACCAACCTGCATAATATTGATAAAAATAACGATGATAATACTGTTGCCAAGCACGGTGATAAGCTTGCCAATCAAAGGGCTCCTCGCGCATGGGTTTGTTTGAAGCAGCTGGTTGTACCTCTGCCCTATTTTCAACATCTTTTTCTGTTCCGAATGCTTCGCCAGGCGATGTGGGCATTTCGTTTGTTGAGTTCACACGTTCGGCAGTCGAAGGGCGTGTTTCATGCGTGATTTGATCTTCAGGCTCGTTGCTTGCATCTGGTGATGGCTTGATGATTTTTTCTGACTTTTTATGAATTGCACCACTTGCCTGTGCACGGTGAACTTGAGCACGAGCGAGTTCGGCGGCTCTTCGGCTATCTTCGCTCATAACATGTTTCTGAGTGGGCCAATGAACGGGAGGCCGACCGGGTGTGTGTTTACGGTCAGAAGTGTTTGTTGGTGTATCAGGGGTGCTATTGCTCATAATAAAACAGATTGAAGTTCAAACTCCATCAGATATAGTGTACAATTATTTCTTGATAAGCGAAAGTTATGCTTATTTTGTACTTTCAGTTGTGTGATGTTTTGTGCCGCGGTGGTGGAATTGGTAGACACGCTAGACTCAAAATCTGGTGTCCATTACGGACGTGCCGGTTCAAGTCCGGCCCGCGGTACCAAACACTACAAAATACAATCGTTTAATCTTTGAGTAATTGGTTGAACTTTTGTTTGAATTTGGCAAGTTTTGGATTAATAATAACTTGGCAGTAGCCTTGCTCGGGGTTTTTGCTGAAGTAATCTTGGTGAAAATCTTCGGCTGGCCAGAAGGTATCAAGTGGTTTGATTTCAGTGGTGAGAGGCTTTGACCACAGCTTTTTAGCCGTTTTTTCAATTGATTTATCAATTGCTTGCTTTTGTTCGTTAGAGTTATACAGGATGATGGAGCGATATTCCAGGCCCTCGTCGTACATTTGCTTATTGCGAGTGGTCGGGTCGTGCATGGTCCAAAAAATATCCAAGATTGTTGCGAGCGTTACTATTTTGGGGTTAAATTCAACTTTTACTACTTCGGCATGTGTGTTGCCTGGACCATGTAAATCCCAGTATGTTGGGTTAGGCAAATCGCCACCTGCGTAGCCGCTCGTAACACCTGTCACACCTCGAACGCGCCGGTACAATGCATCTAAACACCAAAAACAGCCACCACCTACTACGATCGATTCATGTGCCATAACACTATTTTAACAAGAATGCGCAGTGTGTGAGTGTCTCAAAGGGTTTTGGGGGGTTCCACGTGAGGTAACAAGCGGCTAAACTGGCGGCCTTGATGCGCCAGCGCTTTTCATCCGAGGTATCCGTGGCAGTTGTGCTTACCTGCCCGTTTGTGGCAACGATGTAATTTCCTTGAT
>CAZUOL010000059.1:0-21014 GCA_964621845.1 uncultured Candidatus Saccharibacteria bacterium | reverse complement strand
GGGATCAAATTGCGGCCTGTGAATCTGGTGGTAATTGGTCAACCAACACTGGTAACGGCTACTACGGTGGATTGCAGTTTAGCGCTGGAAGCTGGGCTGCGGTGGGTGGCCAGGGATTGCCTAGTCAGGCCAGTAAATCCGAGCAAATAAAACGTGCTCAGATGTTGCAAGCTCGACAAGGCTGGGGGGCGTGGCCTGTATGTGCGGCTCGAGCCGGATTACGCTAGGTATTCATTACGCAGCCGTAACGGCCTCACGCTACGGTTTACTTCAGGTTCTATCACGACGCTATTAAAAATTGCGTCGTGATTACATTTCGCTTATAGTTATATATATGAATCAAATAAAATCGTTAGTGTATCATTATAAATTTTGGTTAGTGCTGCAGCTGCTCTGCTTAGTTATTGGTTGCTATGTTGGGTGGGGCACTATACTGCGTGACGTGCAATTCTATTGTCTCAACGAAGCCAAAGGATTGGATGCCTTACTTACCTTTAGTGGTACTGTCACCAAGAATCCGTTGCTCACGCCCTGTTTTTGGGGCACCATTTCATTTACGTTTTGCGCGGGCTGGACGGTACGGCTGCTGGTGTTGAAGGATGAGCTCCGGCGGAAACAAGAACAACGGAAGCTCATGTACCTGCTGATTGGTAGCACACTATTCGCCCTTTTTAATAATATGCCACTTTTTTATCGTTTTTATACTACTCCAAAAGGCACTGCTACGAGCTGTAGCCCCGGCAAACTTATGACAAGCCCCTTTAGGACCAGCTGCTTCTATGGTTTCTCGGCATTCTTTGCTGCCACTGTCTGCGCTTGGATGGGTAGGCATTTCGCAAAAAATAGATAGCTATTGCTATACTATTAGATATGCAGCGAATAATAATCGATGTGCGTGAACCCGAAGAATACGCCCGAGATCATGTTAAAGGGGCCCTCAATATTCCACCGACCGAAATTATGTCTGGAGCAAAAAAACTTGAAGGCGTCGCAAAAGACACAGAGCTGATACTCTACTGCGTGTCGGGGAGTCGTTCAAATGTATGTGCTCACCTGCTCCGTCAACAAGGGTTTACGAACATAGTGAACGGTATTAACAAGCAGCAAGTGACTGCTAAATATCTGTAATTTATAGCCGGGGCTTTGGTATAAGTAGGCCGGTACGCTTTTTATATGCCTGATAATCTGCATCTTCGCCCCATTTCTTTTCTGCACTTTTTTCAAGCTTTGGTACCCCACTGATGAATCGAATCATGACATAAATAGTAAGGGGTGTGATGAAGCCAATTACTTTTTGTGGCAGCGCGAGGGCGGAAAGCGTATATACCCATGCACCAAGCCACACCATAATTTCACCAAAATAGTTTGGGTGTCGTGAATACTTCCACAACCCTTTGTTTATAAATCGTCCTTTGTTCTCTGAGGCACCAGTGAACCGATATAGTTGGTAATCGGCAACTGCTTCAAAAGTGAGCGCAAAGGCAAAGATAATGAGGCCGAGGTAGCTTGGCTGCCCAAGCTGGTTGCTTTGATTTTGCCATAAGAAAAGCTGCGGAGCAATCATCACGCACCACGCGGTAAGAGCCTGCAGTACCCAGAACCCTAAAAACTTACGAGCATTGTTTCTTATTTCATCAAAGCGGGCATCTCTTCCCCATCTTCTGATACGAATGACCAAATAACTCCCAAGACGCAGCGCCCAGGCGGTCACAAGTACTACTAAAAGCACGTTTGGGGCGTTAAGATTGCCACTCAGCACCAATGAAACAACAGCCAGTGTTATAAAACTGAGTGCATACGAAAAGTCAGTAAGTTTATCAGTCTTCTTTCTATATGCAATGCTGAAGCCGATCAGGTTGATACAGATAACACTGAATAAATTTATGAGGAGATACGTAATCATGGTGTGCAGTGTTCATCGTAACATCAGCAAGGAGCGAAAGGCAAATAGTTACAGGAGATCGTCAACTGGGTATCCAGGGTGTTCGCCATTGCTTGCGCCCGTGAGTTCCCATAGATTTGTAGAGGTCGGTGTTTGTTGTGTGCGTAAGTCAATAATAACCTCCGGCATATCAGGCTGCTCGGCTGTTTGCGATGCACCGTCAAAATAAGTGTGATCAGTTACTTCTGGCCAATCCCATGTTGATAAGTTCGGTACCGATACATAGCTTGGTGCTTCTGTAATGCTGCGGACAACAGCACGGGTTTTTGGCTCATTGACGGTTGGTTCAGCTAGTTTGAATGATGCTGCTGGATTCGAGTCGGAATCGGTTGACGCTCCGATAGCTCGCTCTGCCATTATTTCTGCATATAGTCTTCTGGCGGCTTCAAGTCGAGCGAGATCCTCGGGCATTTTACTGCTATTGGGTGTCGTGCCATCGGTCATTACAGACATTCTCCAGTTATGTGATCATAGCGAACAAAGCTTGTATCGTGTGGTAGTATTGCTGTTCCCCAGTCAAATGCAACCTTACCAAGACGTGCAGTCAATGCCTGCTGTCCGATTTCGGCATCACTGAAGATGGCATCAATGCGCTCCCTTTCGGCTGTCGAGCCTGCAGTCTGTAAAGGGGTTTGATCGATATGTGGTACTTCTCGGTCGAGCCGAACAGTTCCTTGATAGGTTTGGGGCATGCATAAACTCCTTTTGAGCATAAAAAATTGGGCATAAAAAATGGCTGCTAAAAGGCAGTCATTACCCTATAATTTAATTATAGCACAAAATATATAAAAAAGTCAATATCTTGCCAGGTTCAGTTGCGGTTTCTATGCTAGTTTGTTGCTATTTTTTGGTACGGTCGCGCTTGGAGATTTCTTTTTGCATACTATATCCAACATACACTCCAGTCAGCACGCCGATACCGTACAGCACCATCCCAGCTAGGATTATGACAATTCCCATCGCTATATAGTATATCAGTAAGATCTTCTTGTTCCTGTCGAAGCGGATTGATGAACACAAATCAGTGTTATTGCCAAATGAGGACCAGGCGTATATTCTGGTTGCTAATAATGCGAGACCTTGACAGAGTTCAGCCAGTCACAGAAGAGCGCGTGAAACGTGCCAACGAGTTGTTTGATGAATTGTATTTGCTTGCAGAAAAGGTACAGCTCGTTGATGAAGATGGCTGGGTCGATGCGGCGACATATCAGCAAATTGAAAAACTTGAAAATGGGTTTAGGGCGCTCGGCCAGGTGCCAATTGTATTCTCAGGCGAAGGATTTGCACCGTATGTAATGCCCGACGGAGAAGAAGATACGCTCTATATGCGGATGGAGTTACAGCATGGGGTTTTTTCAGCTCTAGAGCTTGCAGACGAAGAGGCTGTGGCTTACACACCACGTGATGAAATAGAGGCCACTGATGAAACGGACGAAGGTGATACGCTGATGCAGCAAAATTATGTCATAAATGAGGCTCGTAATAAAGCCCTCCATCCACCCGAAGGTATGCGATTGTATGCTGAATTCTTAATGATGGATACTGATTCAGAGGTGCCAGTTGCTGGCAGTAGCGTTCGCGCAAAAGGGCTCGCTTATTATGCTCTGATGAATGCTGGGGCGCTACAGTTTGATGGCTTTGGCGAGATCCAAAAGCCAATTTCAACTGAAGAAACGATACTTGATGACTTGCATCAGGCTTCAAGGAGGATACACCATTTATTTAAGAGCACCGAGTTTCGTCGTCGATCCGTTGTCGAGCAAAGAACGATAGTAGATCGTGCTCTCATGGAAATAGATAAGCAAATACAGATCGAACGTTTTCGCTTGATGGTGGATCCTAAAGACATGCTCGTGCCAGATACGAGTCACGAAAACCGAAGGTTGCGGCAGGTTACCGTTGATCGTTTTGAATATAGTATTTCAGCAACACCAATCAAAATTGACACAATTAACACCTTTAATTTACATAATGGACAAGCAATAAGGAGTAATCGACAGCTGGATGGTAAGTCGAATTGTGGCATATATATCGTCGCTGATATTGGTGAAGCGATGCAGCAAGTGTATGGTATGCCCACTTCTATTGTATGGGTGCCGGTTCCCTTTCCGTCGAGGCGAAGACAACATCCAATTACTGGATTTGATGCCCACCTTGAATTGATGGAATAGTCGCTATAGGCTAGATTGCTTTGCAAAGCGTAGCGACACTAGTTGAGTTCTGGGTATAGTGGAGTGACTGAGCCTTGATCTAAGGGCGTGAGTAGTACCATAGAGGTGTTAGAGTTGCGGGCGTGGGTGCACGCGGCGAGACCATAAAACTTTCTATCTTCAGAACGTGCCTGAAGTAGCACAAAATGAGCTAAGACGCCACGTATGCGCCCCGAGATTGCTAATGGTTTATCTAGTTTATCACCAGCAACTGCATAAATGAGGTGATCGTTGCCCTCTACGATAACCGGTCTTTTTAGGAATGGTGATTGATTGTATCGGGTGGCAATCATGCGCTGGGCTTGGGCAGTAATGACGCTTTGGTCTAAGTCGGCCGTCTGAGTACTCACCGTTAAATATCTATCCAATTCTTGATAGTATTGAGCAAATACTTCAGGGTTGTAATGATCGAGGCCGAGCACGTATGCCATGCGTGTGCCAGGTACTTCATTTCCGAGACTGCCATGAGGCCGTTGTATCATATAGAAAGGTTACCTAACGCTGCGCACTGCTTGCCCAAACAGCAACGGTGGCTGGGTTGCCTTCGTGAGGGAAGCATAGGTAGGCAATTTGTTTTTCTTCTTGATATCCAATCCAGGCGTCTTCTTCTGAAGGTGTCACGGCCTGCACGTATCGGATGCCCTCGGGGACCTTTAGCTCTTCGCACACGACATCAGCGCCGCTGCCATCACCTTCGGTGAAGGAGGTTTCGAAACGTCTTGGGGTAAATGCTAGGCCGTTGTTGTTATCATCACCCATGCTTGATTGTGGTGCGTATTTTGGGTATTGATCGTACTGGCTTTTTAGCTCTGCAGGTAGCTTGCCGACTGGTAGCAGGTCGTTGTCGCCTGCAGTGGCGGGTCGTGCTGCAGCAATAAAACTTATATCTTCTTCTTGTGGGGCAGCGGTATCGGTGGGCGCGTTTTCTGCGCAAGCTGCAGCTAGCAGAGCCACGCTTAAGAGTAAACTGCCCGCCACGCCTTTTTTACGCAGACTTTTTGGAATTTCCATAATAATGACAATAACACAAAAACGAAAAAAACACAAACTACGATGGTGCGCGTATCGTGTTGCAAAGATTTCCTGGAGTACTGCCTAGCTCGACATTTTTTCGATAAAGATTTGCGTGGCCTGGCTGTTAGGCACATTCATTATCTTCTATGCTTTGGTATGGCGGGTGCGTAGATCGACCACGCGTTCCTCGATCTTATGTGAGATGGTAGAGCCAGGGGCGCGCCCTCTACGTTCGGTCGACAGGTTTCGTGAAACTTGAGACAGATAATGTTTTATTGGTCTGCCTGAATATTCTTGATAGCTGATAACGGTGATTAAGCGGCCCGCTTCAGTTATGGCGTCGTGCCGCTGTCGATTGCTGGCTGTATACCTACCATCTCTTTCCTCTAAAGGCAGAGCATAAAGCACGTGTGGGGCTCGAGCGATGATCAATTTCCCAACCTGTGGCGAAGAAAGGTCTACTTGCTTTCTTCGTGCTGACTCAACAAAGGCTTCATCAAAAGCTGATTGATATGGTCTTTCTGCGCGACCGCTTGCAGATAGATCATCATATATTTTCTGATACTTTGTTTTATATCGCCGGAGGCGGATACTTCTACTGCCCGGTACTTTTGCTGCAAGAAACTCAGCCAAAGCAACGCGTGCTTCGTCTACTGTATCTGTTACCTCTTGTTCTTCACCTTCCTCAACACCAACCCCCATGTAGCGATTGGCAACAGGTACTTCATATCGCACGCCGTCAATCACTGGCGTGTACGGTGTTTCAGTAAGCGTAGCAATCAGAAGATCTGCTGCAAATCGACCGCGCTCTTCGAAGTTAGCCGTTGTTTCATCTGTTAGTTTTTGCGAGGCGTCGTATACCTCAATTTGCCCACTACTTGTTTGTCTACGAACAATATCGTTCATCATGACCTTTCTGCCGCTTTATGGGGTATCAAAAAGACACCGCTGCGGACTGTTTATTAGTAATTACGCCTTAGTACGCAATTGCTTAGTCCGAAGGGGTGTCCTGTTGTTTGCTGTAGATCACGCCTCGTTTTGGGCAAAGCCATTTTCGGTTTTCGCCATAGTCACTTGATGCTAACGGTGCGAAAAGAGTTTTCACTCCACCTATTATTATACTATATTTTGTCAATAGCTATACTTACGACTAGTTCAGGCAGGCAGGAGGTGTAATGGTGATGTCGTTGCCTGATAGTGGAACAAAATACCAGCCCTCATGTGCAGATCCGGCAAGATTGTAGTCGCCGTTTACAGTAAGGCCAAGTACTGCCCCGTAGCTATTGTGATGCCACGCATCCCCGATACATATACTTGATACTTGACCATGAATTTCCTGGCTATCGTGTGAAGACATCAGTTCTATTCTGCTGACCGGGAATCCGTTGATACTTACTGCATCGTAAAAATGGAAGCTGCCATGGGGAAAGGCAACGGATATATCTTGGCCAATAATTGCCGACTCATCTGCAATGATTTTAGTCAATAGGTTGCCGATGAGCGCTGCAGCACTAGCGTGGCGCCCTAGTTGTTCAACAGTACGAAGGCCTTGCCTTTGTAGTGTGTCTTTCATAGCCTGTGCGGCAGCACCAAGGGTGCAGTTTTGTGCTGAAATATATTCGAGCAATGGTTTTTGGCCGAGTCGTTCAAGTATTGACGGTGGTTGAGCGGTGAACTCTGACATGAAATGTTTATAACAGAAAAGCTACCTAAAGTAAATAGCTATACTATCCCGTTTGGCCGAGGTACTGAGGAAACTCAATGGCCTGAGCTAGGCCGACCTGTGCCAAACCAGTGTAATCGTACTTGCTGGCAATAGCTGCAGAACGAACAATTTGAAACGCTAGGTCGACAGGCTGTTTTTCTGTTTTAGGGTCAGAGGCGCCGCGCTGAGGTCGGTGTGATTGTGCGTGGTCTTCGGCACCCTGCATTTTTAGCAAAATGTTAAGTAGTGCTTTGGCATAAGGATGCACACAATACGGCTCCAGCTTTGGATCTCGCCGTGACCACGAATAGGCATCGCACAATACTTCGGTAGCAATAAAAATTGCGGCAGCATCTTTTTGTTCGAGCTTGCTGGCTAAAACGCCCTCAACATCTTCTTGTAAGGCATAGAGCATCTCGGTTTGCCTTTCTTTACCAAAAAGCGCACGCATTTCATCAAGTTCTAATTGACTGATCGTATGCTCTGGTGGCCAGGGGGTAATTTCGGGTAGAGGGTAATTTCGTGTCATTGTTGCTTCCTTTTTACATTGCTATTAAAAAATCCCGCTTTTGCGGGATCTTGTTTTGAAATACGAACAATTATCCCGCGGCTACTCGTGGAATAATAATGATGCTGTTTGCATTTCGTAAACTCATAAGTTTACATAATACTCCAAAGCCGTTAGATGTCAACAGGGCGCTACGATTGTTATTCCCAAGCAAAGCCATGGCCGAAGTGGCCATAGCGCGCCGTTTGCTCGTACTGAGGTTTTTTCAGATCTAAAAATTCGATGATACCGTTTGGTGAAAGATCGTATCCGGTTACTTTCTGTCGCCTCCTATCTATGCGAGCAGTCGCCTCGAGTGGTTGGTCATAACCAATCGCATACGCGAGCTCCACATACACTTCCTTTGCGTGGTATTTGTTGAGATAATCAACCGCAATTTTACGGGCCATGTAGGCAGCTGAACGATCGACTTTGCTCGGGTCTTTACCGCTAAAGCAACCACCACCAATAGGAACACGCGGGCCGTAGTTATCGACCACAAGCTTTCTACCGGTGAGCCCGGTGTCTGCATCAAAGCCCCCTTGCTGCCAGTCCCCTGCTGGGTTGATATGGAGCGCAGGATTCTGAACTGTAAGAGTGTTGCTTTCTGTTTGCAGCCATGTGTGCACCGCTTCATGCAAGTCGCCTTGTTCTGCGTTTTGAAAACTGGCAACAACTGATTCTACTTCGCCATCTTTCAACGTCACTTGGGTTTTACCGTCGAACGGCCACTTTTCATACAAGTATTGGTTAAGTTTGCGGGCAAGTATAACCTCAAGCGGCAGTAGTTCAGGGGTTTCGTTGCAGGCATAGCCAACCATGATGCCTTGATCCCCCGCACCTCCTGCATCTACACCTTGGGCTATTTCTGAACTTTGTTGTACTATGCGAACTTCGGTATCAATATCACCAGCGAGCCGTTGTATAATTGGTGTTATTTTGATAGATGCATTTGAGGTTACTTCGCCAACCACAAACAATCTGCCGTGGCCTCCTACTGTCTCCACTGCTACGCGTGCATCTGAATCTATGTAGAGGTAAGCATCTAAAATCGCATCTGATATTTGATCGCAAAGCTTATCTGGGTGCTTGGGGCTGACGCTCTCCGCAGTTTTAAAGTTTGACATTAAAAAATCCTTTCTGAACTGAAAGGAGTTGTTTCTGGTATCCTTCCCGTTCGGGCGAGGTGTAGCACCGATGCCGTTCGGCCGGTTGCTGGCAGGTCATTGAGCTCGTTCTCTCGCTGCACTCTTGATAGTTTATGTTGTTAACATGCCTATTGTATCACAACTTTTGTCGGCGTAAGATGCTAGGTATGAGCATACAAGAAAGCGCACCACCACTTGAGGAGTTGAATCCGGAGCTTGTAAAAAATGCACCGTTTGGAACCGTGTTTGCGGTTCAAAACGGTGGTATCGATCTACTAGGTGTCCATCGTGGCTCTGGCGAGTGTTGGGGGTTCGAGGTCGATCACGAAAAGGCTTCGATACGACCAGTTATCGATAACTTCTTGAATCCAGACAGCCCAAGTACACGAGTGACTGGCATTGAAGGTAGCATTGAAAATTTTCAGCCCGCTGATGTTCGCTCGTGGGATGTTCTGCTCGCTCAGATGGTAGTGGCAAAGTATCAACATTATCTTGAAAGTGAGGCACTACCACCGAACGGGTTGCTGCCGCGTGATATACAGCGGCGCATTGAAATTTATCAGCAAACCTATCCTGAGATTCTGAGCGATTCTGTCATGCGCCCATAAAAGTAGTTGACATAAGCAAGTTGGCGGCGTATACATGAATTATTACAAATATATGGAGGGCATATGTGTGAACGTAGCGATGCAGGTTCTTGTATGTTGCAGGATGGTTTTGATAGCAATGGTGTTGCCAGTGATTCATTGAGGAATTTGGCTGAAGTGACGAGTGGTGATCTTGAAGACGCAGCGGTGCTTCTATGCTTAAGCTGTACCTCTCACTTGGTAGGTGTCAGGAACGAACGGGGTGTTACAAAATTTGCAGTGGCTTTACCGACTCGGGTATTACCTGAAGATGCTCTGCCGGCGCACCCCACAAGACTCTCTGCGTAACGATAGCTACTCACAGCATAAAAAATAACCACCCAGGGACGGGTGGTTATAATCTCTAGTGTAGATACTATTTATGCAAGCTCTACTGTAGCGCCAGCTTCTTCAAGGGCTTTCTTAGCCTCCTCAGCGTCGTCTTTCGCTACTTTTTCTTTTACTGCTTTTGGAGCACCATCAACAATGGCTTTTGCTTCACCAAGACCAAGACCAGTAATTTCTTTTACCGCCTTGATAACGGCAACTTTTTGAGCGCCCGCGTCTTTGAGGATCACATCAAATTCGCTCTTTTCATCAGCACCAGCATCACCAGCATCACCGCCAGCAGCAGGGCCAGCTACTGCGACTGCTGCTGCAGTTGGTTCAATGCCATATTCATCTTTCAAAATAGTTTTGAGTTCGTTTACTTCAAGTACAGTCAACTTAGTTAAGTCTTCTGCCATCTTCTTTAAATCAGCCATGGATAGTTCCTTTCATGGGTTTAGGTAATAGTTAGTTTGCTTTTGCTGCTACGCCGTCAAGCAATCCATGCAGGTCCCCAGAAAGGGCGCCAAGTGAATCGTTGAGCGGAGCAGACAGGGTTGCAAGAACCTGTGCAATAAGCTCGTTTTTGCTTGGAAGTGCAGCCAACGCTTTGACATCATCTCCGCTCAATACTGCGCCATCTGCTTGAACGCCAGCTACCATCTTGAGCGCTTCGTGTTCTTTCGCAAACTTTGCAAGTACTTGGGCGGGGGCTACTTCATCTTCTGCGTTGAAGGCGTAAACAAGCTGTTCTGAGAACTCACTCAAATCAGCATCTTTTAAACTTTCAATATTGCTTGCAGCGAGACGGAACAGGCGGTTTTTTACCACTTTGATTTCAGTGCCATTCTCTCTGGCTGCGCGGCGAAGATTCTGCATATCTTTTACGGTTAAACCAGCGTATTGTGCGAGCACCGTAAACTTTGATGTTGAAAGCAGATCAGTCACTTCTGCAATAACGGCTTCTTTTTGTTCTCGGCTTAATGCCATAGAAGCTCCTTTGTTATTACGTTTTGTATCGACCAGGTTGTTAATTTACGTTTAGAGCGCAAAGAAAAAGTCTTTGGCGTTCGCACTACCAAAGACTTTCGATTCAACAATTATGTATTGTTCATCTCCTCGGCAGGTCTTATGAGTCGTGTTTTACTCGCCTGCTGTCTGTGGTAATGATCCTTATAATACTACTGCACTTCACGGCCATTGTCAACTGCTGCAACTGTGTTACAGCCTACGCAGGGATTTGTACACGTTGCGCGGCGATTTGGTTTTGAAACGCTATGTGGTGGGGGTATTCTGTGCCAGCTGTCGGTACCTCTGACGTGATTACTGGTATTTTGGCGTCCGGAACGGTATCCCAGGAGACCTTCCCAACTCGTGCGGCCACCTCGCATACAAATGACATTGGTGACCCCGCTTCTTCCGCAAGGTTGTTCATGCAGATCGTTGCCTGAACGCTCGCAGCCCTGATGAGGCGGGCCACGTGAGCACCTTGATCTTTGGTCAGTTCTTGGGTATGCAATGTGCGTTCGTATCTACCAATATCAATAGCTGATCGAATGATCACGCCTGCTGCTATTGATATTGGGTTCGTGTAGTCTTCAGATCGACGAACGATCTTACGTTCTTCGGGCGTCGCAGGTTGCGTAGGCACACGTTTGGGCTTGTAGCCATAAGGTACGCGTGCTGCTCGTGGGGGCTTCCACTCCTTTTTTGTGCTTGCTGTATTCGGGAACTCTTCTATAGTCATTATGTTTTTCCTTAAAGTATTAAAAATCCGGGTGTTGAACCCGGTATTTGTGGGGCTGTGCGTGGCGCTTATGCGCTCCGGGCTTCAACAGTGTTAAAGCACAGCCCTTGAAGGCCGAGTAGGAGCAGCAAGTTTTGTGCTAATCTGTTCATAAAGCTCATTCTACTCTTTTGTTGCTAACTGTCAAGTAGAAAACTTGCATTGTGTTTAAAGAAGGTGTACGCTGCTTGTTATGTCAGCTCAATCAACAGCTACACAGACAGTGAAAGCCGCAATTCAAAACATTGTGGTGCTCCTGCTTGTGTAACTGTAGATTGACTGCGGCATATAACATAACGTGAGCTCAATCTACAAACAGATGGAGCTCTTTTTAATTTCAAAGGAGAATAAGATGTCGTTACTAGAAAGAGGTGCGAGCCAGTCGGACGAAATGTTTGATACCAACCCAAGTAGAATGATCGAGAGCAGACGTTTGCTCGCTGAAGCAATAGAAAACCGAACGATTGGTCAAGATGAGGTGGCCTGTCGTATAGTTGGCTACATAAATATGTTTCAGATGCAGTTTATGTATGGTGAGGCCCGCTATGAATGTTATGGCCAGGAGCCACAGCTTATTCGCAAAGAGATCGATCAGATAGCAGCGGGTTCAAAACACTATGCGTTGCCAACAATCGAAGATCTGAGCACCGCATTGGAAGCATATAGCAACGATGAATGTGGCAATGCACTTTTAAGCTCCGGTACCTCACCAATGCCACGAGCTATCACGATGGTCTTCTTTGATGAAATAGAAAAAATGCTTTAGGGCTTGACTAATAGCAACTTAAGAGTAAAATTCTTCATTGTGAGTCATCAATCTACACACACAAACAAGCTTCGTATGCACTGCGCATACTGGTTTATTGTGCGCTAAGTAGATTGAGCACGCAGCAAGAAAGGTTTTACGAGCTCAATCACAAAAATGTGGGGGCTCTTTTTTAACAAAAAAGATTACTATATATGACGACCCTAGAAACGAACCCACCGTTTAGTTGTACTGATGACGCTAATATTCTCGCACGTACCTGCTCGACTGAAGAGCAGGTAGAAAGTATCGCACAGCGATTCTTTGAATCTATTGAGTCGACTGACGCGACTGCGAATGGTGAGGTTTTTGTTGCCTACTTTGTCGCAGAGGATCCTGCGCACCAAGCTACTCGTGAGATGCTGCTGAACGGTGTCTACTGGCTTACCGCCCATCCGCACAGCACCTGCAAGGTTATTCCCCCTGAACTATCTCAAAATCAGCTGCATGAAAATGGTTTGATTCAGTCAATGCTCAGCAGGAATGTACTGATTGAGAAGCAGCAAGTCGATGGCGATACAGGGGAAGTATATGGCTACATGTACGCTGTTCGTAGAAGCGATGTATTACTGGTTTAGTTGATCAAGCTTAAATTGGGTGGCGCGCTCTGCAGCTAAACGGGTGAGCTCAGGATCTTCACCTTGGTTCACGAACCGCATGCCTTCGGCAATGATTGGATGTACCTCGTTTATTTTTTCGTGAATAACTTGCGCCACTTTTCGGTAGCCAGGGTGTCCTTGCGGTGAACTTCGAAGCTCAATAAAGTGATAAGCTTCACGTGCATTCATCGTGAACTTCCAACGCATTCGATGCCCCAGTAGCGTCGCGTATTGCGCCTCATCGTGATAGCCATCATCCCAGAGTTTTTGATACAGCTCTATGCTGATATCAAAGCAACGCTCAAATAGCTCGTCAAGACCTGCTTCGCTCACAAGCTTCGGTATATCATACCCGTAGTGTGGTGTGAGTGCTTGCCATTGCATATCATCCACCATACGGTGACGTTGTAGGTCGCGGAAGATGCCGTAATCACACAGGATGTCAAACGTGTAATGTGGAACTTCAAATGCTCTACCCGGTTTTTGGCGGCGGTTCAGGCGTTCGCCAATATAACTTTTGAGTGCTTTCTCCTTTTGATCATAGGTCCATTCGCTGGTAGCCTGACGTAATTGGTCAAGGCTCAGCGTTGTCTGGTCATAAAGTACATGCGGAACGATGTCGAGCTCATTTTTTGGCCAGTAGCTATCGAGCCTTACTAGTTCGCTATCTTCGCCTTTTATTGGAGCGGGGGCGTACGCGCTCAGTACTTCGGCGACAGCTTGTTTGGTTTGTGCTCGGTAAGCTATCCAGGCACCTCCTCTGTCTGGTTTATCAGCACGTTCTAAAAAGGTTGGCACTACTTTTCTTCCTTCAATCAACAATGATTCACCTGTGTCTCGAGCTTCTTTTAGTTCTTCGCTCATAAGATGCATAATAAGGCTCTCAAGAGCTTGACCTGATGCAAATATGCCAACCGTTGATTTCGTAGCAACAGGAAGTACGGGGCGTATGGCATCGCAGGCCTGTGCTCGTGTAGCAGCCTTCCAGGCGCCATCTCGCGTTTCTTGCGGTTCGGATGATGCGGATTGAATGTGCTCGGTAAGCTTGTGTACTAATTCTGAGTAGGTTTCAAACAACGTATCCATTTTTTGGTTGTAGTGTTTTGTTGTACGCTCGTCAAAGGTTGTTGGTGTATAGTACTTAAATTTACCGTATTCATCTTTTTGATCAAAGTAGATATAGCGTGTTGATTGTTCAAGATAGGCGGCCAATCTCCCCCATTCGAGTTTTTTTGTAAGCAGGTTGCTTGCGTTTTCAATCACAAAATGGATACCAGTAAGTTGTTGAACGCTATCATCGCCGTACGCAGTGATTACGCGCTTCAAGAGGCCTTCGTCTTTGCCGGCTTTTTCTGCAAATTCGTCGAGTAGGGTGACGCGCATATCATCGCCGCGACGGCTTAAGCGTGCCATTGCAGCTGCTATGGTGGCGTTTGAGAGTTTATCACCAAACATGTAGACGTTGCCGCTGGTGTCTGTAACGGCATCTTCTAGGTAACTTTTGCCTTCGCTCGTAATCGAATAGCTGCCATTATCATTTTTTTGTACGTAGGGGTTTGCTTTCGCAGACTTCTTTGGTGCAAAAACCTCTGCAGCCGAGTTGTTGTTTGTTGGCTCTTTTTTGCGTAGTTTTCCAAGCATGGGTTCGATCCTTTTCCAGATTAGATTATTAATGGTAGGTATACTCATGAGCTCACCTTTATCGGCGCATTCAATTGCCTGAAAGTTATCTGGGAATGTTTGGCAAAGCAACTGATAGGTGTTAACAGCGTTTTTCAGGTGGTTGAGATCTGCCTCGTGAATATCACGTTTTTTATTGGTGTAGCTGCGTTCTGCCTTTTGATCTACAAGCTGTTGCGCTATCTCAGCTTCGACTAAAAGCACTACATTGGCGTCAGGACGCGGAATACCAAGCATTCCGAATTCAAGGCTATCAAGCCATTTAAAGTATTCCACTTTTTGCTCATCAGTCGCGAATTTACCACCCTGATGGGCCATACTCGAGCCTGTAAAGCGGTTGCACAGCACTACTTTGCCAGCCGCGATGTCATTCTTCATGTTTTTTGCTACGTTAAAACGATCGAGTGCGTAAAACAGCGAAGGCGTGTATGGCCCAAGTGCTTCTGCACTGCCATAACTACCGTTTAGGTATTCACGAACAAAGTATGAGGATTCCTCGTCATATTGCGGGAAATCATAGGTAGCAACGTTATAGCCCTCTGATTTCAATCGTTCTACCAGTAATTTAAACTGCGTACCCTTACCAGAGCCATCTGAACCTTCTATAACAATAAAAACACCGGATTGTTCAGTTACATCCATGCTGGTCACCGTGCTTTTAAACCTTTTATTTCTCCGGGTGCGCTTCGATTATCTTTATAGGCGCGTGGTAGCATCTGTTCTGGGGTCCATTTCGCAATAAGATCATCTAAATCTGTGCCAACTTGATATTTACCGCTAAAACCGTCGTGGCGGCCCTCGCCGTAGTTTCCTTCAACCTCACCGGTTTCTAAGAAGATTGCTTGTGCTATCCGTTCGCCGACAGGCAGCAAGATTGTCTCGTGTTCGTTAAGGTTGTATATTTCGAGCGTTAAGCGATTAATATAACCCGGATCAACCCAGCCGGCATCAAAGCAGACGGCGACACCATTCCGACCCCAGCTTGACCGCGACTTTACCTCATAGGCACCTGGCGGCTTAATGCCGAAGAACTCGTGAGTGTGGGCTAGAATACGCTCACCAGGACGAAGTGGAATAACGGGATGCTCAGGCGGGATGCCTTCGAGCAGCTTTGTGCCATTTCGTGCGCACCAGTCTTGGTGCGGAATCGCCTGTTGTACTTCGCCAAAATAGCGCTTCACATCAGATTCATCAAATGGATTGTATACAAACCCTTTAGTGGCCTGCCCGGTCCTGTAAAAATAGTAGCCAAGTGTTACATCTAGACTAGCGTGAGAAACATGCTCATCTTTAAATGGCACACATACAATGTGCCCTGCTTTTATTGCTTCTCGAATTTGTGTGTTACTGTAGACCCCCACGAATACCCTCCGTTATTAACGAGCCCACCTTCGTTTATTTTGTTACAGTGATTCTATTGTATCAAATAAAAATTTATGATGCCATTGGTTGCCCTAATCTAAACCAATTTACCAACGCCGCCGATCCGAATGCACGAGGATTACTTTCAGCCCACTTATACCAAAGCAGCCTATCCACTGCTTGTTCGTAGCCACGATTCTTTAAGGCCTCTTCGGTCATGTTGAAGGGCTGGGGTGCTGTTTGCCATATACCTGTTGTGCTCCCATCTAAATTGCAGGTCTGGGCCACGGTATTAGGTTCGACACCGCAAAGCTCCCGATCATTGTCACTATCATGAAACTCTACGAGCTCTTTGAAACTGTACAGCTCAGCACGCTCAAAGTTAGGTACGCTGCTTATTATGAGTGTTGAAGATGACATTAAACCTGATTCAGCAAGATGGGTCCTACAAAGACCGCACGGGTGTAGCGTAGGCGCTGTTCTACCGCTTTGTGTGTCCTGCTGAGGCTCGCCAATAACTGCCAATGCGAGGATTCTGCTCAAACTGTATCTACGTGCTCTTTCAACCAGCATTTGCTCAGCGTGTATGTTTAACCCACTGTATGCAGTAGGCTTTACGTTGTACCCAGTTACTAAATCGAATCTGTCATGACTCTCGTTTGTAGCTATGGCTGCGCATCCGACTGGAAAATTACGCCATGAAATAGCTGAATGACTGGAGCTTTGTGCCTGTCGAAGCACAACATAGAGTGCGTTTATTGCCGACCATGTAAGATCTGCCTCGTCGAGAACCCCAGGGATAGGTACGGGTTCTTTGGCTAAGACTGGTATATTCTCCAAATAGATTTCGGGGACAGGAGACAGTTTTGGCATAGATATATAATACAATAAAATATAGAAACAAACAATATTTTTTATGTCGAGACGTGTTGATTTTAAATCAGGCTTTGTATTTTTTGTTGGATTTGTTTAATTGATTGAGTGCCATCGATTATCGTTAGGCCGAATTCCTTGGCATGTTGGTGGTAAAGTTTGTGGACTTCTTCAAAGTACTGTTGGCCTTTTGATTCCCAGTAGTCGGTTCCTTTGCCAATTTCTTTTAAGCGTTGGCGGCCGATTGTTACGGGGATATCAATTAAGATCCGCACATCATACTGAAAATCACCAATACTGAGCAGTGTAATACGTTTCGCTGTTTCATAATCGAGGCCTTGCGCTGTTTGATATAAGATGTTGCTGATAAATGAGCGATCCGTTATGACCCACTTGCCATCTGCTAGTGCATCACGAGTTGCATCTATGTTCGCGGCAATACCGCCAGCGCACACCAACGCATCACTTATGGCAGGCCGTTTGAAATCCGTAAAGTGTACGTGTTCTCGAATGGCCTGATAATAATCGGTACCACCCGGTTCACGAAGGGCCACTACTTTATTGCCTTTTTCTTCAAGATATTGCCGCAGCAATGCAACGTGTGTTGATTTACCTGATCCGTCAATGCCTTCTAGTAGAATACTCTTTACCATTTACTGAATAACCTCATATGCAACGCCACGTACGCCTGTCCGCCCCGTATGTAGCGCAACGAGGTCATGTTCTAGCTGTCTACCTTGTTCAGCGCTCAGTATATTTCGGCTGTCACACAGGCCAATACCTAATGCTCTTGACGCTCGCTCATTCTTTGTACGGTCCATATAATTATTCTATCAGATTAGCAACCCGCACCTATTATTGCCAGGGCGTCATGCAGTGGTTGTGTATGAAAAAAGCACCATTTCTGGTGCTTTTTTGACGCGCACGCGCGTGACGTTTTCAAGGCGACTACGCCTCTGACAGCGCAATTACCACGCTCGGACCCATAGTAGTTGTCATGGTGATTTTCTCTATGTAAAGTCCCTTGATGCTGGCTGGTTTTGCGTCTTTGATGGCCTTGAGTACAGCCTGCGCATTTTCGGCAAGGTTTTTTGTATCAAAGCTCACCTTGCCAACCGACTGGTGGATGATACCTTGTTTATCAACTCGAAACTCAACTTTACCAGCTTTTGCTTCTTTTACGGCGTCGGCAGGCTTTGCGGTGACAGTGCCGCTTTTTGGGTTTGGCATCAAGCCGCGAGGGCCGAGTACGCGGGCGTATTTACCGAGCTTTGCCATAAGTTGTGGAGTTGCAATCAATACGTCGAAATCGAGCTGTTCTTTATCGAGCTGTTGCAAAAATTCATCTTCGCCTACAATGTCAGCTCCGGCTTTTTTAATAGCTTCGTGCTGATCGGTTGGGGCAAACACGGCTACGCGTACGGTTTTTCCGCTTCCATGTGGTAGTGTGACGTTTGCTCGAACGTTCTGATCAGCCTGACGAGGGTCGACGTTTAGATTTACATGCAGTTCAACTGCAGCATCAAATTTTACGCTGCTGGTTTTGGGTAGAATTTCAGACGCTTCTTTAAGAGTGTATTCTTTTTGCTTATCAATAAGATCATGGGCTTTTTTGTAGGCTTTGCTACGTCGTTCTAGGCGTGATCGAGTTTTCGGGGCTGGACCACGTTTCACTTCGTGCTCTTCTGTATCGCTGTGGTCACCCGATTTTTGGGCCTCTATTTTTTCTTGCTTGGCCTTTGCTTCTTCTTGACCCTTTAGGCTTCGCTTGCCTGCTTTGGCGGCGATTTTCGTTTCAGCCTGTGCTTCTTCAACTACTTCGGTCGCCTCTTGCTCTACGACTGCAGCTTCCGTTGCTTTAATCTCAGCCAAAATTGCTTGTTCTTCTTCTTTTGTCTTCTTTGTTGCCATAATTTGCTCCTTTTCTCCGAGTGTGGCTTCTCGGTCGTGGTTCTAGCGGCTTTTGGCCTCCCACTCATATTATTGTTAAACGATAGGTATTTCGTGCATTAATCCTGCTGCATGCATCGCATGAGTTGCGTTTCTTAAGGCTTGCATATCCCCTGCCTCGTCAGCGACGATCACTGCGCCCGTTAGACGTGCTATTTCTTCAACTGGCAGCGTCTGCCATGCTGAACTTTCTGGTGTAGGTGTATCGCAGTGAGGCGCAGTATACACAGTATGTACGCCTGCCATGCTAGCCTTCTATCTCCACGCCCATTGAACGTGCAGTACCGGCAATGACTTTTTTAGCAGCGTCAATATCGTTGGCATTTAAGTAGGCCATCTTTTTTTCAGCAATTTCGGTAAGCTGGGCGTCGGTGAGTTTGCCTACTTTCGTTTTGTGTGATTCGCTTGAGCCTTTTTGAATGCCAGCAGCTTTTCGAATCATGTCATCAGCTGGTTCTCCAATGACGTCATAATCAAAGGTGCGATCATCATAAATTCGCATATGCACAATCACATCAGAACCCATCATGTCTTTTGTTTGATCGTTAAACGGATTAATAAAATCCATCATGTTCAATCCATATTGACCAAGGGTTGATCCTACGGGAGGTCCTGCACTCGCTTTGCCGGCTGGAATGCGCAGCTTTAAGTTCGCTGTAATTTTCTTTGCCATATATTCCTATTCCTGATATCTTTTTGAACTAAATAATAAAGTGAAGCTTTATTTAGTGCGTAACTGTATTATTTTACTACTTTCATCTGTTTTTAACAAGTCTTATGCTTGGCTTTGCTCAAGTGTAACCAATCCGGCTATATGTATGGCTGCTTTTTCATGATCGCCTGCTGCGGTTGCTGCGAGCATATTATTCCATTCAATGCGAATTGCCACAGCTCTCGTATCGCCGTTTGATGATACTCTCAGATTTACACCGTTCTCGTTACACCAATCTGCGAATGGTTCACATGAGGTTGCTGTTACACCCTGCTTTTCAAAGCCGGCCATTAATGAGCTACACTTTCTTAACCTGAAGGGCATCGAGCTCAACAGGAGTTTCACGCCCAAACATGCTCACAAGTACTTTGAGTTTGCCTTTTGCAGCATCAATTTCATTAATGGCGCCGTCAAAGCCCTTGAATGGCCCGTCGATAATATTTACTACTTCACCAACAGTAAAATCAATTTTATGTTTTGGATCTTCAGCACCCATTCGTTTCATGATTTTTGCCATTTCGTCGTCTTCAACTTGCGTTGGTTCGGTTCCGGAGCCAACGAATCCAGTCACATTCGGGGTATTGCGAACGATATACCACGCGTCTTCGCTCATTTTCATCTGAACAAGCACGTAGCCTTGAAAAATCTTTTTCTCCACCACTTTTCGTTTGCCATTTTTAATTTCAATCTGCTTTTCTTTTGGCACTACCACATCAAAAATTTTATCTGCCATATCTAAGCTGTCTGCTCGCTGCTTAATGCTTTCTGCTACCTTTTCTTCGTAGCCAGAATAGGTGTGAATGGCGTACCACTGTTTGCTTGAATCGTATCTTTTTGCGGTCATTTCAGATGTTCCTTCCGTTATTTAAGAAATATTTGCTTTGCGATCTTTTCAAAACCGTAATCGAGTATTGTGGTGAAAATAGCAAAAATAAATGTGAAGGCTACTACAATACCTGTGAGCTTCAGGCTGGTTCTGCGGTCCGGCCAGTCCACTTTTTTCAGTTCGTGCCATGATGATACAAAGTACCCTCGAAACGGCGAACGAATTAGGTGCTTACGGAGCCACTTCCAAGCCTTTGTGCTGCGGATCGGCGCAGTCAGTTTTTTAAGAAAACGTCCGATAGCATTTGCAGCAGGTCTAAATACTTTCATGCCTCACCTTCTCTGTATTTATACGTATTAAAAAAGAGCTTTTTATCAGCTCGTCAAGTCAATAATAGCAAAGAGTGTGCAAAAAATCAACTAGGCTTTTTCATGCTTGGCACGACTACGGTAAACGTTGTGCCCTTATTTAGTTCGCTTTCAAATGTTATCGTTGCTCCAATTTTGTGCGCAATTTTTTCAGTGACGTATAACCCAAGTCCTGTGCCACTCGATTCGCGCGTTCGAAAGTCTTCACTACGGAAGAATTTTTCAAAAACATGCTTTTGGTCAGCCTTGCTAAGCCCGATACCCGTATCGGCAACGGAGAAAACGGCGTTTCCTTGTGTATCTGAACGTACGTGTAACACGACTGAGCCTTCTTTTGTGTACTTTATAGCGTTTGTAATAAAGTTTTGCAATATTTCGTGGAGATACAATTCTGAGGTTTGAATAGGTTTTGTTTCTGGTGCTGCGTGTGTAACTAATTTGAGACCTTTTGTCTGGGCTTGTACTTCGTAGTCGCTATGGAGTGTTCGAAGTAGGCTGATGGGGTTTACTTCTGATATTTCAACTACTTTGTCT
>CAZUOL010000058.1:0-12837 GCA_964621845.1 uncultured Candidatus Saccharibacteria bacterium | reverse complement strand
GAAGCTAACTTTTTGGTGAAATGTTTAATCAGTTTTTCAGTTTCAGCGTCACCCTCTGTGAGTGTTTTTGCATTGCCAATTACCATCGAAATTAAACTCCAAACGGCGTGTCGTGGTTCGTGCGACATCTGGGCGATAAGTTCAAGAGCCGTTGTGAGCGACTCGTTGCCCTGGCGCGCCAACAGAATTTGATCATTCAACAAGCTCATACGGGTTTCTGCAGGAACTGCCTGCTCTGCGAGTTGCGTCGCCAGATGAGCAATATGATCTTGGTTTTTGTAGTGTGAAACAAAATGAGCACTGGCATTGGCGTTTAAGACTACAAAGTCATCTTTTGGAGTGGTGATTGTTTTGTCACGCGAAGCAAGTATATCTTCGCTCAAGTTTTGATCTGCCAAGAGTGGAATGTGCCAGATTGTATCAGTATCGTTGCCCGAATCAAGCAACAATCGCTGCTGGCTTAACGCAATCCTATTTCCTTGTTGGTCAATCGTAACGACTGGCATGCCAGATTTCTCTAACCAGTTTTTCATCAGTTTGTGAATATCCTTACCACTTGCGTTGGCAAACTCTTCCCACAGATCAGCGCGAGTCGTGTTTTTGTAGGCATGCTTTTTAAAATAGCTTTTCAGCCCGCTGCGGAAGGCCTCTTCACCAATGTATTCGCGGAGCATTTTCAGCAATCGGCCCCCTTTTGCGTACACAATAGCTGGATCGAATAAACTTGTTATTTGATCAGGATCATTTACATCAACACCAACGGGCTGTACCTTACTAAATACATCGCGTGAGCTTGAGAACACGGCATCGGTAGCGGTGTACGTTTCCCAAATGTTCCAATCAGAATGAAGAGCATCAACTGCCACATGCTCAATAATGCTTGCAAAACTTTCATTGAGCCATAAGTCGTCCCACCATTTCATAGTGACAAGATTGCCAAACCACTGGTGTGAGAGTTCGTGTGCAATCACGATAGAAACATACTGTTCACTGCTCAGAGAGCGATTTTTCGGGTCCGCTAGCAACGCAACTTCACGGTACGTAATTAACCCCCAGTTTTCCATGGCGCCGGCATCAAAATCAGGCAAAGCTACTTGATCACACTTGGGCAGAGGATAGGGGGTTTTAAAGTAGTCGTTATAAAATTCCAGAATATCCACCGCCTCTTTGACCGAGTAATCCAGGTGCGAAGCTGGTTGAGCAGGTGTGGCCCAGCTGCGGACCATAATGCCATCCTTCGTAACAGCATCTTTGTAGTGCATTTCGCCAGCAACAAACGCCACTAGATAGGTACTCATTTTTGGCGTTTGCTCAAACGTGGTAATAAGAAAATCCGCCGATTTTGTTTGGTGCTTTTGAGGCATATTAGAAAGCACCTGTTCATGCAGGGCGGTGTGTAAGGTGATGTCAAACGTTGCTTTTGCTTCGGGCTCGTCTATACAAGGGAACACTTCTCGGGCGTGGTGGCTTTCAAATTGAGTCGCAATCAACTTCTTTTTTTTACCTTCATGTTTAAAGTAGCATGGGTACATGCCGTGCATCTGGTCAGTGATCTTGCCAGCAAACTCTAGGGTTACCGTGTGCTCGCCTGGTCCTAAATGATCTGTAGTTCTAATTTCCAGAACGTCATGTAGTTCTGGCTCAACCCACTCGGCATCCTTGCCATCAATCTGTGCCTTATCGAACCTCAAGTCTTTGGCATGTAACTCAATTGATTGAGCGCTGCTGCGTAAATCACCTTTAATAACAGCGGTGCCCGTAAAAATCATTCGTTCTTTATCAATTTTGAGCTCAAGTTGATAATTACTTGGTTGGAATTGATCATAAAGTCGTTTTATCATGAGCACTAGTATAAAGTATTGACTTAACTACGTTAAGTGTGCTATAATAATAATAATAAGGTATGGCTTATCCCAGTGCAGAAAGCTCAACAGAACAGGCATTGCCCGTACATCGTCACTACGGACTCGGATTTGCGTTGTCTTCGGTGAGGAGGGCTCTCATTAAGGGGGATCCTGAACGTGAGACAACTGTGCAGCTTCCTTTGTTTAGGCGAGACAGGAGTTTATGGATTCCACGTGGCGATGAATCACATGAGACAGACAGTAGATTTAAGTGTGTACCAGCTGCGATTCGCCCTGTTGCCGTAGCGCCGGCTCCGCCGATGATCAATCTTGGAGTTGAAGTTGCGCTAGATGGAGATAGCTTTACAAGCTTGTACCTTCCTTCTCAGCACCGCACCGAACAGCTGGGGGCGCCATGTGATCGCCTCTACGTATGGTTTGGCGCGCTCAGTGCAGCTGCAACTGTAATAGCCAAGGGTGATGGACTGGAATCACAGATGCCTTTGAGCCGTGATGCAACGCGCACTTTGGCACATTCTGAAATTATTGCGAGCGCGCTTACTTGATTTGCTCTTTATGGCATGATACGATACTAGATAGTGTCCGGCCATCAGGTCGGCCTTTTTCATCTCAGAAGTGAAATTGATTTTAACGAAAGGAAAAATAAAATGGAATTACAGATTAAACAACTTGTAATGGCAATTAAACAAATTGCTGAAGAAAAAAATCTACCCGAAGAGGTAGTCAATGAAGCAGTTGAACAAGCCTTGGCTGCTGCTTATCGCAAAGATTATGGTGAGCGTGAACAGAACGTAAAAGTTATCTTGAACCAAAATACGGGCGATATGAAAGCAATCACCAGTTGGGATGTGGTGGAAGACGATGCAGTTGAAAATCCTGCCCAACAGCTTACGGTTGAGGAAGCAAAAGAGATCAAGAAGGACGCCAAAGTAGGCGACGTGATTGAAAAAACAGATTCGCCAACAACTTTTGGGCGTGTAGCCGCTCAAACGGCGAAACAGGTCATTTTGCAGCGTTTGCGTGAGGCAGAACGTGAAATTATTATGAATGAATACGAAGATAAAATCGGGACGGTACTTGTAGGTACTGTACAGCGCGTTGAGGCTCGAGTTGTTCGGGTTGATCTTGGGAAAGCGGTAGGGATTTTACCGGCGAGTGAGCAGATTCCAGGTGAATATTATGGCGTGGGTTCACGTATGAAGGTATTTCTGAAAGATGTAGAACGTGAATTCCGTGGTCCGCAGCTGGTGCTTTCTCGTGCGAATGAAAAGTTTATTGAATATCTGTTCAGGCAAGAAGTGCCAGAAATGGAAAGTGGTGCAGTTGAAATCAAAGGAATTGCTCGCCAAGCTGGCGTACGCACCAAACTTGCTGTTGCATCAACGGTTCCGGGTGTTGATCCTGTCGGTACCTTTGTTGGCGGGCACGGCACACGTGTGCAGGCGGTGATGAACGAAATTGGTGACCAAGAGAAGATTGATATTATTACGTATTCGGAAAACGCCGAAGAGTACATTAAGAATGCGCTTTCACCAACTGAGGTAGCTCGAGTTGAAATGAACGAAGCAGATAAACGTGCGAAAGTATTGGTGAATCAAGATCAGCTTTCTATTGCTATCGGCAAGGGTGGTCAGAATGTACGTCTTGCCAGTAAATTGACCGGTTACGAACTCGATATTGAGTCTACACAATCACAAGCTGCTCCTGCTGAAGCCCCCGTAGAGGTTGAAAAGCACATCGAGCAACCAAAAACAGCTGAGCCCAAAAAGCCAGCAAAACCAAAACGCCGCGATGATATTGAAGCAGGCTTGCTTGATGCCATCGAATCCCACGGAGAATGATAAGGCAAAGCGCTTTTGCTTGCCAAACCTCCATTACGCGGTATAGAATACGCTAAATAAGAAAAAGGGAAGCTCAAAATTTATGTCTGAGCAAAGTGTAGCGAGACGTGTTTTAGTTGGTTTGGAATCTTTTGCTTTTGGTTCCATTATTTTTGATAATACAGCAGCAAATGGGCTGGTAGATGAGTCGCAAGACTATCGGCAAGATATTGCTGATACACAGAGTGACATTCATACCTTGGTCGAGGCTTATCACGTAGCCAATAGTGACGCACGGCCAACAATTGATGGTCAAATTACACTGCAAAAGGATACATTGGCCAACGTAAGGTCAAATGCGCCCGAGCACTACGGAAAAGGTTTCGAGGCAAGTCTACTCATTGGATGCGTTGCGGTAGGGTATGCGGCCTCACGAGCCCTAAACGGAACGGTTAAATTCGTTTATTCAATGTTAAGCGATAAGAGGGATCGTAGACATGAAGAGGCTCCAACAGAGGGCGGAGAGCAAGACAATTAGCAGTCTTGCATCGAGAGTGCTAATTGGTTATACTGAACTATGTGATAAAAAGTAGTGCTGTCACATTGAATGAAATAAATAAACTCCCTGAGTTAGCTAGAATAGATTCGTCGTTTTCACTTAGAATGACACAATTGAAGGGGTATAATTAGGCTATGCAATCCAGCTCAAATTTTGAAGACTATCTCAAGCAGCTGACAGATAACGCCAAGTCGTCTTTAAGAAACGCTGAAGGGATAGCCCGAGGCCTCGGTAGTGCCTATGTTGGCACAGAGCACATTTTACTCGGCGTTTTAAGCCAGCAATCATCTATTGGTGCAAAATTGCTAGAATCTTCCGGGGTCACTATCGATCGCGCTCGTACGGCCCTAAAGCTGACACCAAAGGCAATTGTGATTAGTGTTGGCAGTAAGGGTTTGAGTGAAGCAGCAAAATTAACACTGCGAACGAGTTGGGAAATCGCGAAAGAATTTAACCAAGACTATTGCGGCACAGAGCATATTTTGTACGGCATCTTGATTCAAAAGAATGCCCGCGCAAATGTGTTGTTACGGGATATGAGTGTAAATGTAGAAGAGCTTATTGCTGATTTAGAACTGTATCTAAACCAACAGCGCTACGAACTGAATGAGGGTTCGAATCAAGAAAAGCAAAAACGGACAAAACGACGAAAAGGAAAGAGCGCCTTAGAGTATTTCGGCACAGATTTAACGGCCGAAGCACGAGCCGGAAGGCTCGACCCGGTGATTGGCCGCGAAGACGAACTAAGACGCACTATCACCATCTTAAGCCGACGCAATAAAAATAACCCAGTCCTTATTGGAGAGCCTGGCGTAGGCAAGACTGCAATTGCCGAGGGGTTGGCCCAAAAAATAGCTAAAGAAGATGTACCTGAAAAGCTGCTAGACAAACGTATTGTGATGCTTGATCTTGCTGGGCTTATTGCAGGAACTAAATATCGTGGCGAGTTTGAAGAACGGCTTAAGGCGTTGATGCATGAAATTAGCAATGACCAGAGCGTCATACTATTTATTGATGAAATTCATTTGTTGGTAGGGGCAGGTGCAGCAGAAGGTTCAATGGATGCAGCGAATATGCTCAAACCGGTGCTTGCGCGGGGTGCTGTCAGAATAGTAGGAGCAACTACTATAGAGGAATATCGAAAATCGATTGAAAAGGATAGCGCGCTGGAGCGACGCTTCCAGACCGTGATGGTCGAGCCGCCATCACTTCGTCAAACCGAAGCAATCGTAAAGGGTCTGCGTGCACGTTATGAGGCCCATCACAATGTGCTGATCGATGACGCGGTTATCGAACAAGCGGTGGAATTAAGTGATAAATACTTGAGCGAACGCTTTATGCCTGACAAGGCGCTTGATCTGATTGATGAAGCAGCGGCAAGCCTGCGTATAGCCAAAGGCAAGGTAAGTGAGCCACAACGAAAAATTTTGAAAGAAATCAAACTTGTAAAGCATCGTATGCTTGAATCGGTTGATCGTGAAAACTTTGAAGCAGCAGCTCGGCACAAAACAAAATTGGCAGAGCTTGAAGCAAGGCTTGATGCGTTGCGCACAAAGAGTAAGAGCAAATTGGTACTTACAGCAGATGATTTGGCGCAAACAATTGAGTTAATGACAGGTATTCCAGCACAGAAAGTGGTAAAAAAAGAAGCCGCTAATCTTTTAAAGCTTGAGAAAGATCTTTCGCGATACGTTATAGGTCAAGATGAAGCAATCGCTTCAGTTGCACGAGCTATTCGACGTAATCGAATGGGACTCAGTGACAAAAAAAGGCCAATCGGCTCTTTCATTTTTCTTGGTCCAACAGGTGTAGGTAAAACTGAGCTTGCACGGGTGCTCGCCCGAGAAATGTATAGTCGCAATGACGCACTGATTAAAATTGATATGAGCGAGTTTAGTGAGCGTCACACTGCAGCACGACTTGTGGGGGCGCCAGCTGGTTATGTGGGTTATGAGGATGGCGGTCAGCTTACCGATAAGGTTCGGCGCAAACCGTATAGTCTCATTCTGCTCGATGAAATCGAAAAAGCTCATCCTGATATCTTTAATATGTTGCTTCAAATTTTAGAAGATGGCGTGCTAACAGATGCGAAAGGCCGTAGTGTAGACTTTACCAACACGATCATTATTATGACGGGCAATGTCGGTGCTGAAAGTTTGCAGAAAGAATCGGTGCTGGGTTTTCGAGCTGAAACAAAAAAAGACGTTGAAAAACTCGATGACATGCATGAACGCAATAAAGAGAGTGTACTCGACGAATTGAAGCATACCATGCGTCCTGAGCTGATTAATCGACTCGATAAGATTATTGTGTTTCGTGCACTCACCAAAAAGGAGGCTGGCCGTGTACTCGACCTTCAGGTCGGCGAACTTAACAAGCGGCTTGCACGTACCACAACTCCATTGCAACTTGTGATCAAGCCTACAGCAAAGCGTTACTTGCTTAATAAAGGCTATGACGCACAAAATGGCGTTCGCACCTTGCGCCGTGTCTTACAAGACGAGATTGAAGATCACCTCGCCGAAGAAGTGCTGAAGGGTAACTACAAAACAGAGCAAACAATTGCGGTTACTGCAAGTAAGAATCAGCTTCAATTCAGTGTTGAGCAGCAACCAATGCGCTCGAATGTACATTCAAAAACAACCCGCATATCATAAGCACCATGATAGTATAGAATCATGAGAAAGCGTTCAGCAGCACTTTCATTGTTTGTCATTATATTCACACTTTTTAGTGGATGGTTATACTTGAATCGGCAATACGTAAAAGACTATGCTGTGGTACGCACGACAGATGTTTCGACGCCTGCGTCAGCGATAGCTGATGAGCTGAAGCTTACGGATAGAGGAACTTTTTTATACGATGCCAGTCAGACGGAACTGCAAGATGCGCAAACATTTAATCAATCATGCAGTGGTATCGAAAAGCAAGCAGTCATTTTGGGGTGCTATAATGCTCAGCGCATATATATTTACAATATTAAAGATAAAAAACTGACCGGCGTCCGTGAAGTTACAGCGGCGCATGAACTGCTGCATGCCGCCTATGAACGTCTTTCGCCGAGAGACCGCGCAACAGTTGATGAGCTTCTCCAGGCTCAGCTTAAAAAAACAACTGATAAAGATGTGCTAGAAACCATCAGGTTGTATAAAGGAGCTGATCAGTCCACTTTATTGAACGAAATACATTCAATTTTTGGTACCGAGCTCGGGAGCCTTTCGCCTGAGCTCGAAAACTACTACAAGCGATATTTTACGCAGCGATCTCTCGTGGTCGCCTACGCGAAAAAATATCGGTCTGTTTTCAAGAAACTAGAAGCAGCTGCTGCTACTCAACGGGCGCAGCTGGCAGAAAAGCAACAAACGAAAGAGGCATATGAGGTACAACTCAAGTCACTGACCAGCCAAATACAGGCTCAACAACAAACAATGACTCAGCTGCGAAATACTGATGTACAAGCCTATAACGCGCTCGTACCAGGCTATAACCAATTGGTGAATAATTATAACAGTCAGGTCCAGGTCTACAGGACGCTCATAGACGAGATGAACGCCCTTATTACTGCGCTTAACAGCAATATCACACAGTTGAATAATTTGACAAAAAAACTCGATAGCCACTACAAGGCTTATTAGCACTGTTATAATGAGTGTAATGGCACAATCAAAAACACAATTTGTATGCCAAGAGTGTGGCTTTAAGCATAGTAAATGGGCGGGTCGTTGCTCAAATTGTGGCGCCTGGAACAGCCTGATTGAAGAGCTACCCGTTAGCTCATCGCTCACATCGGCAGCCCTGAAGGGTCGTGAGCTAAAACCGAGCCTTATTGGTACTTCGAGTGCAAAAAGTACCGTAAAACGTCAAAAAACAGCCATTGAAGATGTCGATAGAGTGCTCGGTGGCGGTTTTGTAAAAGGGAGCGTAACACTACTTGCTGGCCAGCCAGGTATTGGCAAGAGCACACTGCTTATGCAGATTGCAATTCACCTTGGTAACAGCATGAAGGTGTTGTATGTCAGCGGCGAGGAGTCGGCAGAGCAGGTGACTGACCGAGCAAAGCGAGTGGCGCATAGTAAAAATAATGTTTTGCTCTCGATTTCGAACAGCACAGAAGATGTAGCTCAAACTATTTTGAGCAGCAATTACGATGTGGTCTTTGTAGACTCGATTCAAACAATTGCATCGAATGCAATAAGTTCTGCACCAGGCAGCGTGAGTCAGATTACAAATTCGACCCATATTCTTTCGCAGGTTGCAAAACAAACGGGTACCACGCTTATTATTGTTGGCCATGTGACAAAAGAGGGCTCAATCGCTGGACCCAAGCTTCTCGAACACCTCGTAGATGTAGTGATGAACATAGAGGGTGACCGTTATGGCGGATTTAAAACACTCAGAGCAGTGAAGAATCGTTACGGAGCTACTTCTGAAGTTGGTATTTTCGAAATGAAGGAGGCAGGGCTTTTGCCAGTCGCAAATCCTTCAGCAACGTTGCTTGCGGAACGACAAGTCGCAGATGGCTCAATTGTGCTCGCGGCTATGGAGGGCACCCGTCCCCTTTTGGTAGAGGTACAAGCATTGGTCAATCGTACTTCTTTCGGTTATCCGAAACGGGCGGCTTCTGGGTTTGATCTGAACCGGCTGAACCTATTGACTGCGGTACTCTCCCGGCGCACAAAGCTTGATTTAAGTGAACAGGATGTGTATATCAACGTAGTAGGAGGTATTAAAATTACAGAACCAGCCGCAGATTTGGCTGTCTGTATGGCGATTGCCTCTGCGAGCAAAAGTATGCAACTCAAAAAAGATGCCGTGGTATTTGGTGAGGTTGGTTTATCGGGTGAAGTTCGCCATGTACCTCAAGTCGAAAAGCGTGTGAAAGAAGCCAAAAACATCGGCTTCGGGCTTGCCATCGGCCCTAAAGCAGATACGAAACTAGCTTCGTTGCAGTCTGTCGGCAGCCTGCGTGAAGCCCTCAATACTTACCTAGAAAGTTGAACCTATTATGTTACAAACAATACTTATTTTTGAAATACTGATCGCTGGGGGACTCACGTTTACGGTTCTTCTTCTGCTCAGCAGTCGCAAGCCGAGAGTTACCAATCGCGTATTGCTCGATACGAGTGCTCTGATGGATGGGCGAGTAGTTGAGGTGGTAAAATCTGGCTTTGTGCCAGGCGAGCTACTTATACCACGCTTTGTGATAGCCGAAATGCAACTTCTTGCTGACAAATCGGATCACCTCAAGCGTGAACGAGCGCGCTACGGCTTGCAAGTGGTACAGGATCTGCAAGATAGTCGTAATGCAGAAGTACGTGTTGTTTCGGATGACATTAAAGATGAGCCCGGGGTTGACGAAAAACTAGTAAAACTTGCCAAAAAAACAGGCTCCATGCTCTATACAACCGATTACAATCTACTTAAAGTTGCTGAAATTGAAGGCGTACGAGTGTTAAATATTAACGAATTGGCCCAGAACCTACGACCCAGTAGGTTGCCTGGAGAAGTCGCTGAAATCAAAATCGTACAAAAGGGCCAAGATAAATCGCAAGGCGTCGGCTACTTAGATGATGGCACCATGGTGGTGGTAGAACGTGGTGGGAGCTCGCTTGGAAAAGTTATTAAAGTTGAATTTACACGCAACTTGCAAACTGCGGCTGGTAGAATGATGTTTGCACGCGCTCGAAATCGTCGTTCGTAATTTTTTGTAGCTTCTATGGAATCAGCTGTTAGGGGACGATAATGATGTCAGTATAGGTGGCTTCGTAATAGGCTTCATCTATAGCACGGATTGTAATATTGTAGCTGCCACTTTTGCTTACCTTACCGCTATAGGTATTACCACTACGGGCAGCCTTGATTGTTTTACCATTCGCAGTGAAAGTCACCTCTTTTATAGCATATTTACCAGGCTTCACGCTAACGGTAAAGCTTCCGTCAGAACCGGTACTGAATGCCGAAATGCTAGGCTTTTTATCGCCACACTTGTGGATGTCGTCATTCTTTTTTATGTCATAACCATCGGGTGGCGTACCAACAACACTGATCTTGGTTTTTGGATCAGTTGCAACGGGTACCTGGATCTCAATTTTTGCTGCCGCTGGCGTACAGCTTGTCGCGAGCTTTTTAGAAACCTTGTCCATAGTGTAGGGCTTCTTCGTTTCTACTGGTTTTCTAAACCACGACTGGAAGATGTCATACTTTCCTCCTACTGAAAGTCTCTGAATACCCTGCGGTTGCGCAAACCAGTCATTCGACTTCCATCCGTATTGCGGCTGGCTCATTACTTGTTCGTGGACGTCTTTCACAAATTGTCCAAAAATGGGCCCGCTACTTATATCAGTATGCATATAAGTTGGAGTACCGTCGTGATTGCCAACCCAAACACCGACAGCCAGTTTTGGGGTGTATCCCATCATCCAACCGTCTTTTTGGTTATCGGTAGTACCAGTTTTGACTGCAACTTTGACGTTCGGTGGGTTAAACCATGGCTGGCGAGCGCCAAACGTCGGAGATCGGGCAATGTCATCAGATAAAATGCTCGAAATAAGGTATCGAATTTGATCGCCGTGATTCTGATCTTCAAATAGTTGTGTGCCTGGGGTGTCCTTCCATTCATCCAAAACATCACCATTTGGTTTTTCGATCTTGAGTATTTTGGCTTCTGGTTTGGCAACAAACCCCCGTGCCATTGCCGCATACGCTGCAGTATGTTGATCAAGATGTACGGTGCCGGTACCTATTGCCATAAAGGGGTCATTTTTATAGCCTTCATCGCATGGCCTCTGCTCGACGCACAAAATGCTGGTTTCGCCAGCTTTTTTTGCAGTATCAATCACACTGCCCATGCCAACAATCTGAGCAGCCTTCATTGCTGGCAAGTTACGAGATTCAGCCAGTGAGCTTCTGATAGATATATTGCCACGATAGCCGTTATCAAAGTTTTGCGCTGTGCGACCGTTGAATGATTGTGGTGTATCGGGTATAACACTTCCCGGTCCATATGATCCTTGATCGAATAACTGAGCGTATACAAAAGGTTTAAAGCTCGATCCGTACTGCAAGCGTGCAGTTGATGCGTTTGTTTGCCCATAACCTGGATAGCTATAGTCACGGCTACCAACCATAGCCAGCACCTGGTTTGTTTTAACATCAACCGCAACTAAAGCCGCGTTATCACCGTTATGTGCCTCTACATTCGCGATGTTATCTTTTACGGCTTTTTCTGCAAGTTGTTGAGCCTTCCAGTCAAGTGTTGTGGTAATGCGCCATCCACCTTGGCGTACGTTTTCGGCTCCGTATTTTGCCTCAAGCTCCTTTATAATTTCATTCACAAAGTGAGGTGCTTTTATATTTTGTTGGTTTTTCATCGGTTTTATTTTGGCTAATATATCAACCTTTTTTGCCTTTGCCGCCTGCTCTTTTGTGATATATCCTTGCTCGTACATGTATTGAATGACTGTTTGTTGTCGTTCGACTGCTCGCTTGGCGTCGAAATAAGGGTTGTATTTATCGTATAGTACGGGAGATTGTGGGATCGAGGCAATATAAGCCGCTTCTTCGATAGTGAGGTTTTTTGCGCTCTTATTAAAGTATCGCTGTGACGCTGATTCAACCCCAATTGCGGTGCCACCAAAGCCGACCGAATTGAGGTAGAAGTTTAAAATCTGATCTTTACTATATGCGCGCTCAAGCTCAACTGATAAAATAAGTTCCTTCACCTTACGCATATAGCCCTCTAGGCCAGTTGCTGTGTTGTCTTGCAATATAACTACACGAGCAAGTTGCTGTGTGAGTGTAGATGCCCCTTGGCGACCTCCACCACTTGCATTATTAAGTGCTGATCGGGCAATACCTTTCACGTCAAAACCGCCATGCTTGTAGAAATCTTTATCTTCAATGGCTACCATGGCGTATTTCATATTGTTTGAAATTTGGTCAGACTTCACAAACGTAAGCTGCTGGTCTTTGTACAGGTCATAGAGCAATACAGTGCCGGTTCTATCGTAAAACTGTGTGGTACGGCTTTGTAGCTTTCGCGCCAGCTTGTCAGGGCTCAGGGCGAGGTCTTTTCTGAATATGGCAAATATTGCCAGAATCATTACTAAAAATACAGCAAGACCAACACCGGCAATTTTGAGTGCCATAAGCCCGCCCTCTTTAGAGAACCAGTATGCAAAGAAACGCTTCGGGCTTAACCGATGTGCAATTCGCTTACTTCGTGCTTTCGGTAGAGTTGCCAGATATTCTGCTCTTTGTCGTGACTTCCGATCGGATTTAATGCGTCTTTTTTGCGCCAAATTTGTATATACCTGTGTCGAACTCTTTCGGTGGGCAGGCTTTTTCAGTGATCCTTTTTGCTTTGGCGTTTGAGCCATATGTTCAATTATACTCCATGCTTATCATAAGAATTATATCAAAAAAACTATTTCTTTTTTGCGTGAAACCAATGTAATAAACAATATACGCTCCACGCCGAAAAGGCTCCAACTGTGTTGGCTACTAGGTCACGCCATGTATCGTGTATATCCCACGCCATAGTTCCTAAATGGGCTAGCTCAACTGCATATTCAGCAATCTCATTAATAACACC
>CAZUOL010000057.1:0-7778 GCA_964621845.1 uncultured Candidatus Saccharibacteria bacterium | reverse complement strand
TGTACATCCTATTTTCGGTAACGGGGAGGACACGTTCACCAGATGATTATTTTTCACTTCGAGCTTGTGCTTGTGACTGTACGTCATCTAGCCCATAATGATCGACATGCGAGAAAACGAGGGTACAAAGGGCCGGACCCAGAACTATCATTCACCACGCGTTGATGATGATATGCCCCCCACCATTTTTGACCAACGAGCGACACCAGAGCTCACCTATGCAGACGTCTTTAGGCGCTATCGGAACAGTGAATTAGGGCAATTTCACGCAGATCAGGATTTGCGCTATTCGCAAGACTGGGCCTATGAGCGTCATCAAATGCTCGCTGACCTAGGGCCCGACGCGCACCCCGTTGAGCACATGGTTGTTGTACATGGAATTTTGAGACAGGTGTTATACAAAGACGCCTATACAGAGGGCCATGCAATACCGCGCAAAACTATTAAATCAATGCTGCTCGGAGCACTTATTCATGATGTTGGTGAAAATGAACATCCTTTTTTGGTATCACAATGTGGTGGTGTAGTTGGTGATATAAGGTACGGCAAAAAGAATGCGGAGCAACGATTGCTAGAAGAAAAAATCATCACTACAATTCTTGAAAATACCTTCCCCGAACTTGATGAAGTAACCCTCGAAAGCACACTTTCACTTGTTATGCATCGAGAAGAGTCAGACGAGCACCGTTTGTTTGATCGGGCGCATACACTCTCGTTCTTCTTCACTGCCTTGCGTGCACGTAAGATTGCCAGTCGACTGGATGATGCTACACCACGCTACCAAAAATTAATGGGCTTACATGATCAAGTAATTGGTAACATATGCCCTCGCCTTGAATCCGAAGCCGAACTATCACCCAGCATCAGGGAAGCACTTGCAGCATATGACAGCAATCTGTAGACGCGTGTGCTATGCGATAACCCCGCCGCCAAGACATACTTCGCCGTCGTAAAATACAGCGGATTGTCCAGGGGTCAAAGCCCGTATCTCATCCTCCAACTCCACTGACACCACACCACCCCCCTGCGTCAGGGACCGTCCTTGGCGCAAACCGTTTGCGTCAGGGTCCGTCCTTGGCGCAGAAATAGCGCAACGAACGAGTGGGGCACGGTGACGAGTGCGAACCTGAAGTTTTACACCATCTTTTGGCGCCTCGTTAATCCAGTGTAGGTCGGTAATGGTGAATGTTTTGTGCCAAAGACCTTCGTCACTCAAGTCGGTGGTCACATAGACCTCATTCTTATCCATATCTTTGCCGATCACGTAATAGGGCATGCCGCCGCCCACATTCAAACCATGACGCTGGCCAATGGTGTAAAAGATTGCCCCATCGTGTTCGCCCACAACTTTGCCCGTCGCCTTTTCGATGATGTCCCCTGGCGCACTTTCGACAAAGTTTTTTAAGAAGTCTTTGATACCAATCTCCCCCACAAAACAAATACCCACCGAGTCTTTTTTCTCAGCTGTGATTAACCCTAGTTCTTTGGCTTTTTCGCGCACTTCTGGCTTGGTCATATCACCAAGCGGGAAGAGCGTTTTTGCAAGGGCTGATTCGGTAACTCGATACAGAAAATAGGTTTGATCTTTATTTTTATCTTCCGCCTGCAACATTTTTCTATCCGATACTTTTGCGTAGTGGCCCGTTGCAATGAGATCAGCGCCATCTTCAAGTGCTGTCTCTAAAAAGAGCTTAAATTTTACTTCTTGGTTGCACATAATGTCGGGGTTCGGAGTTCGCCCGGCCTGAAACTCGGCAATCATGTAGTCAACGACCTTTTGCCTGTACTCTGTTTGAAAATCAAAAATTTTAAAGGGTATCCCAAGCTGTACCGCCACGCGCTTGGCATCGGCTAAATCTTCACGCCACGGACACTTAAAACCAGGCAGATCTTGAGCCCAGTTCTTCATGAACACGCCAGTTACATCGTAACCCTGCTGTTTCAATATTGCAGCAGTGACCGAGCTATCGACGCCACCGCTCATACCAACATACACCTTTTTATTTGACATTATCATAAAATTATATCAGATTATGGTTAGAAGCCCAACTGCTCAGACGGCATTTTTGGCAACTTCACCAACGGTCACCCACCAACCGTATGGGGTCAGCCACCAACTGAGAGGGGACCAGTCTTTATCTTTGGCTGGAGCGTCATATATAACCGTACGCGGCAAGACACGATGCAAGTCTCGATGGGCACGACGTTGGTGATATTCACTGGTTACCAAAATAATCTTCTTGCTATCTATCAGTAAATTTTTTACACCGGCCGCATTCTCTTTTGTGTCACGCGAGAATTCATCAATTCTTATCGCCTCCGCCGGTACCCCATTTTTTACGGCAAGCTTCTCCATAACCCGTGCGTTGCTTGGACTTCTTGGATCAGCTGCGGCACCCGAAAAAACAAGAAGCGGCGCATACCCTTGCTTATACAATTCGATTGCCCGCTGCGCTCTCCCGGTAGTATCACCGCCGCTCACTGCAACAATTGCGTCTGCTTTTTTATAGTTTTCTGCCACAACTAAATACTGTGTGACCCCATACAAAAAAAGAGCAAGCATTGCACCAATCACACCCAAAAACACCAATAATTTGCTCATGCTATTTCTATTATACCAATTTGCGGTGAGCGCTTATGGTTTTTACTAAAATAGTACTCGTTTTTTCGATCTCATCAACCGTTGTTGGCCGGCCAAGCGTTATTCGTAAACTAGCCGATGCCTCCTCTGGCGATAGCCCGCAGGCTCGCAATACATGGCTTGGTTCGTCATTACTCGCCGTGCAGGCACTTCCTGTGGCCACCATTACGCCCGCTTCATCAAGCTCCATTAATAAGCGCTCGCCGTCTACCCCTGGAATTGTGATGTTCAGATTGTTTGGCAAGCGTTTGTTTTTATGGCCATTCAAAAAAATACCTGATATGTTTTGCGAAAGTGTCGCAAATAGATCATCACGAATCTTGGCCAACCGCTCAGCCTCGTCCTTTCTGTCTAACTGAACTTTTTGCAACATTGTCGCAAAGGCGTGAATGGCAGCAACATTTTCCGTACCGCTCCGAAGGTCAGACTCCTGGCCGCCGCCTCTTATGAGCGGGTGTATCTGAACGCTCGAGCGCACATAGAGGCAACCACTTTGCTTGGCGGCATAAATCTTCCCCCCATTCAGCGTCATAAGGTCAACCCCAAGCCGAGCCACCGATAGATCTAGATAGTTTGCAGCTTGGCAGGCATCGGTATGCACATATAAGGGCAGTGTGTTGCCGTCTTTTATTCTTTGTGTTCTAAGCTGCTTTACAAGCTCTACAAGCTGTTTTATGGGTTGAATAGTACCTATCTCGTTATTGGCATACATCACGCTTATAAGTGCTGTCTGGGGTGTTATACGCGCCTTTAGAGTATGTACATCTAGAATGCCGTGGCTATCCACAGGTATAATCGTATGCTTAAACTGCTTTGCAGGCTCTAAAACAGATTCGTGCTCAATTGACAAAACTAACACCTCGGCATCCGGGTGTTGAGATAGAATACCGTCGATTGCCACATTATTTGCCTCTGTGCCCCCAGCGGTGAAAACGATTTCTTGGTCTTTCGCGCCAAGCACGCTTGCCACAGTCGAGCGAGCTCGCTCAAGTGATCCTCTTACCTCACGGGCTGATTGATACACCGCCGAAGGATTGAAGAACCGATCGGTCTGAAACGGAGCCATTGCAGCCACTGCTTCCTCAGCCATGGGCGTCGCAGCAGCGTAATCAAGGTAGATACCACTCATACCGTTTATTGTAGCAGCTACGCCGGTATGGTTGGCTGGACACCATATATGCGTGTCGAGACCTCTTGATAGTACTTGGTGATTGCTGTGTGAAAGTTATGCAGTTCCTGGCCTTGCAGTTTTGTATAATGCCCGCCATTGACCCGCTTTAAGATACCGGCTGGATCGATTTCGTAATTTACGGTGAACTGTTGCGGCTGTCCATTTTTATCCCGCCAGCTCTCACTCCATACCCACGTATGCTGATCGAGGCAGAAGAACTCTCTGATATGCCCAGAAGGTATCGGCCCCAACAAACGTGCACCTATTGCAGCCTCTCGGGCAATATAGTCTTTACGAGCCTGTTGCTGCTGGTGCGCCTGGGTGTGCTGTTCGTGTGATGCCAACAGATGATCAGCGGCTTTTTTACCAAAAAGTAGCTCTGTTACCTTACGCAGCATAACCGTAATTCCCCCGCAGAACATCACGACGCATTTCTTGCGAACGCAGCTGTTGTAGCCTGTCCCCAATTTCAGTCGCCCGAATGATTACATCTGTATCCGTAACAATCTGTTCAGCCTGGGCTACGATATTTCCAGGAGTAACGGTGGCGGGTGCAATAGCGTCAATATATTGCTGTTGAGTGGCGGTCGTTTCAGCGCTCACTGCAACCGTACCACCATACGCCATTTCTACCAGATCACGCGCGCTTGCTGTTTCCGCTGCTGCAAGTTGCTCTGAACTTACAGGCGTTTCGGGAGTTGGACTTGTGGGTGCGAAGTTAGATTCCGAAGAGCCTTCGGGCATTTTCTGTTGTAGCTGTTGCAATGTTGTTTGCATCTTCTCCTCTTAACTCCGCCATAAAGTTTGTGATATATGTCACATTTTTAGGCGTGTTGATTGTACCACGCCGGGGCGTCGGTGTCAAGAAGGGGGCGTCGGTTTCGAGCAACAGGTTTTCAAGTGGTATCTGATGAAACATCTCGCGCTGCAGCTCATCTTTGGTGAAGGTCGCAATACCATTCACCCCGATGTAGAGGCCGTGCTCAAGCGCCTGTTGCAGATGCTCGCTCGTATCTGTAAAACTGTGCAGTACGCCCCGAGGTGTGTACTTTTCATATATCGGCCAAAATTCATCAAACCCTGAGCGAACGTGAAAACTCACGGGTAAATCGTGTTTTTTTGCAATTTTTAATTGCCCCTCAAGCAGTTTTGTCTGCTTTTTTAAGTCGGCCTTTTTGTCGTTATAGTAAAAATCAAATCCACACTCACCCACTGCAATAACCTTTGCTTCTTGAGCCAGATTGTCTAGCTCACTCAAATGTCTATCGATTTCTCCCTCAGAAAGTTTAGACGCTTCGTGAGGGTGAATACCAATGCTTGCCCAGTAGCTAACAGGATGTTTGTGGGCAAAGGAAATTGCTGCCTTGCCATCCTCAAGACTTGTAGCAATACCAATCATCTTATCAACACCAGCTTGAACTGCTTCAGCCAACACTTCGTCGGCTTGCTGAGCATTAAAAAACTCTAAGCTATGTACATGACAGTGTGTATCAATAAGCTGCATAACAATAGTGTACCAAACCTCCAACTTAAATCGCCTGTACCAAAGTGCGCCAAGGACGGACCCTGGCGCAGTGGGAATTGGGTACAATAGAGCTATGTTTCAGTGGCTTTCACAAATGGTGGTGATGAGTAGCCTGCTCACGAGCTATGTTTCAGTGACGTCACAAAAACTGCCAACACTTCCCCCGCAGCCAACACAAGATCAAGTTAGTTGTCATGATGCCAGTTGGGAGAAGGCGTATCTTGTTCCGCTCGAGGGGTTTCGCATACACAAAGCTCTGGATCCTTATATAAAAAAGCTGTTGCAAGAGGGTCGCTCAGCCGGAGCGCCCATCAGATTAAGCTCAGCTTACCGAGACTGCAAAGAGCAAGGTGGTTTGCGCGCCGCAGCTTGTGGGATAGGCAACTACAATCTGTATGTTAAGCCGATCATTGCCTGCGCACCGCCTACCGAACCTGCAGGTCGCAGCCTGCACAACGAAGGGCTGGCCGTTGATTTAGCGTGCCAGGGCTATAGCGTATTTCAATATTCACCTTGTTACACATGGATGAAGCTGCATCATTCTGCCTACCAACTGCAAGAACACCAGCTCGAAGCGTGGCACTGGTCCACTACTGGCTCTTAGTCGCTAGGCTTCGATGCGAGGGAAGAGGATGCCGGCAGAGTTATTTATTGCGCCGGAAGCAAAAATGGTATCAATTGCGGTGGCAGTATGAGGCAAAAATGGAGTGAGGAGTTGGCCGATGTGCACAATATCGGCTGCGCTCTTATTCAGAACTTCGGTAAGCTCATCGGTCTTCCCTACTTTAGCTAACTGCCAGGGTTTAGTCTGTTCAAAGTATTGGTTTAAATCGCGAACCTTTCCCCAAATGTGCTCTAGGGCTTTATCAAACTGGCAATTTTCAATAAGTTGATCTAGTTCGTCATCAGTATGATCAACTTCCAGAAGTTCCACCTTGCCAGCTTGATAGCGTTCAATCATGCTCGCAACTCGTTGTACGGCATTCCCCAGTTCATTGGCCAGTTCACCATGGTACACAGCATCCAGGCGCTCCCAGGTGAAATCACCGTCTTCGTACCTTGGCACGTGACGCAAAAAATAATAGCGGAAGGCATCAGCACCGTATTTTTCAACAATGTCTTCGGTATTAACCACGTTCCCAATGGTTTTACTCATTTTTTTCCCACCTGATGAGATGTGGCCGTGCACAAAAAGCGTTTTTAAAACTGGTAATTTGGCAGCCAACAACATTGCCGGATAAATTGCCGCGTGAAAGCGAAGATTATCTTTACCAACAATTTGAACATCGGTAGGCCAAAAGGCCTTAAATTCTTCTCCATCAGGATAACCGAGCAGCGTAATGTAGTTCATAAGGGCCTCAAACCACACATACATCACCTGCGCATCATCACCCGGCACAGGAATGCCCCATTCAAGCGTTGTTCTCGGCCGAGAAACACTGATATCATCTAGACCGCTCTTGATGGTGCTCAAGATTTCATTCTTGCGGGATTCGGGCACCACTCGAAACTCGCCTGCTTCTATCAGCTGAGCAAGTTGATCTTGGTATTTACTCAGTTTGAAAAAATAGTTCTCTTCCTCAAGCTTGCTATATTCACGATCGTGTAATGGACAAACCCCGTTATTGGCCTTTACGTCAGTTTCAGTTTTGTATTCCTCACAACCCACGCAATACCAGCCGCTATAGGTGCCCTTGTAGATATCGTCACCCATTTGTTGCCATAGTAGTTGGGCAGCTTTTTTGTGCTGATCTGAGTTCGTACGCGCAAAATGCGTATATTCCGAATCGATCACTTTGTGTGCTGCTTTAATTTCCGGAATGACCGTTTCAATAAAATCCTCAGGGGTCTGTTGAGCGGCTTCGGCCTTTTCAGCAATCTTAGTGCCATGCTCGTCTGAGCCAGCGCTGTAAATCACCTCTTCGCCCCGCTGCTTATGGTAGCGTGCAAGAGTATCGGCATAAAGCCAATCGATCGCGTTACCAATATGCGGCTTGCCGGTAGCGTATGGTATTGAGGTAGTAATGTAGAAATTCTTGCTCATGGGATCTCTCTTTGTTCTTTTAAAAATTAGGTTAGCAGAAAGTTGATAGGTGAAATAATTATGCCCGCCCGGGCATCATCATAATCATTTGCTTCTGCTGTATCTTCATACACCAAATTATAGCATGGCCGAGTTAAGCTAGTCGTTTGCGAACCAGATGGAGTGCTGCTGCCAACACTATGGTGAATGTTCCGACGATAGCAATCGTTCGTACACTCTCCCCCGTCCCCGCCAGACTCTCGGTGGTGGAAGCAGGTTTGGAGTAAGGGCTTTCATAGGCTCCTGAGTCATAAGCGGTACCTTGGGGGCGTACTGATCCTCGGGCATCGGTGGTGAGGGTAGGGATGGTGATACCAGCGTCAATGGCAGGTGAACCTTTTTTGAGGGCCATGGTGGG
>CAZUOL010000056.1:0-5293 GCA_964621845.1 uncultured Candidatus Saccharibacteria bacterium | reverse complement strand
AACGGTATCATTGTTAAGACCGAAACCAAGCATATATCCCGCCGAGCTAACTGAACCAGCACCGTTAACTTCAACCTGAGAGACTGTCACTACCTCTGCATCATTAACCAGTACACCGGTGTCCTTAAAGGCAGTTACTGTGATACCTGTTAGGGTAAAACTCCCTGACGTAAGGTTCGCAACCACCCCTGTCCACGCCCTCCCCCATCAATCACACTCTTTCCCATGCCTTTGCCTTGGATGGTAATGGAGTTGGTAATTTGGGGTAAGTCTGCAGTAAGCGTAAGTCCCTTCTGGGAGCGTAATAGTGTCGTTAGTGCCAAAGGGATCTGAGTTAGTACTGGTACACTCTGGGTAGGTGGTAGCATCACCGTTGTTGATGTTGGTGATGGCTTCGGAGAGAGAACAGGTGGAGTTAGCGGTGGTTTCATCGTTGCCGGTGGCTACGTCTATGGTAGCGGCATGCGCTTTACCACCAGAGAGAATAGTTGCTACAGCTACAAACACAAAGATAGCTGCTACTTTGTATGAAGTAAGTTGAAAGGTTTTAATTTTTGACTCCGTTAATCTGTGGTGGAAGTTACTTATTTACCAGTCAATTTTAAATGCTTATCACAAAAAACACAAGGGCTATGGGCTGAATTTAATCCCGTTTGAGCATCACCGTAAACGCTTCAGCTGGGATGTCTACTTTGCCAAACCGCTTCATACGAGCCTTACCTTTTTTCTGCTTCGCAAGCACCTTCTTTTTTCGACTGACATCACCGCCATACAGACCACTGGTGACGTCTTTTCTAAATGCGGAGAGATCTTCGCGTGCGATAAACTTACCGCCAATGGCCGCTTGTAGGGCGACCTTAAAGTTTTGGCGGGGGATAACCTCTTTGAGTTTTTCAACCGTTTCTCGCCCCAGGCTCTGAGCCTCAGAGCGATGGCACATCACTGAGAGCGCCCCTACCGTTTCGCCAGCCACATAAAAATCAACTCGTGCTAAATCTTCAATGCGATACTCACCCAGCTCATAGTTAAACGAACCGTAGCCAGAGGTCACGCTTTTTAGCTGATCGTAAAAATCGGTCAACAGGTTCGCAAGCGGGGCTTCAAAACCAATCAGCGCCAACTTTTCATCTACATAGCTCAGTGATTTCTGCAGCCCGCGCTTTGAGGCAATCAACTGCAGCACTGGGCCAACGTAATCTTTCGGGACGACAATTTCGCCATTAATCCACGGCTCAGCAATGGTTTTAATTTTGGCCGGGTCAGGCAAACTGCTGGCCGATTTTATGTCTACCTGTTCACCAGTGAGTAACTCAACGTGATAATCAGTACTCGGGTTCGTCACGATCAAACTCAGGTTGTATTCGCGCTCTAATCGTTCGCGTACGATATCCATGTGAAGCAGTCCTAAGAAGCCGACTCGCACACCAAAACCAAGCACTGGTGAGTTTTCAGGCTCATATTGCAGAGCAGAATCACTGAGTGATAGCTTTTCGATGGCATCTTTGAGTTCGGCGTAATATTCGTTACTTTCCGGAAAGATACCAGCATATACGAAGGGCTTGACCTCTTTGTAGCCAGGGAGCGGGTCAGTGGCAGGTGAGGCAGTCAAGGTAACCGTATCACCAACCTTCGCTTCACGGGTTGATTTTAGATTAGTGACAATATAGCCAATCTCACCTGTCTTCAGTTCTTGATCGGGCCGCATATCAGGGCTCAAATGACCAACTTCTAGTGCCAACCCGTGACTCTTGGTGCTCATCATTTTGAGCTCACTGCCCTTTTTTATAGAGCCGTCGACACTCCGCACATACAAAATGACCCCACGATAGTCATCGTAGTAGCTATCAAAAATCAGTGCTCGCGCCGCCTTTTGATCAACCCCTGTTGGCGCGTCAATGCGCTCAACTATGGCGTCTAGCACCGCCGGCACCCCTTCACCTGTTTTAGCTGAGATGTGTAGTATTTCATCTTCAGAGCAACCCAACAAACTGACCACTTCAGCTGTCACGCGCGGTACATCGGCAGCCGGGAGATCAATTTTATTCAATACAGGGATAATTTTAAGATCAGCAGCAATTGCAAGGTAGACGTTTGCTAACGTTTGTGCTTGAATGCCCTGGCTAGCATCAACCACTAGAATAGCCCCCTCACAGGCCTCGAGACTACGCGAAACCTCATAGCTAAAATCTACATGGCCTGGGGTGTCTATCAGGTTCAACTGATACTCTTTATAGTTCATCCGGACGGGAGCTAATTTAATAGTGATACCTTTTTCGCGCTCCAAATCCATTTTATCGAGCAGTTGCGCCTTCATTTCGCGCTTCTCAACAGTGCCAGTCAGCTCAAGTAAGCGATCGGCCAACGTAGACTTGCCGTGATCTATGTGAGCAATAATACAAAAATTTCGGATATGTTCTTGGTGCATATTCCCCACAGTATAACAGAGGTAGCTTGTTCTACCTACTCCAAACGAATAGGCTTAAAAACAAACGCTTTCAACTTATTCACAATAGGGGACACCTCTTCGAGCCTGAAAAGCCATGAAAGTACAAGGTATACCAACGCCACGACGATGCCTAGAATACTGAGTTTAGAAATAAGTGTAAAGAACCCCCTATCTGAAGCGCTGAGCTCAAATAGCTCTCGCCTGAGCAGCCATGTCACCCAAAAGGTAATACCAAAAGCTGAAATCATGCGCCATAACGCACCGAGAAACGGTCGGTCAAACAAATGTGGGAAACGACGCTGTAAGATAGTCGTTAGAATAATGGTTTCAATGGTAGCCGCCACCAGCTGTGCCAAAGGCAAGCCAATGACTCCAAAGTTTTCTGGGCGAGACCACCATACCGCAAGGCCAATAGTCATGCCAACCGTGAGTACTGAAACATACAGGGGCGTCTTGGTGTCTTGCTGAGCATAAAAACACCGCGAAAGTACGTGATACAACACACGGAACATCACTACCCACGCAAACACGCCGAGCAGGGCTGCTATTTGTGGCTGCCCGTCGCCGTTGATAATACGCACAATATAGCCTCTGAGCAAAAAGGTAACCGTCACTGCAGGAAGTGCCAACCAAATGACTAACCGGAGCAACTTAACCACGTCTTTTTTGAACAGATCGGGCCGATTCTGAGCCAAGCGAGCTGTCAGCCGCGGATACGCCGCCGTCGCGAGTGCAAAACCAATCAAAGTGACGGGCACATTATGGATAATGTACGCGTAGCTATAAGCGCCAATTGCCCCGACGCTCAAACGCGAGGCGAGGCTAATATCAACAATGTTCTGAAGGTAATCCATCCCCTGATCAACCGATCTTGCAGGCAATATACGAAGGACCTTTTTAAATCCTTTGTTACGCCAGAAAATAGTAGGCCGGTACTGAAAACCAAGACCAGTCAGCCCAACATAACTCACGCCAAGTTGTAAAATAGAGCCCAATACAACTCCAACGGCGACGCCCATAATCCCTAAGTTCAAGCCGCTTTGAGGTGCAAAAAACACAATACCGATAATGATGGCCAGGTTGTAAAAAATAGGCGCCATCGAAACAAAAAAGAAGCGACCCACCGCCTGTTGAATTGAAGTAAAGACCGTGCTGATTGAAAAAAGTAGCGGGTTTATGGCCACAATGCGCATCATTGAAACGGCCAAAAATGCTGCCTGTTGATCGTGCTGATAGAGGCCGGGGGCCACCACGTACTTCACCAAAGGCTCCGCGAAGATGATAATGATGATACTAGCGCAAAAGGTCAGAATACCAAAAAGGTTTAAAATACTCGAGCTGAGTTCCCATGATGATTTTTTGTTCCCTTTTAAGAAGCGTTCGTTAAACACCGGTATAAAGGTAACTGCCAATGCTCCAGAGGTAAGTAAACAGAACATAAAGTCTGGTACGGTAAAGGCCACCTTATAGGCGGCGACCTCAGGGCTCGTTGGGCCAAATCCGCGAGCCAGAAAGAGCTCGCGCACCATACCAAGCAGCAATGCCACAAAACTCGAGGCTGCCAATAAAGAGGCAGCTGCACCAAAGCTTACTTTTTGATTCGCACGAACTATTAATCTTCTTACCATAAACCTTGTACCCAGTATACGTGCCGATCAGGCTAGAGGCTAGTGGTTTTAGTAAGGTTTTGTGAGAATCTTATGAAAGCACTACTTCTTTTGGTGCGACTGCGCCCTTCAGTGCTGCGCGAGCCTCATCTTCATCGAGCGTTTCTTTTTCAAGCAACGCATCTTTAATGCTTTCGAGTGCCTTCAGGTTTGCTTTGATAATTTTTTCGCAGCGGTCGGTTGCTTCAGTTATGAGATCCTCGACTTCCTGGTCAATCAGCTCGGCAGTTTTTTCAGAATACGGCTTCGTGTGCACCATGCGATCGAGCATCATGCCGCCTTCATCTTCGTGGAACACCTGATCTCGCAATTTTTTACCCATACCTTGTTCTATCACCATTTCACGCGCCAACTGTGATGCCTTTTGAAGATCACTGCCAGCACCTGTGGTCACCCAGTCGTTGCCGTATATTACCTTTTCAGCAATACGCCCCCCCACAATCCGTACCAAGACATCCTTAAACTCATTGATTGAATGGTAGCTCTTATCTTCTTCGTCTAAGAACCAAGTGACACCACCCGTACCACCGCGCGGAATGATGGTCACTTTATGCAGACCGCCAGAGTTTGGTAGCACAAAGCCAGCAAGCGCATGGCCACCTTCGTGATAGGCGGTCATCTCGCGATCTTTTTCAGTCATGGCTTTGTTTTTGCGTTCAGGCCCAATAGCAATGCGTTCAAATGCCTCGGTGATATCTTTGTTGTTGATGGTTTTTCGATTATGGCGAGCTGCAATAATCGCTGCCTCGTTGGCAAGGTTCGCCAAATCTGCACCGGCCATGCCGGTTGTTTTTTTAGAAAGCGCATTTAAATTGACGGTTTCATCTGCTGGCTTGTTTTTAAAGTGCACCTTCAATATTGCTTCGCGATCTTTGCGCTCGGGCAACGGTATATTCACCCGACGGTCAAAACGGCCAGGACGTAGCAAGGCGGGGTCAAGTACATCCGCTCGGTTGGTAGCAGCCAGCACAATCACATTTGTACCACTTTCAAAACCATCCATCTCTACCAAAATTTGATTGAGCGTCTGCTCACGCTCATCATGGCCACCCCCCATACCGGAACCACGGCGGCGACCGACCGCATCAATTTCATCAATAAAGATGATGCAGGGCGCGTTCTTTTTTGCTTTTGCAAACAGATCCCGAACTCGTGAAGCACCGACACCAACAAACATTTC
>CAZUOL010000055.1:0-2701 GCA_964621845.1 uncultured Candidatus Saccharibacteria bacterium | reverse complement strand
GTCACCCAAGAAGTCGGTGTACAATAGCTAACTATTTATTACTCATGGCAGGGGTGGAGGGACTCGAACCCCCGACACCAGGTTTTGGAGACCTGTGCTCTAGCCACCTGAGCTACACCCCTCTCATCAGTAATAAAGTGCTTCAACATTGTAGCATTTCACCCCCGAAAGCTCCAGCAATTCACGTAGGTAAGTCATATCTGTTATAATAGCTTTTACATGGAGGCGCTCACACTTAAACCACCTTTGCTTATTATGACGATGGGCTTCCCAGGAGCTGGTAAAACATTTTTTTCACGTCAGTTTTCTGAAAAGTTTCAGTTGCCATATCTAAGCGAAGACCGCGTACGGTTTGAACTGTTTGAACGGCCTCGCTTTACAACCGATGAAACAGAAATCATTGCACGTATTATTGATTATTCTGCCGAACAAATCATGAAGACCACATCAACTGTTGTACTTGATGGCGATTTCTCAAGTAAAAAAAGACGCGAGCATATTAACGAACTTGCAAAGCAACACCAATACCGCACGCTTATTGTGTGGCTACAAACAGATCTTGCAACTTGTAAAATTCGAGCTGCAAAGCGCGATCGCCGAAGTGCTGATAGTAAATATTCATTTAATATTGATGCCGATACGTTTGAGCGTATCATTTCACAGCTTTCACGACCCGGAGAAAAGGAACCGCGAATTGTCATAAGCGGTAAAAACGCATTCAAAGGCCAGTCTCTGGCGGTGCTACGCAAAATAACTGAAAGCTACGCCTCGCAGCTGCCCTCAGAACTCGGTAACGCTCGACGCGCACTTATTCAGTAGTTGTATGACGCATATCACCATCGAACACGTAGGTGAGATAGAGGTCAGAAGATCAAATCGAGCCAAACGTCTTATTATTTCAATACAGCCAAGCGGCAAGCCGCGCATTACCGCACCGCGTCATGTCCCTATGTTGTTGATACAACGCTTTGCCCAACAGCACACAACGTGGATTATAGATAATATACAACCGCAGGTAGTGTTTTCTGAAGGCGACCAGATCGGTCACTATCACACCCTTTCATTTATATCTGGTAGCAAGCTGGCCAGTAGAGTCAAAGATGAGGAAGTGTATGTTACCGTGCCACCGGGTGTCACCTTTGAGGATAGTGAGGTACAAGCGAAAGTCAAAGCAGCAGCTAAAACAGCCCTAAAGCGTCAAGCAGTGCAAATTTTGCCCGCACGGCTCACCGAGTACGCAACCAGATATGGGTATCACTACAATCAGCTCAACTGTAAGCCGCTAAAAACCAGATGGGGCAGCTGTTCAAGCTCTGGAGTGATTACGCTCAATATTTGGCTTATGCAGCTACCGGACGATCTCATAGAATACGTTTTGCTTCATGAGCTTGTGCACCTGCATCATCCCCATCATCAGACTGCATTCTGGCAGGAGCTGGCCAGCATACTGCCAGACTATAAAGTAAGGCGAGCCGAGCTAAAAAAGTATCGACCCGCATTACTACACACCTCTCAGTTGCCGTAAGTACTTTTTTTATGCTTACGCTTAAGGCATAATGGAACAAATGGCTGATGTTGTTTCTCGTTTTGAACAAGCGATACGTAAAATCAATTTGATATACGGTCTGCTCATCCCTATTTTAATTGGCGTAGTCATGGGGTGTATTCTGCACTTTTTAGATCCCGACTTTTTTAAGACCGACCACACTGCCAACCTTGTCTACCTTGTTATTCTGGTGGTAGGCGTTTCTGTACTCATTTTACACCTCGCAACAAAAGGGAAGGTCTCACGTTGGGCTCACGTGTTACTATACGTGTTTTACTGCGCGGGCTTAACATTACTTACCCTTTTTATAGACCCTTACCCAACACCATTTTATTTTCAGTACATTGTGCTGCTGATTGCGATTGACCTGATTTTCGGTAAATGGTGGCTTCGGTTTGGAATAGTATACTTCGCCGTTGTTTTCATTCTTACCTATCTAGAGTCAACCGATCATGTCACCGTTGAAGGCCTCGCCTTAGCAGCAACCTACATCATTGGCTCAACCTCAGTCGTTATACTGGTTTCGCGATACCGAAAAGTATCAGATGACGAACGGAAACAGCTTGAATCAGCAACGCATCAAAACGCTTTTGAACGCCAACGGCTGCTATCGCTCATCAATAACATGGGTGAGGCAGTTTTTGCCACTGACGAACAGGGAAAGATATTGCTGTACAACGCAGCAACCCTTTCACTGCTCGACACCAATCAGACTCTGGAAGGCAAACCCGTCAACAGCATACTAAACCTGCATGATAAAAGTGGAAAAAAGATTGATGTATTTCATAAACTGCAGCAGTCAGTGACCGGCTTTACTTCATCAGACTATAAGCATATCTTCAGCAAAGACGATGCGATTAATGTCTATTTCAACGGCTCACCCATTAAGCTCGGCTACAAAGAAACAACTCAGACCGGATTTATCATTATTATGCGCGACATTACAAAAGAAAAGTCGCTCGAAGAAGAGCGTGACGAGTTTATTAGCGTGGTGAGTCACGAACTTCGTACTCCTATTACCATTGCAGAAGGCAATATTAGCAACGCCATGATTCTCGGAGCAAAAAAGAATAACAAAAAAGTGATTGAAGACTCACTTAAGCAGGCGCACGATCAAGTACTATTTTTGGCGAACATGATTAACGATCTTGCAAC
>CAZUOL010000054.1:0-10447 GCA_964621845.1 uncultured Candidatus Saccharibacteria bacterium | reverse complement strand
GCGGATCAAGGTATGCAATCGATGGATCGAACCCTGGCTGCTTTGGTAAAAGGCGGTACGGTGACAGTTGAAGAAGCGCGGACCTTTGCGGTAGATCTAGAAGAGTTCGATCGATTAATGAGAGGCTAAATGACTATTTACTGTTTATCATTTACCATTTGCCATTTGAAACCGGAGTCGCGCGGGTGTTAAATTTTACCTATAGTGCCAAAAATAAAGATGGCAAGCCGGTGAGTGGTTTGGTTGAGGCCGAAAGTGAATCGGCTGCTGCACGTTTGTTAATTGCGCAAGGGTTGGCACCACTTGATATCCAGGTGAAAGAAGAAAGCAGGGGCTTATTTGCTCGATTCTCAGGCCGTATTTCAGCCAAAGATAAAATTATCATGACTCGTCAGCTGGCAACCTTGATCAACGCTGGTCTGCCACTGACCCAAAGTCTAAGAACAGTTGCCGAACAGAGTAGCAGCAAACAGCTTTCATTGATCTTGCAGCAAGTGGTTGGCAGTGTTGAGGGTGGTACGACGCTGGCTGAATCGATGGCCAAGCACCCAGGGGTGTTTGACGATGTCTACGTGGCGCTGGTAGCGGCTGGTGAATCTTCCGGTACGCTCGATCAGGCTCTGGAGCGTTTAGCAAATCGGCAAGAAAAAGATGCCGAAATGATCAGCAAGATTAGAGGCGCCCTGATCTATCCTATTATTGTGCTGGTCGTTATCATCGGCGTTGTGGTGTTTCTGCTCACCACCGTTGTGCCGCAAATTGAGTTGATTTATAAAGATTTCAATAAAGATTTGCCGTTTTTGACTGCTATTTTGATTGGCGTAGCAAAATTTATCATTCATTTCTGGTGGCTGGTATTGGTTGGCTTGATTGCGGGAGGCTTCTTTCTCAGAAAATGGTTTAAAACAAAGTCAGGTCAAATTGTAGCTGATAATCTTAAAATTAAGATACCACTTTTTGGCGACCTATTTCAGAAACTCTATATGGCGCGCTTTTGCCGAACTGGAGAAACCTTAATGCGTACGGGTGTACCAATGCTTGAAATGCTTCGCATTACCTCAAGAGCAGTGGACAATATGCATGTTGAATCGGCTATTTCACGCTCAGCCGAACAGGTGAAGGGCGGCAAGCCACTTTCACAGGCCTTGTTGAAAGAGCCCACCTTCCTTTCGTTGGTGCCGCAGATGATTAAAATCGGTGAACAGTCCGGTTCTATCGATAAAATGATGGATAAAGCGGCCACCTATTACGAAAACGAGCTTGATACAAAAATCAAAACCATCAGTACCGTTATTGAACCAGTGTTGATGGTGTTTCTCGCGCTGGTAGTGGGTGGTATTGTGCTGGCGATATTAGTTCCGGTGTACGGGCTTGTCGGTGCAAATCTTTCGGTTTAACAAAACTATTGACAACAGAAGCCAGGTGACTATAATAAGCATTAGCTTTAAGAAATAATAGATCATGAAAGGGTTGGGCATCATGAAAAACAGAAAAATTAAGAAACTAGGCGGTGGTGGAGGCGGCTTCACGCTTATTGAGGTTGTGCTTGTGCTCGCTATCGGTGGCTTGATATTCCTCTTGGCATTCGTAGCATTCCAGAACGCCTCAACGAATCGCAGGGATACTCAAAGACGCAATGATGTTAATCGTATGGTTTCTGAGGTACAAAATTATGCTAGCGATCACAATAGCGCCATACCAACTGCAGCTGTCGCAGGTAATGCAGGCAGCGGAGGATCAGGCACAAACTTTAACCAATTTGTCGTTGATTATATGGGAGGGGCGAATTTTAAAGGTCCGAAGGGTCGAGTCTACGCTATTGGTACAACACCAGCTAAGCCCAACAATACAAATGATGGAACAGTGGTTTACACCTATGGGAGTGGGGCTGCCTGTGATACCACAAAGACTTTAGGCCCAAAGGACTTTAAAATACAACTTGGTCTCGAAAAAGGTACTGTTTGTAGAGATAGCCTGTAAGGCAACTACTAATATGCAGGAAACAGCCGGGCATTTGCCGGGCTGTTTTTTTATAGCTTGAAATCGGTTATGCTAGTAACAAATGATCTATTTTTTGTTATTTTTGCTCGGGCTGTGTTTCGGTAGCTTTGTAAACGCCTTTGTCTGGCGCTTCAGAATCAGAGATCAGAAGACTGATATCAGAAATTTGAATAAAAAATCAAACATCAAACATCAAACATCTGATTTTTCAATTACCAAGGGTCGCTCAATGTGCCCGCATTGTCATCATACGCTTGCGTGGTACGATCTATTGCCCGTGTTGTGCTGGGTCAGCCTAAGGGGCAAGTGTCGTTACTGCAAAAAGCCAATCTCTGCACAGTATCCTTTGGTTGAGTTGTTGGTGGCAGTATTATTTGTCATTTCATATATGTGCTGGCCACTGCAGTTTAATTCAAGTCTGCTCTATATCGAATTTGCGTTGTGGTTATTGCTGATACCACTCCTTATTGCCCTTTGCATTTACGATCTCAAGTGGCTTGAACTGCCTACAGAGATGATTTACGGCACATTCGCGATTTCGTTCATAGCCGTTTTGATAGCCGAGGCTGCTTCAAAAAATACAAGCGTGATTGAAGCAGGTATCATTGGCTCAATTGGACTTGGGGGATTGTTCTGGCTGTTATATCAGTTTTCAGGTGGTAAATGGATTGGTGGCGGCGATGTACGCTTGGGCTTTGCAATGGGCTTGTATCTTGGGTGGCAAAAATCGCTGCTGGGGCTTTCGCTTGCGGCTTATATAGGCACGGTAGTCATAGTTGTGGCACTTATTTTTGGTAAGTATCATCGCAGAATGAAGTTGCCCTTTGGACCACTTCTGATAGCCGGCTGGATTATATGCACTCTTTGGGGACAAGCTATGATTAATTGGTATCTTCACCTTATCGGCGCATAGTCTCCTTCCTTTTATAAAAAGTACTTCCATTTTTCATCCTGGATTTTCCCTTTTGTCATCTTGAGGACAGCGAAAGATCTCAAACACAGATTCTTCGTTTCACTCAGAATGACATGTTTTGTCATCCTTGAGGCGAAGCCGAAGGATCTCTTTTTTAAATCTCCTTAACAAGATCTTCCCATTTCGGGTTTTGACTTTCAATGAGAGCGATCTTCCTAGATCTTAACCAACCCTTAAGCTCTTTCTCTCTTTCCAATGCTGATCTCACGTCGTGAGTTTCTTCAAAATATACAAGTTTGCCGATATTATATTTTGCCGTAAACCCCGGAATTGATTTGTTTTTATGCTCTTGCATTCGGCGCTCGAGGTTGTTAGTAACCCCAATATAGAGTGTCCTTGACTTATTGCTTGCGATATAAACATACATTGATTTCATGGTAGAGATTCTTCACTTCGTTCAGAATGACAAGAAAGGGTGCTCATATCTGTAATTATACAATGCTTATGTTAAAATAGAGATCAAGGAGTATGCGCTGAATCTCGCTAGAAAAATAATTCTAACTAGCGGGGAAGGTACTAACAATGGCAAGGATAAAACTCTCTAGCAGAATCAACCGCAAAGGCTTTACGCTGATGGAAGTCACGCTATTTTTGGCTATTTCCAGCATACTTTCTCTGGTAGCTTTTGTTGGTCTTGGACCACGCCTTAGAAACGTTCGTTTTACAGATTCTGTTCGAGCAGTTGAATCAGATATCCAAAAAAATATTGCCGATAACCAGGTTGGCGAAAATAAAGCGGGTGGCTACAAGTGTACACCAGGAGGGGCGGCTGGCTTCACTGTTAAATCGGTTGACGGAGGATTGTCAGGCACGTCGGGAGATTGTGTCTTAAATGGAACGTTTATCTTTTTTGATCAAGCCGACAATAGTATTAAATATCAACAGGTTGTTTCTTTAAGAACAAAAAAAGACGAACACTGCCAAGTTGAGAAGGCGGTAGATTTAAATACTTGTTACAGAACTCGTCCGTTAGATACTAATAATGAAAAAACCGCAATTGTCTATCAGCCAATCAATGGTCTAGAGCAAATTAGCGGAGGTGGACACTATATTGTACGGGCGTCTGACCCAGATACTGGCAAACAGTATACGTTGTTGTGGGACGGCTCGGCATTTGTGAATACCCTGAAGATTTGTTATGGATTAGGTGGACGTACTGCAAGTTTAAACTTTTCAAATAGTTCTATCGAGCCGAAAGTGATTTTTGACGAGAAGCCCGAGGATTGTAAATGAAATTAAGCGGGTTTCGATTAGTAAACAAGCAAGGAGATACCATCATTGAGGTGTTGCTCGCGATGACATTACTTACCCTAATTTTGTTCACTTCATGGGGTCTTGTAAATCGTTCAACTCAACTTAGCCTGGCGGCTCGTAAACGAATAGACATGGTTAACCAGCTAAAAGAGCAGGCCGAGATACTTAAATCGAAGTTTGCAGAAACTGGCTCATCACAGGATCTCGTTGACACTTTGGCAGATAGCCCCAATGTGGTCATTTCTACAAATACCAACTATGAAGAGCAGTTTTGTATAGATAATCCTGCTGTGCTTGGCGCAGGCAATCGGTTTTATTATGCTAGTGATGCCGTGCTCAAAAAAGGCCAAACCAAAGAAGTAAGCGGAGATGCTAACTCAAGAATCTGGATTGAATATAGTGGGAATATTGCTATAAACAAGTATGCTGATTTTTACATTCGTGGCTGTTGGTTGACCAGTGGTGGAAACCAGAAGACAGATAGCGCACAACTTATTGTGAGGCTAAATAAATGAACAAGTTTTTTATACAACAGGATAATAAAGGATTCACGCTAATAGAACTTATGTTGGCGATGTCGTTGTTCACTTTTGTGATGATTATTGCGACGGTCGGCTTTGTTGGCATTAACCGCACATTTACTAAAGGCGTAGCGCGCAAGCAGCTTTCCGAAAGTGTTCAAAGATTAACCGATGATATGACAAAAACCATACTTAATGGCGGTGCATTTTCTTCGGTTGCAATGGATGAAACTAATAACGAAAAACTGTGTAACGTTTCGACCTGCTATGTATGGCGACCTTACACGGCGTCAAGTAATAAAAACGAAACATTCGGCTTGGTTAAACGTCCGAATGACGGTACCTCAAAGATTGACGGCGAGGTGTTGGTGGACAAGCGCTATAAGATAGATTATCTCAGAGTAAATAATATAGATGGAACGAATCTTTACCGCGTAACGGGTATTATTCGTTCCGCCGATGTCAGTGCCTTTAACTTGGCTGATTCGAGTAAATACCCAACTGATAACCAAGATATTAGCTGCAAAGGCTCAGCCCAAGCCAACGTCTCAACGAATTGTGCATTAGAAAAGTTCAGCTTTGTAATTCGAGTAGGGGCAGGAGATTAGAATGAAACGGTTGAATCAATCAGGTGCGGTAGCAATGATTTCGGTCGTGATATTCTCAATTATCATCACGATATTAGTTTCTGCTTACGCTAGAACGATTATTAGCCAACAGCGTGAAGCTATTAACTACGATCTAAGCACCAGGGCTTACTATGCGGCTGAATCTGGCGTGCAGGATGTGATTCGTGAGTTGAAAAACCCTGATAGTGATGTCACAAAAAATGGACAGCAAAATTGTAAAGGTGCTTCTGGCTATCTTGGTAAGAACTCATCGGGTAAACTCGGCGAAAGTGACTCACTGGTAATTACCTGTCAGCTAGTGGACCTTACTTCGGATGGAATAAGAGACGTCACGAATAATGATGAATCAAAACTTTGGCAAATAAAAGCTGATGGTGCATCACAAATAAAGATTGGATGGAGTGAAAAAGCCAGCGAAGAACCATATGCTTTACCTAATGATGGTGGTAAGCTATTTTCTCCAACCACAACCTGGAGCTCAAATAAATACCCACCAGTTATTAGGATTAATTTCATTAAAAAAAGTGGCACTAATTATGAGCAAGCGGTCTATTTTGTGAAACCAACCAGCACTCGTGTAATAGACGATGTGTCATTAGATTTTTCTCAAACACCAGATTCTAAAGTTCAGTTTGGTCAGTGTGAAAGTGATTCGGGCTATATGTGTTCAACTACATTTAAGGCAAATGGCTTAGAATCAGATATAGCTCAGGGTCATGTTTACGTCGTGATCCAGGGCGTCTATGGTACAGCGGATTATGAAATCTCACCTCTAGATAATGCTGCAAAACCAGTTGGTATAAAAAATTTAGTCGATATTGATGTGACGGCGCGTGCTGGGAGCGTGTTTAAGCGGGTGAAGCAGCAAGTGAGTTTGGGCGGTGAAGATACCTATCAAAACAGCTGGTTTAATGCAGATGCTTTAGTGGTAGGCGACGGTATCTGTAAGCTCTTTACTGTTGGTTCAGCCCCATCCCAATACAACACGCAGTGTAAGTAGATTATTTGGCGGCAATATCTTTATGAAATTTTTGGTGTACCTCTTTCAAGTGGGCGTCAGTAACGTGGGTATATATTTGTGTCGTAGAAATATCGCTATGGCCGAGCATAGTCTGAACACTTCTAATGTCTGCGCCATTCATTAACAGGTCTGTTGCAAAACTATGGCGCAAAGTGTGCGGTGAGACTTTTTTGGTAATGCCGGCTAATTTTGCATAGCGGGCGATGATTCTTTGAACACTTCTGGTGGTCAAACGGAGGTAGTCACCGCTGTTATCCTCTTCTCTTGTGCCGCCATAACGTATGAATAAAGCGGGGGAGCTATCTGTACGCTTGGCTAGATAGCCATCGATCCATTGAGCAGTAGAATTGCTCATAAAAATTGGGCGGTCTTTTTGGCCTTTCCCCCGCACCATAAACTCTCGACGCTTGGTACTTGTTTGGTCTTTGTTTAACGACACCAACTCAGAAACGCGCAAGCCACCTGAAAATAAAAGCTCTAAAATTGTACGGTCACGTAATCCGATTTGGGTAGAAGTGTCAGGCTGTGCGAATAGTGCTTCTAGTTCTTCGGGTGTCAGAAAAGTGACCTGCTTTCGCGTAGTCTTTGGGAGCTCCACTTTCTCAGGAGCGAGCGAATTAATGTTGTTTTTTGTACAAAACTTTAAAAAGCTTCGTAGAGCAATAAGGTGGTAACTCTGGGTAATTATTGATATTTCATCACCGTTTTGATCTTTGAAGCGATTCAGCCACAATCGATATTTGCGTAATATTTCTGTAGTAATTTTATCAACAGTAATGTCACCAGCATAATCAACAAAGCGCATGAGATAGTGATGATAATTCGCGATAGTCTTTTGCGATCGATTTTGTTCAATTTCTAGGTATTCTAAAAATTCTACTATAGTGTCAGACAGGTAATGTACCATACGCATATTGTACAAAACAATAAACAAAAGCGCTATTATGCAAAAATTGTGAACACTCGACATTTAAGACTGTTAAATACCTACTAGTCATTGATTTTGTCATAAGTTGAAACTCGTTGGGCAATATGTGTGCAATGTTAAAAATTCCTCTTACGCTCAATGGTAATATTTGCTACACTAGAACAGATGAAAATTAATTATAAGGAACAACATGATTGAACGTACATTGATTCTTTTAAAACCAGATGCTATACAGCGGGGAATTATTGGTGAAATTCTGACTCGTTTTGAAAGAGCCGGCTTAAAAATTGTTGGCGCAAAAATGCTCTCACCTGATAAGAGTCGGTACGAACAGCACTACGAAGGAATTAGCAAGATGATTACACGGCGTGGTCAAGAAGCTTTTGATGTGACTGTAGCGTTTATGATGTCAGGTCCTGTTATTGCCATTGTTTTAGAGGGTATTCAAGCCGTGGCCTTGGTACGTAAAATGGTTGGCACTACTGAACCAAAAGAGGCTCAGCCCGGTACTATCAGAGGTGATTATGCCCACATCAGTTTTGATTATGCAAATTCAAATGGTACAAGTATTCCAAATCTGATTCATGCATCGGGCGATCCAGAAGAGGCCAAGCAAGAAATCAGCTTGTGGTTTCAGCCTGAAGAGCTGCTTGAATACCATCTCGCGCACGAATCGCACATCCGCGGCAAGTAGTGAATAGCTCCGCATCTTATGCAGATAGGAAAATTAATACGTAGATTAAGCTAGCTGACATTGCCGAGAAGAAGTAGGGATCACTGCGAAAACGTTTCATGGTTTCGAGTATTACCACACCACAGATAAAGTAGAATGGTATGTTTTGGAAGCTAGAAACATGCCACAAATCACTTGGCAGGTAGTAATACAGATAGTCACCCAAAAAAACCTTTGCGCTTAGGGTCACCACAGCTTCAATAAACAGCGCCTCAATACTAAAAATTAACGCCAAGTGTTTCGTTTTTGTTATAGACCATCTTGATGCTAAATTATCGTGCATTAAGTACAGGTAAAAGCCTAGTATGCCCCAAATAACCACCGCATAAGAAGAAGTGAAGCCATGATGTACAGGAAGAATGTTGTAGTACCAAAGTGGTTTACCAAAGAAAGATCGGTAGGTTGTGTCAAGAAAGATTTCGCCGAACACACCTATCAGAGCAACGGTCATAAAGTACAAAAAGGCCATCTTGAATTCAACCTTCATAAATTGTCTGGCCACTAAGCAGTTGATTATGTAAACAACTACCGCCCAAAATAGTGCAAATAAAACTAAATTCAAAACCTTCATACTTTCATGTTTTTGGTACCCCTGAAAGGAATCGAACCTCTATCTTCTCCTTAGGACGGAGCTATTCTATCCGTTGAACTACAGGGGCATTATTGTAATTATATCGCACTCTTCAGCTGACCGAGTGTTATAGTTATGATATGCCGTTCAAAAAACTAGACTCTGATACTCTACGCAAGCATAAGGGCGTCAGCTATGTAGGGGTCTGTACGAATGCCTTGTGTCACGACGGCAAAGGTAGTTTCTTGATGATGAAGCGGGGTGCAAAGGCCCGCGATGAAAATGGTCGCTGGGATATCGTAGGCGGTGGCCTGAAGGCGGGCGTGCCAATAGAAGAAAATATGAAACGTGAACTCCAAGAGGAGATCTGCACCTTGCCCAAAGAGCTTATTTTTATTGGAATTCGAGACGTACATCGAAAACTTGATGATGGTACTAAAACACATTGGGTAGCACTCGATTTTTTGGCGCGAGTTGATAGATCTAAAGTTAGGATAGGTGAGCCAGGGGTGGTTGACGAAATAGGTTGGTTTACACTCGATACATTGCCAAGCCCACTTCACTCTCAGTTTCTGAAGCTGATTGAAAAAAACGAAGCCATCATCAAAAAGACTCTGAGCGCTATCTAGAATCGCCGGACATCATTACTGACTATTCCTGGTATACTGTTAGCCAGTGGCGAAGCATAAGCAACAATTTGACGGTCAGCTTGCAGACGAAGAGGTGCTCTTGGTATTCCGTCGCCACCCTATTGTTATGCGCAAAGGACTTATTATCACCTCTGTTTTCATTCTTGTCGGTGCCATATTCGGTAGTTTTAATAGCACCAAGACGGTGGCAGCAGCAGATTTTTTTATTGCCTTCTTCGGGCCGGTGTTTCTAGCGTTCTTTATTAGTTTAATTCCATTTTTATACTTTTGGATTGGCTGGTATTTTACGATCACCGTTGTAACAACGGAGCGCTTATTACAGATCCATCAAGAAGGTATTTTTAAGCGCCGTAGCGTCAACGATGTCAGCCTAAGCCGGATATTAAGCGTAAATTATGATCAAAAAGGTGTACTAGAGAACTTACTCGGTTTTGGTACAATAATAGTACAGACTTTGGTGGGGGATCTGGTGATTCACAAAGTTGGCCATCCTGCCCAAAGACAGCGCGAGATAATCACAGTTATTAAAGAAAGCGGAGTAGAGCTTGAAGAATCCACTGAAGCGGCAATCAACTAAAAAAGTTGTAGCCAAAAGTGAACTAGTGGGCCCGAGTGGGCCGGTTACGAATGATACGGTATCAGAACACCGTGAAGCGGTGCTTTCAAAAGGGCGCAAGTTTAAGTACCCGTTTTATCGCTCGAAGCACCGAGTCGCCTTTATCTCGATTTCACTGGTGCTGGTAGCACTGACCTTTCTCGGGGTGGTGACGGGCTGGCGTTTGTATGTCTCTAAGAATAGTAGCGAATTCACCTACCGGGTGACACAAATCTTGCCGTTCCCGGTTGCGCGAGTGAATGGGCAGTATACAAGTTACGAGGATTATCTGTTTCAACTTAGACATAACGTCTATTGGCTGGAGCAATTTGGCACCACTGACCTGCGCTCCCCTGACGGGCAACGACAGATCGATTATTTAAAGCGGCTGGCTCTTGATAAGGCTGAAGAAACCACTATTGCCAAAAAATTTGCTAAGGAAAAAGGTGTCAAAGTCAGCGATGCTGAGGTTGACGCCGTCATGAAGCAGATAAATACCAGTGGTGGCGATCTGAAGAGCATTTTGAAAGAGCAGTACAATCTTACGATTAATGAATATCGTCGTCTTGCC
>CAZUOL010000053.1:0-7357 GCA_964621845.1 uncultured Candidatus Saccharibacteria bacterium | reverse complement strand
ATAGAAACGTATATTAAAAACTTACTTCTACTGGTTTTTCTGCAGCAGCTTGATCTTCTGTTTCAAAAAACTCTCGTGCTGAAAAGCCGAGCTTTTTAGCAAATAGGTTTGTCGGAAATGTTTTTACCTTAATGTTGAGTTCTCGAGCGGCCCCATTGTAAAAGCGGCGCGAAGCCTGGATTTTATCTTCAGTATCGACCAACTCATCCTGCAGTTGCAGAAAATTTTGGTTTGCTTTTAGGTCTGGGTTGCTTTCGGCCACCGCAAATACGCTTTTGAGTGCTCCGGTAAGCGCGTTTTCCGCTGCAGCTGTTTCCTGTACAGAAGCGTCACCTTTCACCACGCTGGCACGCTCTTTCGCAACATTTTCTAATACCTCAGCTTCGTGCTTGGCGTAGCCCTTTACCGTACGTACTAAGTTTGGGATAAGATCCAAACGACGCTTAAGCTGCACGTTAATATCGCTCCATGCTTCGTCGACACGCACATTTGTCTTTACCAAACCGTTATATGTCGCCCACAGCCAAAGCAGCCCTAGCACAACTACGACGCCAATTACTATCACAATAATCATTATTCACTCCTTTTATTACCACTACAATTATACCACTTCTCGCGCACGTATTGATCAGTAAAAAGTGTCCTCGATAAGTCGGCGCCCGGTTAGCAAGGAGCCGGGCGGCCGCTCCCTATATACCGCATGCATGAAAAATGATCTGCCGAAGCAGATCACCTTTCATGGTGGGCGAGGAGGGACTCGAACCCTCAAGGTTTATTCAACCAGCGGATTTTAAGTCCACCGCGTATACCAATTCCGCCACTCGCCCTGGAGGCACGGACGGGAGTTGAACCCGTGTAAACGGTTTTGCAGACCGCTGCCTAACCACTCGGCCACCGCGCCACGTGGTTTATTTTAACAGAGTAGCACCAAATGTTCAGCTCTTATTGCCCGCCCACGGCTTTTTGGTCGCTTTTAATCCTTGCAAGAACGCTTAGCTCCTACGTCTCAGGTATAGCATGCGCAGCACAATCGCTGCCGTCGAAACCAGTACAAAAAAGTTTGCAATAACAACCACTCTGTCCGCAATTAGAACACCATATATTACCCAGGTCGTCGCCGTAGCTGTAATCATCAAAAAAGTTGAAAGTGAGAGCCCATGAATGCTTTTTAGGTGATAGGCGCGATACACCTGCGGGATGAACTGCGTGGTGGTGAGCAACACAGCCAGAATACCAATTACTCTTATCATCTGCTCGTCCACCTCGCAACCTTCATAAAATGATGCTGCTTATGAGTATTCACCTTGTGATGCTCTGCCATGTAAACGCCGCAGAGAATCAACGCGCCGCCCAACACCATCTCGACCGAAAGCGTTTCATGCAAGATCACCACTGGTATTAAAATAGCCAGAAGCTTTTCGAGATAGTCAAGCGCACCTACCACTGCCGAGCCAATGTGTTCATACGTCACGACATTGAGCGAACGGGCAATCAGTAGTACCGCGACCCCAGAATAAACAGCTGTAGCGATTGCCACTGCAGACAGTTGCATATCTCCCGAACTCGTTATTTTAAAAAGTAACATGCCAATCACCACCACCAACCAAGATGCCAGATTCATCAAGGCGCTCATGGGCACTCCGCCCTCGTTCGCCTTTTTGAAATAAATCAATGCCAACGGGAAGCAGATAGTGTCGAGCAAGGCGAGCGCCGTAGCAAGCGGGTACAGCCTGAGATCGCCCTGTTGATGCAGTGCAATGGGGAGCACGACTACCAGTAGCATACCTATTGCAGCGATCAGCACGCCGAGTACTGCCTTTTTTTTGATTCTCTCGCCTGTCATTTTGGCAGAAAGCAGCATGAAATTAATAGGGGTTAATAAGCCGATGAGGGGCACGTAGCTCGCCTGGCTATATTGTACTGCCAATACAAAAGTTATCGAGGCTGTTGCCAAGAAAACACTACCTATGATGGCATTTTTGGCATTCTGTTTTGAAAAACGGCTCAAATGTATGAGCAATAGCGGGGATGTAATAATAGCAACCACCCCGAAGCGCAAGGCGTTGAACAGAAAGGGGTTTACATCACCCGCCACCTTTATAAACGTGGCATTGGGTGCTGCAAGCAAGACTGCCAGTAACCCAAAGAAAAGCCACGGTTTGTTCTTTTTTGTTTTTTTCATACTCACCATAGTGTAGCACGAGTAATACGCGCTTAGCTGCGTTTTTGTTTGAGGTGATCGCTCTCGTCTTCAATCTCGTGGTCTAGAATTTCTTCTACCAAATCTTCGATAGTGATGATCCCCACAATGTGGTCATCTTTTTCAACTGGAACCAAGTGAGTATGCACCGTCACAAAACGCCGGAACATAGTATCGAGCGCTGTCATACTACCAACAAGATTGGTTGAGTAAAGCGGAAGCTCCGTCACTTTTTGGGGATGGTTATCAAAATCAATATCAACCAGATCCTTCATTAACAAAATGCCGTAACATTTGGTCAACTGTGCATCAAATATAGGAATCCGGCTCCAGCGCTGCTCTTTAATTTCGTCAAGCCGTGGGCCATCAATCACAGTATCCTCAGCAAGCCAGTAGACATGTTTGATCGGGGTCATAATTTCCTTGACTCGCTTTTCACTCAAACTCAGTGCTGCCTGCATAATCTTTACCTCACCTGCATCGAGCTCACTTGATTTATTTTTAGCATGATCCCCTATGATCATGCCCAGTTCGCTCCGATTATGTAGCTGTTCATCGTTATGCCCAAACAGGGCATCCAGCACCAGCTGCAGGGGCTTTGAAACCGGATAGGTCAGCAGAATCATTGCCTTTAGCATCCAAGAAAAAAGTGCTGTCACCTTTAGTGCGTAGCGGGCAAATAAAGCCTGCGGCACTACTTCACCAAAAATGACGATGAGCAAGGTGCTGGCAATTCCAGCAATTAAACCACCGAACTTTTCATCGATGACGAGCGAGGTAGCTGAAATCACTGCCACGTTGGTAAGTAAAATGCTCGCTAAGCTGAGGTGACTGTTTTTCCTGAGTGGCAACACCTTGGCTGCTTGAGCGTTACCAAGTTTGGCCTTGCGCTCAAGATCTTTTGGATTTAATGACATCAAAGAGATGTTCAGACCAGAACAGATCGATGACATGCCCACCAAAACAAGAACCTTAGAAGCTAAAACCGCGTTTTCCATGTAGTGCTAGTTAGTATATCAAAATTTGATATGAATTATTTACGTGTTAATTACGTAATTAATTGCAATCGTGTGTGAAGTGCCTTATGCTTCTGGTATGGCCCGACTCGAAAACGATCAGACTGGCATAAGAAAGCTGAACCTTGTGGGTGGCAAAAGCTACGCTGTCAGCCTGCCCGTTGAAGCGATTCGCATACTGGGTTGGCAAAAAGGCGATACGCTCGAAGTGCGTCGGCAGGGCAAGCAATTAATTATTGAACGGAGGGATGTGTAAATGTGTGGGATTATGGGCTATGTTGGCAACCGCTCGGCAAAAGATGTGGTCTACGCAGGGCTGAAACGGCTTGAATATCGCGGTTATGACTCAGTAGGTATTGCCGTTTTGGATGATCGAGTCTACGCCGCAAAAGCGGTCGGCGATACTTCACAGCTTTCGATAGAAAAATTGCCCACCAGTGCGCCTATTGGCATTGGTCACACCCGCTGGGCAACCCATGGCAAGCCTTCGGTTAAAAACGCCCACCCTCATACGGTTGGCAATATAACTATCGTGCATAACGGTATAGTTGAAAATTATGAAGAGCTTAAGGAGCTTATTGACAGCAAGGCACTACAGAGCGAAACCGACAGCGAGGTGCTTGCAGCGCTGATTGATCATCATTATAAAGGTGAAATGCTCAGTGCCATTCAATCGGCACTTGGTGAGGTAAAGGGCACCTTTGGGTTGGTCGTGATGTGCCCAAGCGAACCAGATGCGCTGTATGTTGCCCGTCGTGGCAGCCCACTGGTGATTGGCATAGGGCATAACCAGAATATTATCGCAAGCGATCCGTCAGCGATTGCGGAACATACCGATAAGGTTATCTACCTTCAGGACGATCAAATTGCAAAAGTTTCCGCTCACAACGTTGATATTTACGACGTGAAGCTCACACCTCAGACTCTTGATATCACCGAGCTCAATGAGCTTGAGGCTCGTTCGGAGCTCGGTAGTTATACGAGCTTCCTTGAAAAAGAAATCTTTGAGCAGCCCGAAGCGCTCCAGAATGTCATGCGTGGTCGCGTGAATGGCGATGGCACCATAAAGCTGGGTGGCCCGAACCTCACTGATGACGAGGTAAACTCTATTACACAGCTCCTTATTATTGGCTGTGGCACTTCTTACTACTCTGGCCTTTACGCGAAATACAAGCTCGAAGAAATGTTACAGATTCCGGTAAGTGTTGAGCACGCCAGTGAATTCCGTTACCGTTTTGGTGCTTACGATACCAAGCACACGCTCGCGATCTTTATGAGCCAGTCAGGAGAAACGGCTGACGTACTCGCTTCATTACAAGAGGCGAAACGTCGCCATATTAAAACAATGGGCATTGTGAACACAGTTGGCTCAAGTGTTGCTCGCCAGGTTGATCATGGGGGAATCTATCTTCATGCAGGCCAAGAAGTATCTGTGGCAAGCAGCAAAGCCTATAGCTCAATGGTGGTAGCCCTACTTATGTTTGGTGCGCAGCTGGTGTATCAAAAAGGAGGTAATAGCACTATTACCAAAGAGGTGGCCCGAGAACTCAGTGAGCTACCAGGCGAATTCAGAGCTACTTTTGCACTCCGTGAACAGGTTCAAAAAATTGCCCCAAAACTGACTGGCTTCAACACGTGGTTCTACCTCGGTCGAAACGATCTCTACCCCGTCGCTCTGGAGGGGGCGCTGAAGCTCACCGAGGTGAGCTACATCCACGCCCAGGCCTTCCCCAGCGGCGAAATGAAACACGGACCTATTTCGTTGATTGATGAAAAGCACCTTTCGGTACTACTGCTACCAGAAGATAGTGTGTTGTACGAAAAAGGCATATCCGCACTAGAAGAAATTAAAGCGCGCGGCGGAAACATACTCACCATTTCAACACGCCCTAAACCAAAAGGAAGTGATTTTCATCTGCAGGTCGCCCATGTTGGTACCTACGCTGATGGCCTTATATATAACGTATGTCTACAATTGTTAGCACTAGAGATCGCAACTATAAAGGGCGTAAATATCGATAAGCCGCGAAACCTGGCTAAGTCGGTTACCGTAGAATAGTACATACCTTGGGGAAACAAAAACGCTGGTTAACCCAGCGTTTTTGTACATTATCCTCTGTTCGAGCTATTTACAAAAAACTTTAGTAAGATTTTGTAGCGCCGTCAGCCACTGCTTTTTCCGCATTTTCTTTCGACATCATGGCGCAAACAGTTGTTCCGCACTTTTCGTGCTTACCCTTGGCCATGTAGCCACCTTTTGCAGTTTGCACTATCTCAGCGTTAGAAAGTTCTACGCCTTTTTCTTTACACTTAACACAATATCCTGTGACCATGGTTACTTCCTCCTAATTAGTTATTTTGTGAGTACCACGCCATATTATAACTCATATCTGAAATACCGCTAACTTCTATATACAGCTACACCTATTGAGAGGCAACCCAAGCATGGTTTTATATTGATAATATAACAGGCCAAACAGGGAGGCCTGGCAGATAAGCAGCAGCCTATTTATTTATTGATTATTTTTTACCCTTAGCTCCGAATACTATTTGAGCCAATCCGGTGATTAAAAATGGTACACCAGTTAAAGAAACGAGTTGTATAGCAACTACAGCAGAGGCACCGAGTAGAATAGATTGCTCGTTGGAGAAACTACTCACATTTGAAAGAATGAAGCCTGAGCTAATCGCCCAGGATGCAATCGAAGAAGCCAAGACCGAAAGTGACAATAGTAAAATACCTGTGATAATGAACCATAAACCAGTTTGTTGTCTCTCTGTCATATCTAACTCTCCTTATGTTTATACTTTTGTTTAATATATCACAGGATGGCTGTAGATTATAGTAAACATTCTGATGCTCACTCGATTAAAAAACGCTCGAAGCCGCTGAAATTGCATTCGGTGCAAGATAACCAACGCATTTCAAATACTTACAATTGAAGCTACGACAGACCCTAAGCTCAGTAACCTGGCGACTATTTTGATTTATCGCCAAACTTAATTTGAAGCAGGGTCTGCTTCTGTAACTGGGCTATCAATCTCGGAAATCCGTTCTCTTGTCCACGCTACCAAACCATCAATAAACGGCTCACCAGTTTGTTCACCTGCTGGTGTTCTTTCCCATTCGAGCGGGATACCATGACCTGGACGACTATAATCTCCAATCTCACTCATAAAATGAGTATACCAAAAAGAGACCGTTTAGTCTCTAATGTTTGAAAATGGCTTTGTTGGTGCGGGTGGCGGGACTCTAACCCGCGGCCTCGTCCTTGGCAAGGACGCGCTCTAAACAACTGAGCTACACCCGCATAACAGTTGGTTATTATACTCGAAGTTCACGGCACTTTCAACAGATATGTTATAGTATTAAAAAGCGTAAACAATATGAGTCATCCACACAAGCAAAAGCAAATAAGACGACATCGAACCCTTGTTGTTAAAAAACAGAAGAAGCCTATATTAGTTGATAGGTTAACTTACGTAGCAGCGATCGTTGAACCGATAATCACCATCCCGCAGGCAACTGTGATATTTAAAGAAAAAACTGCCGCTGGAATCTCATTAGGTTCATGGATAGGATTTCAGATCCTGACAGCTGTATGGATATGGTACGCACTCGTTCACAAAGATTGGCTGATCCTAACCTACCAAGGCCTATTCTTTGTTGTCCAAGCCGCCGTGATTATAGGGGCAATCATATACGGTGCAAACTGGTGGTAGTAAAAAATCCTGCATTTGCAGGATAAAAAATTGGTGGGTGATGAGGGACTCGAACCCCCGACCCTCTCGGTGTAAACGAGATGCTCTAGCCAACTGAGCTAATCACCCATAGTATAAATTTAAGTATGTGCTGCAAAGTTGTTTTTGGAGCATCTCGATACGAGATGGATTTTTTCTCCTGGGCCAACTGAGCTAATCACCCATAGTATAAATTTAAGTATGTGCTGCAAAGTTGTTTTTGGAGCATCTCGATACGAGATGGACTTTTTCTCCTGGGCCAACTGAGCTAATCACCCGAAACGCTAGGATATTCTAGCACATTTATCGCTGGTGCACCACGTCGACTCATCGTGGAACCAAATTGAGTCTAGCCTCACTCTCATGTATGAAAAGCTGGTGCAAATAGGCTTTGTCTATT
>CAZUOL010000052.1:0-15712 GCA_964621845.1 uncultured Candidatus Saccharibacteria bacterium | reverse complement strand
AATGACCAGACTATGGGCTTGAACCCAAGTGACGACGGGCGTGTGATACGTGTTCCTATGCCACCACTGACTGAAGAGCTGCGCCGTCAGATTGTTAAATCACTGAGCGATGTAGTGGAAGAAGCCAAAATTGCGCTCAGAAACATTCGCCACGATGCGCTCAAAGAGGCAAAAAATAAAAAGGATGCCAAAGAGCTTTCTGAGGACGATGTAAAACGTACCGAGACGCAAATTACTGAAATGATTAACGAATTTCAAAAACAAATAGAAGCGTCACACAAAGCCAAAGAACAAGAAATCATGACGGTGTAAATAGATCGAGGACTGAAGAACGGAGATTGAAGAGATGCCAACTCATGACTACCAAAAGCTTGAGGTCTGGCGAAAAAGTATCGATTTGGTCGCTTCAGTTTATGTCCTTTGCAAGTCGTTGCCGGCTGACGAACGATACGGACTTTTTGCGATCAGATGAAGCGTGCAGCGGTTTCGATCCCTAGTAATATTGCCGAAGGCCAAAAACGCTTTGGCAACAACGATACGATCCATTTTTGTAATATTGCTCTTGGTTCTCTTGCAGAACTTGAAACACAATTAATAATAAAGAGTAAAGTACACGGTATTGAAACAACAGAAATTTTAAAAGAGTGTATAGTGGTATCACGAATGTTACATGCGCTGACTAAATCCTTGCGAGTGAAATCATGAGTCTCCAGTCCTCAGTCTTCAATCCTCAATCTGGTGCTGTGCCGCAGCACATTGGCTTGATTTTGGACGGTAATCGCCGATGGGCGCTAGAAAAAGGTTTGCAGCCTTTCGAGGGTCATAAAAAGGGGTACGAAACCTTAAAAGAGATTTGTGAACATGCCTATGATGTAGGGGTGAAGTATGTGTCGGCATATGTCTTTTCAACCGAAAACTGGAATAGAACAAAAGAGGAAGTCAGTTTTTTACTTAATTTTGTGCAGCATATTGCCACCTATGAGTTACAACAATTGCTCGAAAAGGATATAAAAATCATTGTTTTGGGCTCTGAAGAGCGGGTGCCGAAGAAGATCATAAAAGTGTTACGACGTGTAGAGGAGCAATCAAAACACAACACTGGAGGTGTATTGGCGCTCTGTTTTAACTACGGCGGCTTGCAAGAGGTTGCCGATGCGACCAAAAAGGTTGTAGCGAGCGGCATCAAGTCGGGTGATATCACCGTGGATGTGTTACTCGATAATCTGTATCATCCGGAGCTACCTTCTGTTGATCTCACTATCAGAACGAGTGGCGAGCAAAGAATAAGTAACTTTATGCTGGCACGATTGGCGTATAGCGAACTCTATTTTTCTACAAAACTATGGCCCGACTTTTCACGCAACGATCTGGATGAAGCGCTTGCGTGGTACGCTGCACGTGATCGCCGTCATGGCGCGTAATCTGCTATAATTAAGTGAATGCTTTTGATCATTATAGGCTTGATATTGTTTGTTTTGTTGGTGGTGGTGCATGAATGGGGGCACTTTATTTCTGCACGTCGCAACGGAGTAGAAGTAGAAGAATTTGGGCTTGGCTTCCCCCCCAAAGCAAAAACAATTACCAAAAAGAATGGCACCGAATATACGCTAAACTGGTTGCCGCTTGGTGGTTTTGTAAAACTAAAAGGCGAACATACTTCAGCAACTGCAAAAGGGAGCTTCGGTGCGGCGAGTTTTGGCAAAAAAACACTGATCATATTTGCTGGCGTTGCTATGAATTGGCTGACGGCGGCCGGCATTTTCACGTTGTTAGCGCTTGTTGGCATGCCGCAGCTCGTGCCTGGTCAGTTTCAAGTTAAAAGTGATGCGCATGTGGTAAGGCAGGAGGTATTGGTTGGGGCTGTCGAAGATAGCTCACCGGCCAAACAAGCTGGTTTGCAATCACTCGATAAGATCGTGATGATCGGCAATGTGCCAATAAATACGAGTGATCAGCTCAAGTTAACTACTACGAAGTACCGCGGCCAGACTGTGCAGATTTCGTATGTTCGCAATGGCGAAGTCTTTACCAAGCAGGTTGCACTGCGATCCGACACTCAGCAGGGTGCACTTGGCGTTGCCCCCCAAGATAACTCGGTGGTGCGATCAACATGGTCGGCACTGGTGGTTGGTATTGGCACGACGGTGCAGCTTACCATCGCCACTTATCAGGGTATCTTTCATGCACTTGCTAATTTGTTTACCGGACATGCTGGCACTGCTTCGCAGTCAGTCACTGGCCCAGTTGGTATATTTTTAACCCTCAAAGCGCTGGCGAGCCAGGGGTTTGTTTTTGTATTGTTTTTGATTGGGGTTATTTCGCTCAGCCTTGCGGTATTCAATAGTCTGCCCATACCCGCACTTGATGGTGGACGCTGGTTTGTGATGGCTGCCTATAAACTTATGAAAAAACCGCTGAGTAAAGAAACCGAAGAACGCATACATGGCACGGGTATGGCATTATTACTGTTGATGGCGTTGCTTATCACCATCGTAGATATAAAGCGGTTCTAGGTTCAGCGCTATGCAAGAAGAGCCCGCTCATCCAGATCCTCATTCTCAACACCCCCTAGTGGTTATTTTTTATGCAACACTTTTGTTTCTTGGTTCTCAATTAGTCGGATCAATACTGGTGCAGCCCCTCATGCCTTACCTTCATTCACAAACATTACAGGTAGGCTGCTACACCTTGGCTGGGTTGCTGGCGGCAGTCGTGTTGCTGCAGTTCAATCCGGGACGTGAGTCATTTTGGCAGGCGACTGGTTTAAAAAAGACCGCCGTAAAAAACTATTTGCTCGTTGTACCGGTGTTATTTGTATACGCTGCGCTCTCGGTTACTTTTGCAGCGCTTGCGGTCAAGCTGATTCCTGGTTTTAATGCCAATCAAGCGCAAGATGTTGGATTGCCAAGTAGTCTGAGCGGCCTTGATAGCCTGGTAGCATTTATAAGCCTGGTTATCCTTACTCCGTTACTAGAAGAAATTATTTTTCGGGGGGTGTTATTCCGCGGCTTGCGTAAAAGGCTGCCTTTTTGGGGAAGTGCGCTTATTACGAGCGGCTTGTTTGCGCTGGCGCACGCCCAATGGAATGTTGGCATTGACACCTTTGTACTGAGTTTAGCACTCTGCTATTTGGTTGAAAAAAGTGATAGTATCTTGCCGAGCGTTATGTTGCATGCAAGCAAGAACTTCATGGCATTCCTGTTTTTGTTTGTCATTAAATAAAATCTGTGTTATAAATATGGTCATGGCATATCAATATACCATTTCAGTTTTGCCCGTACCGACACCTGCGTGACAGCTGGGGTATGTGAGTTTAACCTAAAAAATAAGAAAATCAGATCGGACGCCCCAGCAAAGGGGTATTTTTATGCCAAATAACCGAAACTGAACCAAGGGAAAATATGAAAGAACTTATCATTGTAAAAGTAGGCACTACCACCCTTACTGATGAAACCGGCCGTCTTGATGAGGCCTCCTTTATGAACATAGCAAACGCACTTAAAGAAGAAAAAGAGCGTGGTGCCGACACCATGCTCATTAGTTCGGCTGCAATTACTGCAGGAGCGGCTGAACTCGGCATTGACAGAAGGCAGTATGCCGATGACCCAGATAGTCTTAGTGCGTTAGCGGCGTCGGGGCAAATACCACTCATGAACCGTTGGTCGCGCTATCTTGAGCCTTGCCATGTCAGCCAACACCTCATAACACCTTACGAGCTTCATACCGCAGAGGGGGATGCGTACATTACCAAGCTCATGGCGGCTTTTCGGTTGGGCCTTCTGCCTGTAGCAAACGAGAACGATGCGGTCGCTGATGATGAAATTAAGTTTGGGGATAACGATAGGCTTATGGCCCTTATTGCCGTAGGACTCGCGAAGAAGGCAGTATGGGACACCATTAAGCCTGTTATTTTGACTGATGTTGACGGGCTCTATACGGCAGAGCCGAGTGACCCACAAGCTGAACTCATCAGAACCGTCACTGACATAAATGATGTGGCTCAATTTGCGGTTGAAACAGACACCGTACATAACAGTGGCGGAATGCGTACAAAGCTCATCGCAGCGCGAATGTTACTTGAGGAAGGCGTTGGGATGCACCTCGGTTATGGGAGAGCAGAAGATCCGATTGGCCGTTTGTTACACGGAGCGGCGGGTACGTACTTTATGCCAGCTGCATAGCAATGATAGATACGCTTTCTGATAGAATGTAGGAGACTATGAAATATTCACAATTGTTTACCAAAACACTGAAAAACGCTCCGGCAGATGAAGTTGCCAAAAACGCCCAGCTTTTAATTCGGGCAGGTTATGTCTATAAAGTCATGGCTGGTGTTTATGCCTACACGCAGCTGGGTTTGAAGGTGCTTGAAAATATAAAACAGATCGTACGTGAAGAAATGAATGCAATCGGTGGGCAAGAGCTGATCATGTCTAGTCTACAATCTAAAGAGACGTGGGTGGGTACAGGCAGGTGGGATGATGATGTAGTTGATGTATGGTTTAAATCTAATCTTAAAGATGGCACAGAGGTTGGTTTTGCCTGGTCTCACGAAGAGGCTATTTTAGAAATGTTGCAGCAATATATTAATAGTTACAAAGACCTCCCAATAAGTGTTTACCAATTTCAAACCAAGCTTCGTAATGAACTTAGAGCAAAGAGCGGCATTATGCGAGGTCGTGAGTTTCTAATGAAAGATCTGTATTCGCTACATGCTACCGAAAAAGACATGGACGAATATTACGAGAAGGTTATTGAGGCATATAAAGAGTGCTTCAATCGATTTGGTATTGGCGATAGCACGTTTGTTACTTTCGCAAGTGGAGGTGCATTTACAAAATTTAGCCACGAGTTTCAAACAATTTGCGATGCAGGTGAGGATATTTTGTATGCCAATGAAGATCATTCAATTGTTGTGAATGAAGAGGTTCTCGACGATGCTGCTCATGAGCTTGGTGCTAACAAAGAGCAACTTAAGCCAGTGAAGAGTGCCGAAGTTGGCAATATCTTCAAATTTGGCACAGAAAAATCCGACAAGATGGGTATTACATACATGGATAAAGATGGTAAGGAGCAGCTTGTGTATCTTGCATCTTATGGCATCGGCATCACGCGGGTTATGGGTGTAATTGTTGAGAAGTTGGCTGACGAGAATGGGTTGGTGTGGCCGGAAAATATTGCGCCGGCTCAAGTGCACCTCATTTCACTCGGAGCCAATGAAGAGGCTGAAAGGCTCTATCAAACGTTGCAAGAAGAGGGCATAGAGGTGCTCTATGATGACCGTGACGCAAGAGCTGGCGAGAAGTTTGCGGATGCTGATTTAATCGGGATTCCACACCGTGTAGTCGTCAGTACAAAATCGCTTGAAGCGGGTGGCTATGAGTATAAGAAACGAACTGAAAAAGAATCTCAAATTATAACAGAGGCCGATTTACTCAATTTGCTATAAAACGCTATAGGTAGTGTAATAAGCATAAGTGCATACGCTACATGTAGAAAAAAGCTGGTTTACAAACAAAAAATGCTTTGTTAGAATTGGAGCACAAAAGTAATTTTGTTCACAGTGTCAGCCGTAGACTGACACTTTATTTAAAACTGGTGTTTGAAAATAGCAACTAAGTAGTAAAGGCATACTATGAAGAAAGAGTTTCAACTAACAAAAGAGGGTGTTGCCGAATTGAAAGCAGAGCTTGCCGAGCTTGAAACAAAGCGAGTAGAGGCAATTGAAGCAATTAAGACAGCCCGTGATCAAGGTGACCTTAGTGAGAATGCTGAATATCATGCGGCCAAAGAAGATCAAGAGCGGCTTGAGAGCCGCATTGACGAAGTACAGCATATTTTGGCAAATGCAGAAATAGTCAAACGGGCCCCCAAAGGCAGTGTTGGTATTGGCAACGAAGTGACGTTAAAGAACGGCAAAAAGCCGGTGGTATATCACATTGTCGATTCAGTTGAAGCAAACCCGCTTGAAGGCAAGATTTCTGATAAGTCGCCAATTGGCCAGGCGCTCATGGGTAAAAAAGTAGGCGAAAAAGTAGAGATTACATTGCCTGCAGGAAAAACAGCCTACACGATTGAATCGATTGCCTAGGAAAGGACGTTACGATGACATCACCAAATGCTACGAGGCTGGTTCAGCCAGACATCATTCGATCTTCTTATAGCGCCGAACAAGTGCCGCTTCATATGCGTGCCCATCCGCTCATTACGATGGCCTTAGGGAATAATTGGGTGAGATATCCGAGCGGACAGTTTGAGGTAAATGACTATGCAGAAATTACAGGCGTTCGGGAACAGGTACTTACGGTCTGGGGTAGTGTAGTTGGGTTTGCTGTTGAACCACCGGTAGTCATAGACCCACTCAGTGCGGTGCAGGTGTTTTTTGGTTATGATCAGAATCGGCGTGTCTCACTGGCAGATGAAATTGCCCATAAGCACCAAACGCCAGAAGAGCTTGGTCAATATGCCCATGAATTTCGTCAGGCCGTCTCAGGTTTGATACGCCAAGCAGGCTAAGGCACCATTAGGTGAGAAACCTTCGCAAAAACCACATTTCTAAGCAAGCTTATATTTAGAAGACGAATCATAGGCAAGCGATACGACAACTGAATTTTGGTTCGTATTGGTAATTTGTTGATCCACGTATAACCCCATCAACGTGCTATTGCCTAGTTCTGGTGCAGTTTCCCGCATAGTGTTCCGTTGGTCGTTGGTGACGACAATACGTTCATCTACAAGTGAATCATCAAAAAACCTTAAGGCAACATCGGGCACGGTAGTGCCATAATTTTCTGTAATGCCACCGTCATGTTCGCCCTGATAGCTGATGATTCTTGTATCTGGTTTGAGCTGTCGGATGCGTCTGGCAATGCCAGTGATTGTTGTCCAGTTGCCCTCAGCGAGCACTAAATGGGTAAGACCAGGCTGTTGGCTAACGATTTCGTCTGCAATGGTCGCAAAAGCTCGTGGTGATAGCTCGTTTTCCGAATGGTTGAGATAACAGATTCGCTGTTTACCCTCAAATTGGAATAAAATGGAACGGCCACTTCTATCTGATGGGCGTGTTTCTACCCAGCCTTCGGCACCTCGATACCCTTGTATTTGTGCAACTTGTACTTGTGCTGCTCGAGGAACATAGCCCGTGCCTGCATTGATTGCGACGGCGCCAAAAGCGAGGATTGGGTAAAGACGATTCGCCGGTAGTTCTTCTGGGACGGTAATGCCCACTTTGTAGCCAAGTAATGTGCCGATAAGTGCTAAGGATATGCCGGCACTGCCAGAGCTTATATCCATAATCGTATCCCCAGGCTGTAAGAAACCGATCTCTTCATAGTGTTGGAGCGTGTGCAGATAGGCACGATCATAGTGAGATCCGGAGGGATTATCTAGCTCACGTTTTATATACGCAGGTTTTTCGTTGGGCAGTATGATTTCTTGCATGCCCGTATCACCGACAACCGACCATAGTCGAGCAAACTGTTCTGACCGAGGTAAACTAAACCAAGTATCGTCACCAATGCCGTTTTCGCGGAGGTACGTAAGTTGTTTGATGGTCTCCTCGGTTACTTCTGGGCTGACTTTTCGAGAAATGTAGCGTAGCCCAGATACACCTGTCTCTAGGTGTACGTTGCCAATAGGGATAGTGAAAAATGTACCCGTGTTGTGATTACGATCGTTAATCCCTACAGCTCCGGATGTAGCATACAGAACCTTAGGGGAGTGAACCGTGTATTCGGCAATGGTTACATTGGGCTCAATTGAACCAATACGTGCAGGTTCATCGTTGAACGTAGTATCATAACTATCGCCATGTCCTTCTGCGACAATATGAGAAGTAGGGGATGGATTATTTGTAGGGGAGATTTCAGTAGTCATTTTATTCCTTTCAGAAGGGCCGGCATTAACACCAAGCACCTCTATCATTACCATAAAACTATTGCCAATAAACATGAATAGTTTTATTGTATGTTTTAACAAAAAAATGTTAAAATGCAATTGTGAAAGCAAACATGTCTGTTAGTGTGCGGGAATTGAAAGCTGAAGAGCTGGTATATTTAGAAAAGCTGGGTTTGAGCGATCACGAGATTCAAACGTATCAAATAGCTCTAGATTCTACAAAACCGCTCACCGCCCAAGAGGTGGCCAGTACGTTAATGGTGTATCCGAGCGCGGTGTATAGGATGTTTGAAAAGCTGGAATCGCTCGGGCTCATCAAGCGACTTAGCGGTCGACCGCGTTCGTATCAAGTGGTTGAAAAAACCAGTGGGTTCACACTGGCATATCAGGAGAAGGTGGCGAGCCTCAGACGCTTACTGGATGCCACAGGAGCTTCAAATGAGCATTCAGCGCAGTTGACCTCTATGATTGCTGGGCGGCAGGCGGTATATGATGAATATATCCGTCATGCGCAAGGGGCGAGGCACGAGATTGCTGTGTATGCCATTGGCATTGCCTATTCTAAAGAGCTATACAAAACTCAGTCTGATGCGATCAAGCGAGGTGTGTATATCAGGCACGTGGTACAGCGTGTTCAGCCGTCCAACTATCATGTAGTACACAAGTGGCAGCGATTAGGTGTTAAGCTGCGGCATCTTAAAGAAGAACAGGGCTATCATGTGGTTGTGATTGATCGTGAAATAGCACTGGTGACTTTTAGTGATAAAGAAAACACTGAAAATAGACTAACAATCGTTACTAAAAACCCTACTGCAGTACGGTTATTTCAAACTCAGTTCGAATCTATTTGGCAGCAAGCTGTTGAACTGCCCGTGCATTAGCTCTCTTACATCTGTAAATTCAGTGTCAGATAGGGTATAATGAGGCCCATTATGCAATGGCTGAATAAAATAGTAGCAGAGCTTTTGGAGCGCCACAAAACGGGCGAAATTATTGTTTCATCCGGCGTATCGCCCAGTGGTACGTACCACCTGGGAACACTGCGTGAGGTACTGACTGCCGAGATTATCGCCGTTGAAATTCGACGTCGTGGTCGTCAGGCGAGGCACATACATGTGTGCGATGACCTGGATGTTTTCAGAAAAGTGCCGGTGGATGTGGATGAGAGCTTCGAACAGTATCTTGGTATGCCGCTCTGTGATGTTCCTTCACCTGATGGCAAAGCTGCTTCGTATGCTGATTATTTTGTACAGGCATTGATTGATGCTGCCCAAGAAATGAAACTAAGTATGGAAGTCGTACGCGCTCACGAAAAGTATAGAAGCGGTTACTTTGTACCCGCCATTGAAACGGCTCTAGGTAATATTGCTAAAATTCGCAGCATACTGGAAGAGGTTTCTGGCCGCCAGCTTGATGAGCAGTGGTCGCCGATTCAAGTGATTGAGAATGGCCGGCTGAAAAATCGCCAGTTTAAGTCGATCGACCTTGAGGCGAAAACGATCGTGTACGTATCGGTAGATGGTGAAGATGTTGAACTTGCTTATGGTGAGGGGAAAGTAAAACTCAATTGGCGTATAGATTGGCCGGCGCGTTGGGCATTAATGGGGGTGCATGCCGAGCCGTTTGGTCGTGATCATGCGACCAAAGGTGGCAGCTACGATACTGGTAGGCAAATCGTACAAAAAGTCTTTAAAGGCGAGGCGCCATATCCAGTACCTTACGACTTTATAAATAAAACTGGTGAAACTAAAAAAATGAGCAAAAGTAAGGGTGATGTGATTACCGCAGCACAGTTGCTCGAGTTAATGCCGGTCGAGATTTTATGGTTCTTTATATTGCGTTCAGCTCCGAGTAAGATGCTCTATTTTGATGAGCAGGAAGCATTAATGAAGTTGTTTGATGATTTTGCCGAATTACTCAACAAGCCAGATAAAACTGAGGGCGAGCAGCAACTGCTCGAACTCTGTTTGCACGGGGTTGAAACGCCAACCGCAAGTAATATTCCGTTTACCCATCTCGTAGCCAGCTACCAAGCCTCACTCAAAGACGCTGAAAAAACTATCGAGGTTATCGGACGAACAGAGCACAAAGAGACTGCTGAAAAAGAACGCGAAACATTAGTACGCGAACTCAAATTTATTGATGTGTGGTTGCAAAAAAGTGCGCCCGAAGAAGTCAAGTTTGAATTGCAAGAGGCTATTGATGCGGGGGCCTTTCACGAAGCGCAAAGGCAATACTTGGCTGCGCTTGCGGATAAAATTGCTGCAGCACCAGCTGACGCAGAAGGCGAATGGTTCCATAAGGCAATCTATGATTTTAAAGACCAGGTTGAGCTGGAGCCAAAACAGCTGTTCAGCACACTTTATCAAGCCCTGATTGGTAAAGATTCGGGCCCGCGTGCCGGATGGTTCCTTAGTTTACTGCCGCGTGATTGGTTGATTGCTCGCTTGCGCTTTCAAAAATAAGTCTAAACTGCAGCGTAGAATGCTATACTTTTAGTATGTCTGATCATCTCACTAAGAAAGATATCACAAAGCTCTCAGATGAATTAAAGCGTTTCGAAAAACGCGTAGACGGCAAGTTTGATGACTTCGAAAAACGCGTAGACGGCAAGTTTGATGACTTCGAAGAACGCGTAGATGCAAAGATTGACAAGGCAGTGGCAGATCTCTCCGACGTAATCGCCGGTTTTGCTCAGCAAGTTGATGATCGTTTTAATAAAATCGAATCAGAAGTGAGCGACGTAAAAGGTTCTTTAGACCGTCTACAAAACACCATGGATAGTTATTTGAAACGACTGGAAGAGGTTGAAGTTGAAAACGGAGCGCGTGATGCTCGGTTCGATCGTTTACTGGATTGGGCTCGTGGTGTTTCTGCTAAAACAGGCATCCCATTAAAAGATTTGTAGATAAAATAATACGGAGGGGTTTTGATAGAGGTAAATGAGGTTTCCAAAACGTACGGGAAAAAGAAGCAGGCTTTTTTAGCGCTGAAGAATGTCAACTTTGTCATACCGAGTGGTACGAGCGTGGCGATTGTCGGCAAATCAGGTTCGGGCAAGAGTACCTTGATGCATGCCATGAGCGGTCTGGACCGACCTCAGAAGGGGCAGATTCTCGTTGACGGTCAGGATATCTTACGTTTGAAAGAAAAACAAGTAGATGCCTTTCGCTCAGAAAAGATTGGCTTTATATTCCAGAGTTTTTTTATTCAGGGCAATGAAAGTTGTGAAGATAATGTCAGTTTGCCACTTGAAATTGCAAAAGTAGCGCGTAAAGATCGCAAGGTACTTATTGAAAATGCCCTACGACAAGTTGAACTGCTTGATAAAAGAAAAGAAAAAGCCAAGAATCTTTCAGGCGGCCAGAAACAGCGGTTGGCCGTTGCCCGTGCGATTGCTGTAGAGCCTGAGATTTTATTTGCGGATGAACCTACTGGTAATCTTGATTCTGTTACGGGAGAAAAAGTTGAACAACTGTTATTTGGCTACAATAAGCAAAAAAAGGTGACACTCATCATTGTGACCCATGATGAGGAGCTTGCTCGCAAATGCGACATGCGCATATATGTTAAAGATGGGGAAGTCGTAAAAACAGAAAAACGTGCACCGAAGCGAGGTAAAAAATGAGATTACGAGATATCATCAGACGGGCGGCTCGCAGTATTACCCAGGCAAAGATGCGGACCATACTCACTGCTCTCGCCATTGGTGTCGGGGCATTTACGCTTACGCTGACTATTGCCGCCAGTACTGGAGCAAGAGAGTTTATTAACCGGGTGATTGCTGATAATTTTGACCCTGCAGAATTAATAGTTACGAAAGATGAGCAGGTGATAGGCAATGGTGATACAAGCAAGCCTCGTGAGTATGATCCTAATTTTGGTGCGAGCACCAGTAACGCAGGGGCGGTGACACAAATAGAGCGTTTAACTCGTGCGGATCTGGAAAAAATAAAAAAAATCGAAGGAGTACAAACTGTTCGTGAAGGCGTTGCGGTGAATGCCGCATATATCACCAGAGCTGATGAAAAAAAGTATGTGGCTACACTACAAGCGTATAGTCCTGCCCAGAAGCCGGAGACACTCGCGGGATCGGTGCCGAAAGACTTTCAAGACGATCAAGTTCTATTGCCCGAGGGTTATATTGAAGCGCTTGGATTTGGATCACCTGAAGAAGCCATTGGCAAAACGGTTACCGTTGCGATTCGAAAGCCAGTAGAACCGAGGCTGCTTGCACAAAAGATAGCAATGGGGGCAGACGCTACTTCATTAGAAATGCTTGCAACCAACAACATTGCAACGACTGAGTTTACGATTGTAGCGGTACTCAAAAAACCGGTTACGGCTCAGCCGGGCACTGAGCTTTATCTTTTTGTAAGCAACGATGCGGCACTATCACTCAACAATAAGGCAACAAAAGGGACGGCAGATTATCAAAAATATCCCTCTGTTTTTGTGAAGGTGAAGGATGGTGAAAATACCGATAATCTAAAGGCGGTCCAAGAAAGGCTCAAAAAGCGGGGCTATCAATCGCTTTCGGTTGAAGAAACCCAAGCATTTTTACTGCAGTTCATTAATATTCTTCAAGGGATTGTAGTTGGTTTTGCATTCTTGGCAGTGATTGCATCGATTTTTGGTATCATTAACACCCAGTACATTAGTGTGTTAGAACGTACCCAGCAAATCGGGTTAATGAAGGCGCTGGGCATGAGACGCCGTCATGTGGCGTGGCTGTTTCGATTTGAAGCGGCATGGATTGGTTTGCTTGGTGGCGCTCTTGGTGCGGGGATTGCCTTTGTGCTTGGTACGGCGCTGAATCCATGGATTACTGAGAAAATACAGTTGGGAACGGGTGAGAAATTGTTGTTATTTCAGCCGGCCCCTATTATTGGGTTAGTGCTTGGTTTGATGATAGTTGCAATTCTGGCAGGTATTTTACCAGCACGCAAAGCAGCGAAACTCGATCCGGTTGAGGCTCTCAGAACTGAATAAATAAACCGCAGGTTGTATATAATTGAAAGCGTAATGGGAGGGTACATGAAACAGCAAAAGCAATCACAAAAAACGAAGCTCTTAAAGCTCAGAAGCTTCAATCTAAAAATGGCTGGTCTTCATGCGTTTCAGGCATTGCTTGTTTTAATACTAAGTACCGACTTTAAACTCCCCGTAACTGGTAGCTACCTCTACTTCAATCAAGCTACTCAATCACTCGAACCGGCGAGCAAGACACTGTTTAGCGTGCAGCTTGCATGGTTGATTGTGGCCTTCTTTTTGCTATCGGCAGCCGCCCACCTGATAATTGCAACGGTGTACCGCCAGGCTTATGAGAAAAATCTAAAACGTGGCTTAAACAAAGCTCGATGGATTGAGTATTCGCTTTCTGCGAGTACTATGATGGTGGCGATAGCGCTGCTCGTGGGCGTCTATGATGCCGGGAGTCTCGGCATGATTTTTGCATTGACCGCGATTATGAATCTTACTGGACTCATAATGGAAGTCGCGAATCAGGGTGCATTAAAACCGAGCTGGTTGAGTTATTGGGTTGGTTGTTTTGCCGGTATCGTACCCTGGCTAGTAATTGTTTTGTACTTTGTGCTTTCGGCTCAGAACGGAAGTAAGCCACCGACGTTTGTGTATTGGATTTTTGTCTCAATATTTTGCTTCTTTAGCTGTTTTGCTCTCAATATGGTGCTGCAATATAGAAAAATAGGCAAATGGGTCGACTATTTATACGGAGAACGTGCGTACATCATCCTAAGTTTAGTAGCAAAATCTGCTCTTGCTTGGCAGGTATTTGCGGGTACACTGAGGCCGTAGTAAGCTAGGTATATGAAGGCGTTATGGAATAATCAGGTGATCGCCGAAGCAGACCAAAAAGATCTGATCAGAATTGAGGGTAACTGGTATTTCCCGGCCTCATCAATGAAAAAAGAGTTTTTTAAGCCGAGTCAAACGCACACCATTTGCTTCTGGAAAGGTGAGGCGAGCTACTATAATGTGGTAGTTGGTGATGAGGTGAACAGCGATGCCGCCTGGTTTTACCCAAGCCCCAAAGAAGGATCAATAGAAAAAGTTGGTAAAAACTTTACCGACTTCGTTGCTTTCTGGCACGGTGTTGAAGTTGTAGCGTAATGACTCGAGAAGAAGACGAGCTGCTTGATTTAGTGAATGCTGATGATGAGGTGGTGGGTACGGTCATGCGCGAAGAGCATCACGCCGATGTTGAAACATATAATAAGAGGGGTGAATACTGGCGTGGTACCGGCTGTTTTTTGGTGAATGCCAAGCAGCAGATTTGGGTGCCTCAGCGCCAGCCGCACAGAAAAATTGCACCTGACGGCCTTGATTTTTCGATGGCAGAACACGTACAGAGTGGTGAATCACATCTTGTTGGTGCACTGCGCGGCATGAGGGAGGAGCTACATCTTGAGCTTACAGAAGATGATTTGATATTGCTTGGAAAAAAACTATTTAAAGAGTTTGGCTGTGTGATGAGCATATTTATCTATCAAACAGATGAGACCCCCGACTATAGTCGTGAAGATTATCAAAAGGCCTGGTGGATGAGCGTTGATGAGCTTCGTCAAAAATTATCTAGTGGCATGGCTTTCAAAAATGCCCTGCCGGTTTGGCTGGTAGAACTTGAAAGGTGGTTTGATGAACAAAAAATCTAAGTTGATTTTGTTGACGGTTGGCGTTGCCATGTTGCTTTTGGCAGCGCTGGCCTGGTTGGGCATGGTTATGAACAAAGTCGATCAGGCGAGTATTGTGTTTTCACATGTTGCCAACTTTTTTAAAACGGAGGACCTCCAGTTTACGGGAGACCTTAAAACTGGGCAGTATACCGCCGAATTCACCAGCACTATCAAGGGGGAGAAGAGTAAGAGCGAAGTAATATTAAAACCCGGTAACTTATCTGGGGGGTCGCTGAAGGGGCAAGCAGTTGAGATCAACGGAGAGATATACTTTCGGGTGGATGATGTAAGCACGCTGCTTGATTCGCTGCCAAAGGATCCGCTATCTCGCGCGATTCGTGCAAATCTTGAAAAGGTTGCCAGTGCGTATAAGGGCAGATGGATAAGGCTCGAAAAAAGTGATCAAAACAATGTTAAAAACTGTTTGATGACGATCAGGGGTTATAAGGTAGACCTTTCGGATGCCGAAACTTCGTTTAGCAAGCATCGGTTTTTTGATATGAAAAACATGAGCCAAGAGGGCAGCGTAAAAAAATATGAAGTTACGATCAACAATGAATTGCCAGCGTTTTTGGCTGATGCAACTCGCGCCTCGGTTCAGCAGTTTGAAGCTTGCAATATCCAGGGAGCGACGCTCAAGATATATTTTAGTGAGCAGACAAACCAGATCGTAAGGCTCGAGGCTGCTAAGGATGACTGGGAATTAACCCTCTCAGGATTTACGTATGAAAATCTGCCGACTATTGAGGCGCCGAAGACGAGCACCCCATTTAGTCGTCTAAAAAAGTCACTCAATAATCTCTTTATTCTTTAGAATCAGATAAACGAAACTGGTATAATAGTAGTGTGAAGATGCAATCATCAATGTAGATCGGCTCGCGGCACACATCGGTGTCGAGGGTGTTGCGATCCGCATCAAGATGATACCATCTAACCAAGCGAGGAATTATGCTAGACATTCAATTTATCCGAGAGAATCCTGAAAAAGTCAAAGAGGCCGCAAAAAATAAAAACATTGCAGTTGATGTAGATAAGCTTCTGCCGCTTGACCACAAGCGTCGCTAACTAGTGCAGGAGGTTGAAACGCTTCGCAAGGCACGCAATGAAACCGCGGCGCAAAT
>CAZUOL010000051.1:0-8710 GCA_964621845.1 uncultured Candidatus Saccharibacteria bacterium | reverse complement strand
CCTGCACGGCCACCAGGAGCACCGGTCGGCTTAGATGATGACGATCTTGGCGATAGAGGTCCAATAGGTGGGTAATCTCGATGGCGACATATAAAGTACCGCAAGATGTAGAATCCGCTCGCCCTTAAGCACAGTGTCTATCAAACAATGCGGCAGGTCTGAACGGCGTCATCCTTGAGGCGCAAGCCGAAGGATCTCCCTTGGGGCCAACAACAGATTCTTCGCTTCACTCAGAATGACAAAAGAATGGTCATCACTATTGTAACTTTATATAACATTGACATCTTTATAAAGTTTTGATAGTATTATAAAGTTATGAAAGATAGTATTCGTCTGCAAAAAATACTGGAAGCAAGTGCTGTATCTCAAGAAGAGCTCGCCCACCAGCTTGGCGTTTCTTTTGCAACACTGAACGCATGGGTGAATAATCGGGCGCAACCGCGAGCTAAAAACCAGCTTTTGATCGAACAGCTATACCATGAGGTTGTAGGCTTGGATGTTATAAGCGAGATACAGCTTACCGAGACTAAAAAGAAGGCTCACAAAACCCGCTTAACTGTTAATGAACTTCTGAGGCACCGAGCTACACTAGATAGCCTCATCCTCAACCTGACCTACCACACTAACACTATTGAAGGCAGCACTATGACACTAGCTGATACACAAGCCGTGCTGTTTGAAAACCAGGTGCTAACAAATAAAACCCAGCGTGAGCAACTGGAAGCTCAAAACCATCAAGCCGCACTACTCTGGTTACTCAACAGCCTGGCAAGTGGTGCGTCGCTGTCAGAAGAACTTATTTTAAACCTGCACAGCAAGCTAATGAATGGCCTTGTTGGTGATGCAGGCGCTTACCGCAAACATGGTGTACGGATTATGGGTTCAGCTGTTGCTACCAGTAATCCACAGCGCATACCTGAAAATATGAGTAGACTGATCAGGCGACTGAATTATACCCCTCAAGATTTCATTGCCAGCTTAGCAAAAACACATGCTCAGTTCGAGAAAATCCATCCTTTTAGCGACGGTAACGGTAGGGTAGGGCGCCTCATTATGTTGGCTCAATCCCTATTGGCTCAAACCATGCCGCCCCTCGTTCAGAAAGAGCGACGTTACGCCTACTATACCTACCTACAAAAAGCTCAAACCGAAGAACAGTACCAATACTTGGAGTTATTTTTGGCTGAATCGGTTCTATTTGCTAACGAGCTGCTACTGCCATAGCTCGCTAACAGATGGTATACTTATGCTTATATGGCGACGTATAAAGTACCGCAAGATGTTGAGGCTGAAGATAAAATTATTGGTTTTCTCAGCCTGAAGCAATTCATTTTTGTGATCGTAATGATTGCCTCGCTGTGGATGTGCTGGTGGCTTGCTGCTTATCAGATCTTTCTTGGCCTCATCCCACTACCCATAGCCATTGTCAGTGGTGTACTTGGGCTCTACCAGCGGAGCGATCAACCGGTTGAAGTGTATCTCGCCTCGTGGCTACGATTTAAAACCAAGCCGCGAAGAAGAAAGTGGGATCAAGAAGGTCTTGAAGAGCGAGTTATTATTACCGCACCTAAAACGGTTGAGAAGAACTACACCAAGGGGCTGTCACAGACCCAGGTGGAAAATAGGCTGAATCAGCTTTCGAGTTTGCTGGATAGCCGTGGCTGGGCCAGCAAGCACGGTGCTCAGGCAATCAATACCGGTCAACGGCTCTTCAACGCCGATGAGCTCTCCCGCTATGCCAGGCCAACCTTGCCCCTTGACGGCGAAAGCTCCCATGTTATTGATCAGTACGACGCCAACGATCCACGTAACCGAACTGTGCAGGAGGTAAATCGGGATTTCGGCGCGGTTGAAAAACGGCAGCGCGCCGAGGCCCTGCAAGTAGTGGAACAAGCCCGCAAAGAAGCGCTCCAGTCAGTGCCGACAACACCTGCAAGCACACCGGCGGCACCAGTACTAGCAGCCAAGACTGGCCCAGCAAAGGTGCGAGCACACACGCCACCCCAAACGAGCGGCCAGCCCAGACCGCCACAGCCCGCTCGACAGCAAGCCAAGCCGCAACCAAAAGCGGATGAAAACGCGAATGGCGAAGTAGTCATAAATCTGCACCACAAAAAGTAACCTTCATCACTCAAAAAAGCACTTAACAGCCTGTATCAAGCAACATCCTTATCAAAACCTGGTTGCGTGCTGAGAACCAGCTGAAAGCAGATAAGCATAGCCTATACAACCGTACCTGTTCTGTGAAATAATGGGGTGTATTTAAACGTTAGAGATATGCAACCAACACAACAACCAAACACTACTCCTCAAAACGCGATGGTTCCCGTCCAAGTGCCGACTGGGCAAACAGGTGCGCCAACCGCACCTACGCAACCACCGGCAACCACTCCAGCAAACCCAAATAGCACCCAAAATAGTTTACTCATTTCGGAGATTCGCGATGGCTTAGTTATTATGGCTGATGGTAGCTTCCGTTCGGTGGTGCTCGCAAAAAGCATCAACTTTGATCTGATGAGCGAACAAGAGCAAGAGGCGGTAGAATACGCCTACCAAGGCTTTATTAACTCGCTCTATTTTGACATTCAAATTGTAGTGAAATCACGCAAGATTGATATGGGGCCGTACCTAGAACGATTACAAAATATCCACGACGGCCTCGATAACATGTTGCTCGGCATGTTGATGGAAGATTACATCTACTTTATTACCGATTTAGTCAGCGAATCAAACATCATGAGCAAGCAATTCTACCTTGTGATCCCGTATTATCCTGCGCTCAATAATAAGCAGGCGCTTGAAAGCAGTAAAAAGCTTCTTTCTGGCGTATTCGAAAAAAAGCAACCCGTGGTCACTATAAATGAGGTCGAGCTTGAAAAGGCGAAGGTTGAACTAAAAAACCGAGTTGGCGCCGTACTTGATGGCTTGCAACAAATGGGAGTACAAGGAGCACCGCTTGATACACAAGAACTGATTGAGCTCTATTACAATTCCTACAATCCTGATACCGCGCCTCAACAATCAATTGGCGATGGCCAAGCCTTGGGCGTTCCCGTTATCACAAAGGGGAGTGGTAGTGCTGGACGACCTTATATTCAAGGAGCACCCCAATAATGGCATTAATGAAGAACCCAAAACAGCCGAGCGCGGTTGACCTTGCCACGCAGCAACGCCTGCGCGAACAACAAGAGGTTGAGGCCGCCTTTAAACGAGGCATCTCTGAGTTGCGAGACTTTATTGCACCAAGCTCGCTCGAGCTTGAATCGGGACACTTCCGGCTCGGTACCCGTTACGCTCGCTCGTTTTATGTGTACGGCTACCCACGGCAAATCTTCACCGGCTGGCTCTCGCCAGTCATAAATATTGACGAAGAAATTGATGTTTCAATGTTTATTTATCCGGTTGCCAGTCGCGTGGTGCTTGAAAACCTACGCAAAAAAGTCAGCCAACTGGAGGCCGGCCTGCAAATAGATGCCGAAAAGGGGAGGGTACGTGACCCGGGCAAACAGGCAGCCATTATTGATGCCGAGGAACTACGCGATAAACTCCAAGTAGGTGAAGAGCGCTTCTTCCGTTTTAGCCTCTATTTCACGCTCTATGCCAATTCGCTCGAGGAGCTCGAGGTGATTCAGCACAAAGTTGAAACCATCCTTGGCCAACAACTCGTGTATTCTAAACCTGCTACCGTACAAATGGAACAAGGCTTGAACTCAACCATTGCTCAATTTACCGATCAACTGCAGGTACGCCGCAATATGAACACCGGCGCTATCTCTACCAGCTTTCCGTTCACCAGTGCGGATCTGACTGACGATAAGGGCATTTTGTATGGCATTAACATGCATAATAATGGCTTGGTTATTTTCGACCGCTATAGTCTTGAAAATGCCAACATGGTGGTGTTTGCGAAATCTGGTGCGGGTAAATCATTCATGGTCAAGCTTGAAGCGGTGCGCTCGATGATGATGGGCACTGAAATTATTATTATTGACCCAGAGAATGAATACCAAAAACTCTGCGAGGCTGTGGGTGGTTCGTATATACGAATGGCACTCAGCTCTACCACCCGCATAAATCCGTTTGATCTACCCAAAGTAATCGATAAAGATGAGGCTAACGATGCCCTGAGGGCGAATATTATTACCCTACACGGATTGCTCCGGCTGATGATGGGTGGCGCCCTCAGCCCCGTAGAAGAAGCCGATCTTGATCAAGCCTTAATTGACACCTACGCCAAAGCCGGCATCACCCCTGATCCGTTAACTCACCAAACGCCGCCGCCCGTGATTGGTGACTTGTACGAAACCTTGCTGCATATGCAGGGTAGTGGGCCAAGCATGGCTCAGCGGCTGCGCAAGTATACCACCGGTACTTTTGCGGGTATCTTTAGCCAGCAATCGAATGTTGATATAAACAACGCGATGGTGGTGTTTAATGTTCGTGACCTTGAAGATGAACTGCGGCCAGTTGCTATGTATATTGTGCTCAATCACATCTGGAACACTACCAAATCAGATAAAAAGAAGCGCATGTTGGTAGTAGATGAAGCTTGGCAATTATTGAAGTACCAAGATTCTGCCAACTTTATGTTTAGCCTGGCCAAGCGCGCCCGAAAGTATAATTTGGGGCTCACCACCATCAGCCAAGATGTGGAGGACATGATGAGCTCGCAAACCGGCCGCGCTATTGTTTCAAACTCAAGTATGCAGATTCTACTCAAGCAATCTTCATCTGCTGTTGACGTGCTCACGGCGGTCTTTAAACTTACGAACGAGGAGCGCAAACGCCTCACGCAGCTACCAGTAGGGCAGGGCCTGTTGTTTGCCGGTCAAAACCACGTGCACATCCAGGTGGTACCAAGCCCTACCGAAGCCAGTTTGATTACAACCAACCCAGATGAAATCAAAAAAATGCAAGAGATCGCTTTGAATGCGCAGCAAGCATACGAGCTTATGTCAGAACAACAAAAAGGCAGCGGCACCACACAAAAACCGACCCCTGGAACACCTGCGGTATAATAGGGTAGCGAATGAGCACACTGACTGATGAAGATATAAAAAATCAAGATATCGACCCTGCAGCACGTCAGGCCCGAGATATGTTTCAGAATGGTGAACAACAGGCTGCCACCAAGACACCCGCTGAACAGGCTGCCGAAGATCAGCGCAACGCCCCTGCTGATGCAGCCCAAAACCAGGACGCCATTGCTGACCTCGACAACGCTTGGAACATACCGTATACCGGTGGTGGGGGGTCGGGCGAGCTTACTGATCTCGATACGATTGATAGTTCAATTCGTGGCAAGCTTTCGAGCTGGGCGAATCGGATAGTTGGTGGCATATCACGAAACAAAGGCAAATCAGCGGCGACCGTGCTTACCGTAGGGGCGGTTGTCACCCTTGGGATGATTGGGGGTGGTACGCTCAGTTTGGTTTCAGCCAAGAACAATGCTGAAAAAAAATATAATTCTATCACCTCCACAGTGCTTGATTCACGTTATGGAAAGCTCGCTTTTTATGCTCGCTCCAAAGCTCTGGCAAGCGTGTTTAAAAGCTTGCAGCTTGAAGCAAACACCACCAAGCTCGCCAAAGCAATGGATGAGGCTGGCTATGAACTCGTCACCGCTCCAGATGGAAAGGTAAGTCTTGTGCTACCCGCCGCAGAAGGCGCCGATGCCGCTGATCGCGTCGTGTTAACTGAAGCCGCTGATGTCCAAAATGAAATTAAAGGCATTGCAAACGAGACCCTTCCTGGTGGCAGCATAAAAAATCTGCGCGCCCGCAGCAAAGCTGCAAAATTGTTAAATAAGAAGTTGGGTATTGGCACCAGCGCTGCGGTAGATGGCCTTGCAGCGGGGCTTGATGAGCGCGTTCCTGATGATGAGGTAGATGCTGCGGTCACTCAAAACGCTCGCAAGCAAACCATGGAGCCCCAAGAAGGCGAATCAGAAATCACGACGAAAAACCGCGAAGATCTGGGCGACGCCCTTGATAGTGGCGACAAACAAGCCGCTGAAGAAGGTAAAGATGCGCTTGTTGAGAATGGGGCGAAACAGGCTGAAGACAACATTGCTCGTGACATCGTTGAAGAAAGCAGTGAAGAGGTGCTTCAAAACACTGGCAAGTCAGTGTTGTCTTCGGTTGGGGGAACACTTAAAGGTGCCTTGCCAGACATTCTTGATCGGTCGTGCCAAGCGGGCGACGCAGCGCGCGCTGCGCTTGTGTTGGCGCTTATTAACAAGCGAGCGAATTTGATAAAAATTGCTTCGGTTACCATTAGTAATGCTGACGCCATCATCACCGGAAGGGTAGATGCCCGTCTATTAAAAGCCTATATGAACACTATTCAAAAGGACCCCAAATCAGGCAAGAGCTGGACGCAATCGGCCGGTATGCGCTTTATGAATGGTGACGCAACCGCCAAACCCTCCGCTGCCGAGCGTAACTATTTTAGTACCAATCGTGATGGACTTGCTACAAATGCTTTTTTACAATTTTTAGTCGCCCTCTCTTCAAAAGAGGTAGCAGGCAAAAATGTGTGTAATATTATTCAAAACCCCGCCAGCCAGGCCGGATTAAGTGTTGGTGAATATGCCGTACAAGCAGTAGTGGGCTTTTTCAGCGCCGGTACCGGAACAGCAGCTATTGCTGCTACAGAGGCAGGTGCAAAACAAGCGCTTTCAAAGGTAATCGCAGAAGCGCTTGGTAAAGCCCTAGTGAAGGGGCTGGTCGCTGAAGCAGCGATGTATGTCGGAACCCAGTGGCTCAAAAGTTATGCGAGCAATGTTTTTAGCAGCACAATGACCACGTTTAGCAAAAAGGAGGGTGGGCCAACTGCGGGCAACGCCTTCGGCGCTGGCTCTGGAGCGCTCTATGAAGCAAGAGGTAGAAACCAAGGAATGCGCCCTCTCACCAGGCTTGCCTATGTTGATTTAAGCAGGCAGGTACGTGCAGAGCAACGGCAAGAGATGGCAAAAGCTGGATTATTTGATCGATTTATAAGCCTCAAGCCAAGCAATAGCAACTCACTCCTAGCAACCGCCCTAACACAATCACCGATTGCCTGGCAAAACCCTGGGGATGTTATTACGGCGAGCATTCATTCACTCGCCAGTCTTTCGCCACTTCAGCAGGCGCAAGCATTTGCCTCAACGACACTTTCTGGTAGCGCCTATGCCCAAGACGGTAATGTGCAAACTGATGATAACGGCTATGTGGTCGACCCGTGGGGAAACTACATCGTGGGCAACCAACTCGATGACATTGACCCAGTTCAGAACTTCAATGCGTTACAAAATAAGGGCATGCTTGATAGCGAAGGTGCACCAAAAGACGGTTCAAGACTGCAAAAATACATAAGCGACTGCGCGGAAGTCGACATTCATACGTCAGACACCACGAACAATGTAAAGTCACTGTGCGTAAGCAGCGAGGCACGGAGCTACCAAGCCTATCTCGCCGACTACACCAATGCCTCTGGCATTGATGCGGCCTACCACCCTGTTTATGCCGAAGAGGATACCGCACCAACCTCAACTCCAAGCGGTCAGGCAACGGGTGATGCGGGCGTAGACACTTCGGGCCTACCATGCCCAGCAGGAACCGAGGACGGGGGAGTGCAGCAAGATTACGGACCCGGAAGGGTGGCGACGGTAAAAATAAAGATCTGTGGTATTCCTGGTGCCATCCCGAGCTCAAGTGGTGTCAATGCCAGCGCCGCCAAGGGGGCACTCGCCATGATTACTGCTGCCAAGCAGGACGGCGTTACGCTCAGTGGTTCATCGTTCCGTTCGTACGATCGCCAAAAAGAACTCCGGGTAGCACACGGCTGCGCAGATGACAGTCTCAAAGCAAGTGCTTGCCGTCCGCCAACCGCACGCCCAGGCAACTCCCAACATGAAGTAGGCCTCGCCATCGATTTTGATAGCTGCAGAACCCGAAGTACGCGCTGCTACCAGTGGCTTTCTGGCAATGCGGGTAAGTTTGGTTTTAAAAACCTGCCGAGCGAACCTTGGCATTGGTCAACATCGGGATCTTAACGTATGAGAAGGCTTAAAAGAATCGAATTCACCGCCATACTTCTTGCAACCATCCTGGTGTTTGTATTATTACGGCCTTTGGGCGTTTTTGCAGACGTACCTGCGTGTGCCAACTACGAAAGTCCTGAGGCTCGAGCCTTGTGTGAAGAACGTATTTTCCAAAGATATGGCGTACAGTTTTTGGATAAAGCAAAATCATCTTGCAAAGCCCCGGCCTCCAGCACAAGCAGCGCCCCAAGCAATAAAAGCCTCTATCTTATCGGCGATTCGATTGGCGCTGGTTTAAGCACCCCCCTTAAGACGACATTATCTGCCAAAGGGTGGTCGGTCACTGCCGACGCCGAAGTGGGGCGACCCCTTAAAACTGGCATCCCGATTACGGCTTCATATATGCAAAAGGTAGGGGATGCAGGCGCCCCTGGCGCTGTGTTAGTGGTACTCGGCACCAACAATGTGAACAACGGTGATAACGAAGCCGAGATAGCCAACATGGTAAAGGCAGTAAAGGGTACCAGCGCGACAACCGAGGTGTATTGGCTGGCGGTCAATGTCACCAGGAGTGATCTCGTACAGGGAGCAGCATCGTTCAATAAGCTTTTGGCAGCAAACAGCGATATTAATGTGCTGAATTACCCAACAACGCTCGTGGATGAAGTGCACCCCAAAGACTAC
>CAZUOL010000050.1:0-8223 GCA_964621845.1 uncultured Candidatus Saccharibacteria bacterium | reverse complement strand
GTGAGTGTGCAGTTTTATGCCGAGGCGGATCTGTGTGAACAAGTGCCCGCTCGATTATTTACGCCACCACCGAAGGTGGATAGTCAGATAGTGCGCATTACACCACGAACACAGCCATTGTTCCCGGGTGTAAACGAAGAGCACTTCTTCAAAATCGTTAAAGCCGGTTTTTCAGAGAAGCGCAAGAAGCTCCGCTCAAGTTTAAGCGGTGCACTGCACTTTAGCAAAGTAGAAGCTGATGAGTGGCTTAAGCAGGCCGGCATTTCACCGGATGCCCGTGCACAAGAGCTTGGCCTTCAAGAATGGCATCAGCTCTATCTAAAAAGCCCCCTTTGATGCACATTTGGTTCAATGCAGTTACAGCTGAGCGGTTTGCTTCGCAAATTCAGAAAATTCATTTACAGCGTTCAAGATGGGCAATGCCTGTTTGCCAAGCTCGGTCAGCTCATAGGTAACATCAGCCCGAGAAACTTCAGTGCGGCTCACCAGTCCGCTTGCTTGCATCTGCTTCAGGCGCGTACTGAGCGTGGCGGTGTTGACATCCTCGACCTTTTTTTCAAGATCACGAAAACGTAGCGGGCCATCCGAGAGCATATCTATAATCATCATGGTCCAAAAGTCACCTAGTATTTTTAGGCTGTGTTTGCAAACCGAGTTTTGAGTAGTGACAGACATATACTTGCTTTAATAATTAAAGTACTCTATTATTGAAAGTACTATAAAAAGTATAGCAAAAATCGTAAGGAGTGTCAAGATGAAAGCAGCGCAAATTAATGAATACGGTGATGCATCGGTTATAGCCGTTGTTGATATTGAAAAGCCAACTATACAAAGCAACCAGGTGCTGGTAGAGGTGCATGCCTCGAGCCTCAATCCGTTCGATACCATTATTCGAGAGGGCTACATGAAGGAGATGATTCCTTTGCAGTTTCCTGTGACGCTGGGTGGTGACATTTTTGGCAAAGTTGTGGAGCTCGGTGCTGATGTGAACCATATCGCAGTCGGCGATATGGTATATGGTCAGGCAAATGTTGTCGCCGGTAATAGTGGTGCGTTGGCCGAATACGCCGCAACGGTGGGAACCCAGGTTGCGACTGCGCCTAAAAATCTTACGCCAGATGAGGCGGCTTCGCTGCCGCTCGTAGGTGTGAGTGCGCTGCAGGCGCTGACAGAACATATTGGTCTGAAGGCCGGGCAGAAAATTCTTATCACCGGCGGCTCTGGTGGTATTGGCCAGATTGCAATTCAAATTGCCAAGCATCTCGGTGCATACGTAGCAACGAGTGCTTCAGGTGAAGGCGTTGAGTTAGCAAAAGCGCTTGGTGCGGATGAGGTATTTGACTACAAAACAGAGGATTATGCGGTGAAACTGCATGGTTATGATGCAGCTTTTGATACCGTTGGGGGTGACGAACTCAATCGAACCATTTCTGTTTTGAAGGATGGTGGCACGGCCGTATCTATGGCTGGCCAACCGCAGCAAAAAGAAGGTATTCAATCAATTTCTCAGATGACACACGTTTCGACAGAAAAACTAGACCAGCTCACAAAATTAGTGGAGGCTGGTGTTGTGAGGCCAAACGTGGGTAAAGTATTTACACTTGAAGATATCCAACAAGCGTTCGAACTGCGTGAAGCGGGCACAATGGGCAAAGTAGTCATCACTATTAAAATGTAAAACCTGTGAAAAGGAGTAAGAAAAGTGGATCAAACAATCACTAATTTGCTGCTGGCACTGGCGCTCAATGAACTACTACATAACCTTATGGAGATCACAAACATAAGGGGGAAAGTGGAGCGACTACAGGCCTACATCAATAAAGAGAGCTACAAAGAAATGCCCGTCAAAATAGATACGCGGCCAAAAGCATACCTTGTTTCAGTTGTCGCATTCTTTGTGACCACTAGCATACTGTTCGGAGTTGTAAGTTTGCTGAGCATTCCTTCTGATGCTGCTGTGAAGGCAAGTGTGGGTATTTTGATTCTGACATACTTTATTACCGCAGTGATGGTTGATAAGTACCATGTGGATATCGAGGCAGTTACTCGCTTGTTTAAGAAATAAGACCGAGCGTTAACGAGGTATTGTTGAAATAGCATAAGAAGTGTGGTATAATAAAAAATAGGGTGTTCCCCTATATGTACTAAGCGGGGATGACATACGTTTAGACAGAAGGACTTTAACAATCTGTATCCGCGTGTCGCATTTTGGACGTAATCCAATATCTAACTGCAAAAACATTTGCACAGCAATTTGTTGCTTCAGTAAAGAATTTCTTTGCTGTTCCAGCATTTGCGCCAGCTGTAGCTTAATTGCCTCAGCCATCAATCACTTGACGTCAGATAGAGTCTGATTGGTGTCATATTATCTGATGTAGGTGGCGAATGGTTTATCAGCGTTCGCTCACCGAAAATTCACTGATGACAAACGAGCCTTTTTCTTGTCTATTCTCCTGTAAAGCTTGTTTGTAAAAACCCAGAATAGACTACACACGTAGACGTACAGATGTTACCTTTTGGACGCGGGTGCGATACCCGCCATCTCCACCAACAACGAAAGCACCCGACCGGTAAGGTCGGGTTTTCTCGTTGTTCATGATGCTTAGGGGTAGTGCAGCCGCAGGGTGCAAATAATTGAGCGATCAGCGAAATTATATGATGAGACCGAGTCTGCAAGGTAACTAAAGAACATAGCAGACCCGGTTTGAAGCTATATGCCCGCCATCTCCACCAAACCATAAGCACTTTGAAGAGTGCTTTTTGTTTTGGCTTTAACGCTGTTAGAATGTGATCATGACAAAAAAGAAGTTGTTTGAGAGCGCAACACAGGTGCTCTTGCCAGCGTTGACATTTACAGGCTTTTTACTAACCTCATTGAAGTATCCTGGCCAAGGACTAGCCGTCAACCTAGTTGCTCAGGTATTTTGGATCTACACTGGGTGGGTAGCATGGAGACGAGCAGGTCAAATCGGGCTCTTTGTTACGACCTTGCTTATTACCTTGGTGATTCTGTATGGTGTGCTTAATTACTTCGTCTTTACTTGAGCCGAGGTATATCTCCCATCGGGCATGTAGCCAGTCTTATGGCGTGTCCATTCTACATACAACAAATCCTTCCATCTCATCTGTTCCTGTATGATGGGGTGCCATTTTTTTCGCACCAGGTCCACAAAAACTCCACAGCGGAACAATACATTGACTGATTACCATAATTCTGTTACTATAATATAGTAATGAAGAAGCAATTAGTAAGTTATGCGCAGACTGGACTGGAGGGGGCAAGATGGCTTCGCAATGAAGCAGAAGTTGGAGGTACGCTTCGCAAGCATCTGCAAGGCCGTTCCTTTCGTGAAGCTGGACTTCTTGCAGTAAGGGGTGGGCTACAGTTATTACCAGATTTCGACGTAAGACGATCTATCTCACGCTTGGTTGTTCCGCAGTATGAGATAGTTGGCATTGGGAGCGAGGCCGTTGTAATTAGAGACGAAAATAACGTAAACAAATATCTTACGGGCAAATCTCAGTCACCAGAAACACTACAGAAAAGAATGATCCAGTTAGACAATAGAGCCAGAAGTCACCTCGGATTGTACCTGGCACCAACCTCAATATGCATTGAAAGGCTAAAACTATTCAAAAGCATGCCTGGCCAAGAATATGTCAGATTACAGCAACCATTCATAAAAATTGAACACACTGACCCGCATAAAGATCCAAAATTACTCGACGAAAGACCGGAAATCTCTGATGCACTCACTGATTTTTCCGACAGACTTGTAAGCCTCTTTGAAGAAGAGGGGCTTCTTATGGATATCGTTAATGCAGGCAACTTAGTTTGGGGCAGTATTGGAGATGATGACGCTCAATTGTATCTGTTGGATACCGTTCCTATCGATTATGCCGAACATGATTTTACTGGAATAAAAGTTCCATTTTGGAGCCCGGGGATGCATCTTGAATATTTGGTTGAATTTGTTGAAGCAGCACATTCGGGTGAGTATTTTAGCAGAGATAGCACACGTGAATGGATTAGCTGACATGGTGCATTACCGTTCGTGTACGGAACCACTCTTGTGCCTATTCCACTGCATGTAGAGTAAATCTTTTCACCACCTCTGTTCTGTATCGATGTGACGCCAATTTTTTGCACTAGGTCCACCAACAATGAAAGCACTCGTCCATCTGGTCGGGTTTTACTGTTGCCCCGACCCTAGAACGAGCCCATGGCGTAACACTTGAGCTATTTACGGGAGCAAGCTTCGTGCTTATACTTAGGCTATAACAAAGGGAGAGGCTATGGATGAGCAGAACGAAAGACTAAATGGGGCGACGGTGCCTTCAGTTGCACACGATGTTGCACCAGAAGAACAGAAGAATAAAAGCAAGGGGCCAGCAAAACAAGGTAGAAAGAAAACAATTATTTTTGCTTTGATTATTCTTGGCTTTGTACTCATGTGTGCGGGCGCGGTGTATGGTGGACTGCATTTTCGAGCGGCTGACAATGCCAACACGAGCTATGATGCCGGAGGGAATGTTAAGCAGGCGAAGAAGGAGCCAGCAACACCCGCAGATGAGCAAGTGGAGCGCTTTATACACCCAACAACTGGCGAAACCTGGTTAGCTGCCCCGAAAAAAGTAGCCAATCTTGGGTATTATACGTTTGATGACGGCAGTAATGTGAAGCCGGTATACTATGAGGTCGGCAAAAGAGGCGACAATACAATATACCTGTCGGTACAGCAGGCGGGTCCAGGCGAGATCATGCATCTTTACGAGAAGGCGCCTGACGGCACTGTGGCCGTGATTGCGCGGCCAGATTCGTTTTATAAATACTATGATGACCCAGAAAAACATACAGACCCAACTTTAAGCGAATTTAAAAAAGGCGTTGTATTAAATAAAACTGTCAAATATGACTCGCTGAGCATCCCTGAAGACTTAGATATTGGTGGTGGTCAGAAGGCAGCGAAGCCAACGGATTACGAAGCCATACCCGGTGCCTTTACTCGTAACTACGACTCAGAAAATAAACCCGTACAAGAAACTATTAAGCGGCTTGGTGGCAGTTCGCTCATCAAGGCAACTACCACGTATGTGGACACGCAACTATCTGCCATTGGCTACCTTGTAAAGTTGCCAATTGGCACCACCGTACAACTCGAGTACCACCCGATTCCTGAAAGCTTGAAAGGGTACGCATGGAATTCGGGTTCTAATCCTAAAGACGACTATATTTACCCAGTTGCGCGTGGCTGTAGTCAAAACCCATCATCAATTACCCGTTCAGATATTCTTTCAAGCAAGGATATTCAAAAAATTGGTACATCGTCAAATGGCCAGACCATATACCAATTGGTGGATATCAACAGTACACTCGCAACCAAAGCATATGACGAGTTCAAGTCATTTATTAAGATCAACAATGACACCACCAATCCTTATGCAAAAATTAGCAAAGAGGATTTTGTGCATAAAGAACACGGAGTCGTAGTATACAAAGATGCTTTCGGGCAATTGCTGGTTTATATTCGTGGTCAGCTGGTTTTTGCTGGTGGTTGTGCAAAGCCAGTGGTGTACTTGTACCCTGAAAAGACTCAACAGGTAGATGTTCGAGTTGGTGCGAAAGTGACGGTTTCAGATCCGTATTACAACCAAAAAACTGGTTGGAAAAATGTATTGGCTCGTCCGAACGGGCAGCTTACGTACAACGGCAAGAGCTATGATTCACTGTTTTGGGAAGGCTATGGCTATGGCCGGTACCCCGGAATTTCAGCAGGAACAGTCGTGAAGACAGTCGATGCGCCGCAAGTGATTGCCTCACAACTCAGGCAACTCGGTTTAAATGCGAAAGAAGGCCAAGATTTTCTTGATTTCTGGGTATCGCGCCTACCAGCACAGAAGTATACCGTTATGAGTTGGCTGACTACAAAAGATATGGATCAACTAGCTCCGCTTTATGTTTCACCAAAGCCGGATACGGTCATTCGCGTATTCTTAGATTTCTGGGGTTCTGATACTCCGATTTCACTGCCTCGCCAGCAGTTAAGCGCACCAGCTCGTAAGGGCTTTACGGTGGTTGAATGGGGTGGTTTGACAAACGGTTTACTAAAATAACTTGACCGTCTCGCATCGCTTGCTAAGCTAGAGGGTGATGATACGAAAAAATAAAAACAGAGTAATCAGAAAGCTGTTTAAGCACAAAGATCTTCAATCAGCGGATGTAAAAGCGGCCAGGAGCTATATCGAAAAGTTCTGGTACAACCTTGAACGTTACCAGCCGGACGATAAAGAAAGTGCCATTGGCTTGCCACATCCGTTCTTGGTGCCTGCTTATGATGTAAATGCTACCTTCAATTTCGACGAAATGTACTACTGGGATAGTTACTTCATGGTGCAAGGCATGCTCAATAATCCAGAGCGCAAGAAGTTGGTGATGGGCATTTTAGATAATCAGCTCCACTTAATCAAGCGCTATGGCATGGTGCCGAATGCGACAAAAACGTATCTGATGGGGCGTAGTCAGCCACCACTTTTAACCAGCTTAATCTTCGATGTTTACGAGGCCTACGAACTTGATTTGCGCTGGCTAGAACAGGCGATTGGGTGGGCCAAGCAGGAGTATCACAATGTGTGGATGGGTACCAAAAAGCCGTTTGATCACCAGGTCTATCGAGGCCTCAGTCGTTATTACGACATAAATGTTTTAAATGATTTAGCAGAGGCCGAAAGCGGATGGGATATGACAACCCGGTTTAACCGGCGATGCTTAGAATACCTGCCAGTAGATTTAAACTGCTATTTGTATAAGTATGAAAAAGACTTCCAACGCGCTGCAGAAATGCTTCAACTTCGAGATGAGGCAGAAGAATGGAAGCAGGCTGCCAACAAGCGCAAGAGAACGGTGAATCAGTTAATGTGGGGTAAGCTCCGCGGTTTTTATTTCGATTACAACTATAAAAGAGAGCGCAAGAGCCCGGTAGCCTCACTCGCAGCTTACACTGCTATGTGGTCAGGGCTGGCAACTAAGGAGCAAGCTAAGATGCTGGTGAGTGGGTTGAGCCGGTTTGAATTTACCGGTGGACTCGCCACTACCGAAGATGTAGTTATAAAACAAGCCTTGCCGCAGCGCATGCCTACCCAGTGGGCCTACCCAAATGGGTGGGCGCCGCTACACTTCTTTGTTACGCAGGGGCTAGAGAAGTATGGGTATCATGGGGTGGCTGAACGAATCGTGAAAAAATGGCTTAAAACGAACCTAGAAACTTTTCATTCAAAGGGTATCTTTTTAGAAAAATACAACGTTGTAAATATTAAAAAAGAACCGACCGAAGGCGTGTACCCAAGTCAAACGGGGTTTGGCTGGACCAATGCAATTTTTGAACGCTTCTGCCAAGACTACATCGACACAACCAATAGTGCGCCAAGGACGGACCCTGGCGCAGAGAGGGGGTAGTGGTGAAGGGGGTGCAGTATGTGACTGCAGCGTTGCTTTCAGAAATGGGGGTGAAACACGGCTGGTTTATGCGGCAGGGTGGTGTTTCAGAAGGCCTTTTTGCATCACTCAATGGCAAAAAAGGAATTGGCGATCCAGATGCGAATGTTGATGAAAATCGCAGGCGTGCCCTTGCGGTGTTATGCCATCCAGAGCAAGTCATGGCGAAGTCGAAGGGTCTATCTTTGGGTTCAAACCAGACCCTTTCACGCGCTAGTGATGAAAAATTGGTTTACATTAAGCACGAGTTTAAGAGCGGAATCTTAAAAGCGAAAGGGGCAGGTGAGTATGAAAACTATGATGCTGTTTATTCTGCAAAGAAAGGTGTAGTGTTATCTCAAACCACGGCCGATTGTGCCAGCGTGATTATCGCTGATACAAATCATAAAGTGGTGGCCCTTGTTCACGGAAGTTGGCATACACTAAAAGCAGAATTAATTTGCGACGTTGTTGCAAAAATAAAACAAGAGCCAGGCGTGGGTGAGTTGGTGGCTGGCATTGGCCCAATGATTTGCAAGAAATGTTATGAGTTTGGTGAAGAGGCCAAAGATCTATTTGATGCTACATATCTCACCCTCGTTGCTCATCGTTCTGAACAGAATGAACAATCTAAGATCCTTCGCGATGCTCATGATGACAAAGGCGATGATATCAAGTATCTGGTTGATCTGAAATTGATGGTGATTGATCAGCTCAAAGAATCAGGCATAACTAAAATTGACGATGTGAAT
>CAZUOL010000049.1:0-11550 GCA_964621845.1 uncultured Candidatus Saccharibacteria bacterium | reverse complement strand
TGGACACTCGGGTCAGCTGCCAGATAAGATAACATTGTTTAAGTTCCCCTTGTTTTATTACGCAGCAGGGGATGAAGCAAAGTTTAAGGCTCAGATAAAACACACTCTCTGGCATGAAATTGCTCACTATTTTGGCCTCGACCATGACCGCATCCATCAGCTTGAACAAAAACAGAGGTAAATATTGACATAAGTTGGTAAAGTATGCTATAATAAATAGATATGGCTATGGCAGTCGGTTCTACTGAAATAACAAACCCCACCCACGAGGCGGGGTTGCCTATTACGTACGTACCGCCGCATCCTGAATCAGTTCTTTTCAACGAAGCACTTTATAGCACAGAAGGAATGGGTGCGTTCATGGCGGAGAGCCGCAGTAAGCTCAGGGCTCAATTCGACGCCCTGGCTAGTATACAGGCGACGCCAGGGGCGAGAGCTTATGTGCAGCACAAAGGGGCAGAGTTAGATTTTTTGCTATTCGCACTGCCTGGTGAACAATTGCCAGAGAGTCTGGTGCTTTGCGTGGGAAATGATCGCAGCCTGGATGTGAATTTTCATCCCGAAATACAATCAGGCAGTTGGTGGCACTTTGATACCAACCGAAGAATAGATGAGGCAGTCGGCGTTCAAGAGGCGACAGAATCAATCAAGGCTGCCCTTGAAGAAACAAAAGACGCACATATTGCAAAGCTACGCGACTGTATAGCAACTTTGCCTGAGTATCATTTTATTGCGAGCTTTGATATTGCTCATCCAAGCCTCGTTCAAGAACAACCGCTCAGCCAGCACTGGCGCCAGATTCGAGAAAGCCAAATAGAGCAGCAACTGCGCGCAATGCATAGTATCGCACCGCAGGAATCGATCAGTCATTATCCCGAAGCCCTGCAGCAGTGGAGGCGCCATGTGTATCACCTTGATGATGAGAAAATGCCCAGAAATATGAGTGCCTCACAGAAATCAGCCTTTGACCGCTTACGACAATTTTTTGAGGCGGTTGCCGAAGAGGCGATTGCCTATGGTCGCCAGTATGAACGCGATCATCCCGAGGAGGGGGAGCCGCTTTATCCTGAGGGCCCGTGGTCATTTAAATATCTTGAAGAGGGAAAATATTCAGGCGTTGATTTGGTGATGTCTGATGGTTCTTCTCATTTTCCACACGAAATGATGAGCCCCGAAAGGCTTGCCGGTACAGCCAACAGGCTGCATTATGGCTATGACATTGGGCAACCCTGGCTCTACATTACTGCGCTTGATGTACTGTATAGCCCTCAATATGTTAACGGGGGTTCATATCAAGAGTTTTTAGACACGGTTCTCACAGAGCACGCCCATCGGATGTTTGCAGGCGAGCAGGAAAGGCTCGCTCGGATTGCAATGCACACGAACGATGCGTATATGGATATAAGCCAGTTAACACCCAGCGGCGTAGTGCTGAGCTACGAGGCATACAATCGTTGGAGTGATAACTCGCGAAATGCAAGAAGGCAAACGAATCCTAGATGGGATGACGGATTCAATGTTATGACTGGCGAGCAGAAAGACGCGACGCTTTCTAGCCTGAAGCAGATGGAGCGTGACGATGCCCAAACGAACGGCTATATTGTGCATTACCCAGCGCTCGATCAACGTTCAAGCCGAGTGATGAACCGTTTTTCGAAAGGCACTCATGAAGATCTGCCGTACATCGAACAAACCGATGATTCACAATTGGTTGTTTATTTTTCTGAGCCCGGATATATCAACGATGCCTACCTGATACCTGGCTATGATTTGGTCGGCAAAACTTACGGGGGTGAAATGGTATATCAACCCAGTGAACACGACCCTTATAGAGTGCCGCATATCGCCATTAGGCCAGAGTCGGCTGCGGCATTGGCGCAGAAATATCGCACTGCAGGGTTGACTGAATTGGCGCGCGAAGTTGATCGGCATGCCCATGATTTTTCGGTTTCAAAATTAGCGCACATTATAGCAGGTGCCTCATGGTATGCTTTACCAAGTGAGACCGACCTATTACCACGAAGCATTTCCCCGGCGACAATAGAGGATTTCAGTGTTTGGGCGAAAGATGGTGTATTGCATACCCAGTGTGATGGCGCAGATGCACTGCTGAGATTATCAATAAAGCAAGCCTTCTCAGACGCACTGAAAACGGCTTCACATACTGGCCTTGTATTGCAGCGTGGGCAGGAGCGCATTACGGGCATGATTCATGCGCAGACGCTGATCGTGTATGATGGCAAACAATATATATTAGACGCCACCCCAAGGAACGGGGATAATCGCGCGCGTCAGTTTGGTATACCATCAGACGATTTCGCACTTTCTGCAATGCGCCAGCGCATGCATGAACAAAACATACGCGCTCAGCAGCACGCCAGACATGCTCATACGCACACAACTACTGATTCTATGTCCCCAGAATTTATACCACCAGATGAAATTCAGGCGGCGCATCAAGAGCGGGGGATGGAACAACTTCTCGAAAGTTTTGAGACGCAGCTAGAGGTTATTTTTGACACTCACCATCGCGATCAGATGCAAAAACAACTGCTGAAACTGCCCGAGCATGACCCTATCCGCCAGACATACTCGTTGGTACTTAGAATGTCGCGGACAATGGAGGATAACTCACAGCTCATAAGAACGGTGACACCAGAAGAAGTTGATCAACATATTGACTACCTTCAAAATATTTTAAAGGCTGATATGGCACTGCGAAGACGACTGAAGGTTGAAAAATACGATGACTATCTGATTCGTTCACTGCTTCGTACGACGGATGCTCTCAGTGCCTTAACGAGTCAAGATAAAACAGGGTGAAGCTTTGAGCACTATCAGTGGCTTTACAGGAGCGGTTCTATCTGTTAAACTTGTTCTCGACTTGTTTTAATAACAGCAAACCAAGTTTTGACTCCGAATGGCTAAGTCACCTCGGGAATAAAGTTCAAAGCTTTAGGTGAAGGATAGTAAGAATGAAAAAAGCAGTAATTGTATCCGGTGGGCATCAATATATTGTGGCCGAAAAGCAACAGCTTGAAGTTGAGCTCGTTGGCGATAAAAAAACAGTGAAGTTTGAGCCACTTTTAGTGATTGACGGTGATAAGGTTTCGGTTGGCCAGCCAACCGTGAAGGGTGCTTCAGTTGAAGCGAAGGTTGTTGAAGAAAATGTTAAAGGTGATAAAGTTGTGGCGATCCGCTACAAAGCCAAAAAGCGCGTGAATAAGAAGCGTGGCCACCGCCAGCAACACAGCGTGATTGAAATCACCAAGATCAGCTAGCTAGAATCAGATTTCAGATTGCATAAGCGAGCCTTACGGGGCTCGTTTTTTCTATCTGTAAACGGTATACTGGTGGTATCAGTTCGGAGGGAAATAGAAACGTGGCGCAGATTATCGCGGTGACAAATCAAAAAGGTGGGGTTGGCAAAACAACCACCACCATTAATGTTGCCTATAACTTGGCCAAAAGCGGCAAAAAAGTATTGCTCGTGGATCTTGATCCACAGGGCAATGCCACAAGCGGTCTTTCGGTGGCGAAAAAAGGCATCATGATCCGTGATGTACTAAGTGGATCAGCAGACGTTTCAGGGGCTGTGCAACCAACGGCCTATAAAAATCTCTCTATTTTGCCAACTGATGCAGCTCTCGCTACGCTGGAAACCGAAATTGCCGCGGTACGTGATCGAGCCATTCGTTTAAAAAAAGTACTGGCTGATATTGATTATGATGTCATACTTATCGATTGCCCGCCCAGTCTTGGTTTGCTTACGGTCAATGCCCTCACGGCAGCCAACTCAGTGATTATTCCTGTGCAAACCGAATATTATGCGCTGGAAGGCCTTGGTCAACTGCTAGAAACCATGAAATTAGTGCGCCAGGCCCTGAACCCCAAGCTTTCAATCCTAGGGGTGGTGATGACGATGCACAATACACGCACGACGCTTTCAATACAAGTTGAAACACAATTGAAGCATCATTTTAAAGATCGTTTGTTTGAAACGGCCGTTCCGCGTAATATTAGAGTAGCGGAAGCGCCAAGCCACGGTAAGCCGGTGGGGGAGTTTGATAAATGGAGCAAAGGCGCTCGCGCTTATAAGGCTTTAAGTAAAGAAATTATGGAGCGTCTCGCATGAGTAAAGGTTTAGGCAAAGATTTTTCAGCACTGATTCCAGATGATATGCTTTCCGAGGCCTTGGCAGTGGGTCAGGCCAGTGGCGAGGTGGTAGAGCAAATCTCAGTGAGTAGCATTCAACCGAATCCAGAGCAGCCACGCAAACAATTTGACGAAGCTGCCTTGCAAGAGCTCGCTGATTCAATTGAAATTCATGGCATCATTCAGCCGCTGGTGTTAACTAAAAAAGGGACAGATTATTTCATCATTGCGGGTGAGCGGCGGTGGCGTGCGGCACAGATTTTGAATCAAAAAAGTGTTCCGGCAATTGTGCGATCATTTGATGAACAACAAAAGTTAGAGATTGCTTTGATCGAAAATATCCAGCGCGAGGATCTTAATGTGTTAGAGCTTGCCATGGCCTATGCCAACTTGCATGATCAGTTCAACTTAAGCTTTGATGAAATAGCCAAAGAGGTGGGTAAAAGCATCGGCGCCGTGCATAATATTCGCCGTTTACTCAATTTACCAGAAGAAGCCAAGCGTGCGCTTTATGAAAAAAAGATTGTTGAAGGCCACGCACGCCAGATTTTGGCACTAAAGGACGAAGCCGATCAGCTAAAGCTCTTGGAGCTTATCATTAAGAATAAGTGGACAGTACGTCAGGCTGAGCAGTATGTGGTAGGTCACAAAAAACAGAACCCTGATAAATCTCAATCGGCACTCGCAAATACCAAGGCTGAAACGAAGGAAACCAAGCAACTGGCAACGTATCTTAAGACGCCTGTGAAGGTCCGTCGTTTAGCTAAGGGCGGTCAGATCCTGATTACCTACAAAGATGAGGATCACCTGAAAAAACTAACCGATCAGCTCATGCATTAGTTTCAATCAGCCCAAGGGGTGATAGTTCCACCCGATCCATCTTCGCCCGGCATTGGCAGAGTTGTATCGTAGCCGAGTGATTCTAGCTCAACAGCGAAACGTTGCCAGACTAGAATACTTACCGCACTTGTATCGATAAGAATTCGGCGCATCTGGTCAAATGCCGTTGGGTCTTGAGCATAGGTAGTTTGTAGATCAAATATTCCTTGCCCAACCTTTGATTGACTCCAGTCGCTGAGAGCAATAACTAACAGCTCTTCGCCGGAATAAGTTGTACCTAGCTCGTTGGCACGGTCAAAAGCCGCTTGAATTGCTACTTCTGTTGAGTTTTCGATTGAAAACAGATCGTCTGTTGGCGATTGTAGCCAATCGATGAGAACTATTTTATCTATGATGCCACTGGTGACTTTGCCAAAATACTGCACCGAACGCGTGGCAAAAAGTTGCGCAGCATTTTCGTTAGGAGCACCCAAATGAGGCTGAGCTATATCCGCAAAAGGTGATCGATGCCAATAGCTACCGATCATCGAGTGGGTTGAAGGTTCGCCTGAGCTGGGTAGGTGAGAAAGAATCTTTTGTTTTTTGGCATAACCATAATCTGTTGTCGCAGGATTCATGCGAGCAAATTTTTCCTGTGCCCAACCAACCTCACGAATTGACCAGGCTATTTGCGCCTCTCTACCGCTGGCGCGTTTTTCTTTTGAGGGGTATTTTTCATACCGAGCCATAGTTAATATATACCATAAATAGTATATATTTGTCAATTTTTATTCTAATTCTCTGGGGTCCGCAGTCTAACCAAGAACTTCTTGTACTAGATGTAGGCCTGCTGCAAATTCAGCTGAATTGTCTATGGAATGCAAGTCATCGTACAGACCAGGATGTATGCTATTCACTCTTTGGCGTACAGCTGCTAGGTGTGTTTCGTCCTGTCTTGAGGCGAGCATTGTTGCCCAGAGTCCATCCTGCGCATCTGTGAGAGCGTCAATAGCCATGGCAGCCAGTGAGCTTATGCTCCAAGCATATGTCGCTTCTGATTCAGCAAAACAATAGACGTTAGAAAGTGCTAAAGTGTGCCCGTTAGACTCTTTCGTTTCCATAGGGCCATTATTTTTTTGATCAAACCCGGCGCGCAGGCCGAGCGCATCGCGTATATAGCGTCCGCTCATGGATTCAGCAAACCCCTCCTCAAAAAATGTCCCTCGCCTTGATCCATCCTGATGTGCTGGCATAAAGCCAAAGCTCCGGCCGACAACCTTGCCGGACCCATGGGCAAGTTCGTGCACAAGGATTGCTTCGGTCCAGCCACAACCGTTTAATTGCTCGACTTCATGATTACGATACACTACTGCAAGATCGATTTTGGGTTGATAAAATCCCCAAACGTCATGCACGGGCTGAAATAGTGTTGAAGCTTTCATATTTACCCAAGGGGCTCTTTCAAGCGGGGGAAGACGAAAATCACAGACACGGAGTCCCATGCTGCCCATAAAGCGCTTGACTCTGCGTAATCGAAGCCTGCTTGTATCCTGGGGCTCCTTTAACAGCTCTGCGCGGGTGTGATTAATAAACATTTGTTCAACGGACGTAGCTGCAACAGGGTTAGACATGGTGGATATTATATCATAAGATGTATACAAATGTCAATTTTATTTCTGAAATAGAATCTAAAAGAAGCGCGCGCTTTGGAGCGGCCAGAGCCGAAGCGAAACGGTGCCGATAATTAAATCTTCCGGCACAGGTCCAAGCCCATCACGTGAATCGAACGAGTTACTACCTACGCGATTATCGCCCGAGACAAATATTTCGTTTGGTGCAAGGGTGATGTCGTTTTCACCGCTTGCGTTTTCCGGCAGATTTTTTTGGTAATCGGTACCTTCGTCGGGGTTAAATCCTTCAGGGTGTTCGTTATTGTACACGGTCAGTTTGCCGTCTTTCACGACCACTCTTTCACCAGGGAGTCCAATCACGCGCTTTACAAGCTGCAGCGTTGGATCTTTGGGGCTCGTAAAAATGATGATTTGCCCACGTTTGGGTTGGAACGGTTTTTTGGTGATTTTAGTGGTGGTACGGGGTATTTTGTTTACAATAAGTCGGTCACCGTTGTGTAGGGTGCTGAACATGCTACTGCCAAAAACACGGTATGACTGGAAGAAGAACAGGTTAATAATTTGTGTAAGCGCTAAGGCAATCACGATTGTTATGATGAACGAAAGCACGCCTCCTGACTTTTTTTCAGTTTCGCCTTCATCACCTTCTTTCATGGTAATGATTGGCGATTCTGGTGCGGGAGCTGGTGAGGGCGCGGGCTCGGGCTCGGGTGTTGCCTTGGCTGGCTCTGGTGCGGGTGGGGCAGGAACGACCATCTGGCTCGCAGGAGCGGGCTCGGCGTTTGATACTGGTTGAGTTACCTGATTACTGCTGGTAGCCGGAGCAGGTGAGGTCACTTTTTCTGGCGTATTCGCGTTATTTTGTTCTGTTGTTTGATTTGGATCCATTAGTTAGAAGTATAGCAGAATTCAAATGAAATATCTGAGAGTAAGCTTAGTCAAAGTGCTTTACCGTCATTCGTAAAACAGCTATACTTATGCTTACGTTTTATGAAACCAAGAAGAACTCGCAATACCACTGCTATGGATGGTTTTGTGCCTCGGCGTCGAGGTGATGTCCGTGGCACAAGTGGCGCACGGCGCCAGCTCAATGATTTCGATTCTGTAAGAAATAAAGAGGCAGTTGCGTTTGAAAAAACAGATTCTCAGTTAAACAACGATGACAGTCAGGACGTGATGAACATACAGCCAGAAGAACTCAACAATCTTAAGATCTCGGAGAAAGAGCCAAAACAAAAGAAGCGGCGATTTCCCTTTTTCTGGCGCAAGGGGCCACATAAAAAGTGGCGCGAACTTTCACGTAAGCAAAAGGTGCGCCGAGTACTGTTATTGGTGGGCACCCTACTGGTGTTACTAGGTGGGTACCTCGGCTGGAAGGTGCTGTATAACACTAGCAAAGTATTTAACGGCAACATTTTTGGATTTTTAAATACGACACGGCTAAAGGGTGAAGACCAAGGCAGGGTGAATATATTACTGGCAGGTACCTCAGAAGGTGACCCAGGTCACGACGGCGCCGATTTAACAGACTCCATTATGGTGGTGAGCTTGGATACTAAAAATAACACAGCCTTCACGGTAAGTATTCCTCGCGACTTATGGGTTGAATACGGTCGTGCCTGTGCCAGTGGATACGCTGGCAAAATTAATGTCGTCTATCAATGTGGTAAGGATACAAAGTTTCAAGAATCGGGCTATCCGAGTGGTGGCATGGGTATGCTTGAAAAAACGGTGAGCAGCAAGCTTGGTATCCCTATTCATTACTACGCAAAAATTAACTACAAGGCTTTTGAGCAAGCGGTAAATTCAGTTGGCGGCATCGATATTACACTCAAAACTGATGATCCTCGGGGTATATTGGACCGTATTTTTGACTGGGAATGCAACTATCAGTGCTATAAGGTGAAGTATTCGAATGGATCATTGCATTTAAATGGTGCACAAGCGCTTGATTTGGCACGTGCCCGCGGCGACTATACTGGTTACCCTACGTATGGCACGGGTAATGATTTTGGTAGAACCAACCGCCAGCGTCAAATGTTAGTGGCGCTTAAAGATAAGGCGCTGGCAGCGAATACAGTTTTCAATCCCGCAAAAATTGCCGGCTTGCTTGATGCGGCAGGGAGTAATGTGAAGACTGATTTTAAAACGAGCGAACTCAGGCGTTTGTATGATCTTTCAAAACAGTTTGATAACAGTAATATTAAAAGCATAGATCTTTCGAGCGAAGAGGTTGCGCTTGTCACAACTGGTATGTATGGATCCCAGAGTATCGTCCGGCCCGTTGCTGGCATTGATGATTTCAGTGCCATACAGCGCTACTTTAAAAAGTTAACAAGCAATAACCCGGTAGTGCGTGAGAGTGCGTCCGTGGTCGTGCTGAATGGTAGTGGCGTAACAGGTCTTGCACAGGCAAAGGCGGACGAGTTAGCAAAGAAGGATGTGACGATCCAAGAGGTCGGTAACGGTACATCGCAGAAGAAAACGCTGATTATTGATACTTCGAATGGCAAAAAGCCAGCAACCAAAAAGCTTCTGGAAGATACCCTCGGGGTAGTAGCGGTAACCGACACGTCAAAATACCCTGGTGCTGCGAACTACAAAGCCGATTTTGTGGTGATCATCGGTAAAACGCAGAACACCCAGGCTCAGTAAGCCTCAAACAGTGGTATAATAAGTTCATAGTTATGTTGCAAACGCGGAAACGGTTTTGGGGCAAGCGACCTGGATTTGATTTTGGTGATGTGATTCATTTTGGTGTGAATGCAATTTTTGTTGCCGTGCTTTTTGTAATGGTTCGTCAATGGAGTCTTGCCCCACTCGCTGCGGTGCTTGTGGTGCTCAGCAAGTGGCGCATCTTTGCGGTGCAGCCGCGCTTTTGGCTGCCGAACCTCAAGGCAAACCTGGTAGATATGATTGTCGGCTTGAGTAGTGTGATGCTTATGTATAGGAGCTATACAGATGCTTGGGCACTGACTTGGGCGTTACTTTTTGCCGGCTGGCTGCTGTTTGTGAAACCACGCACCAGCGATGTGATGGTGGGGACGCAGGCTCTCTGGGCACTCACTTTGGGTACGATGACCGTTTTTGCAACAGATGGTTTATTGCAGGTTTCGTTTGTTGGCATCTTGTGTATTTGGCTGATTGCCTGGGCGGTTGCGCGCCATTTTCTAGGGAATTACGAAGAGCCACACTACGAACTTCTTTCGCTCACCTGGGCCTTTCTTATAGCGCAGCTAGGCTGGATGGGCTTCCATTGGCTGAGCTACTATCACTTCTTTAGTTTGCCTGTTTCAAACGTGGTACTTATTGCGGTGGTGCTTGCAGGAACGCTCGGTACCCTTTATCATAGTTACAGATCAGAAAAACTGCATAAATCGGTGGTGATAGAGAACTTGGTGTTTGGGGCTGCATTGCTTGCAGTTATTTTACTGACATCATCGTGGCGCGTTGTCTTATAGAAATAAGGAGGGGTAGTGGCAGATAATAAGGTATCTGAGCCTGCAAAACAGGCAGTGATCAGTGTAAAAAAAAGTGTGGTGATTTCGGCTGTCGTGGCAGTAATGTGCTCAATGTTAACGGCGGTACTTGTTGGCGGGCTGTTTTTTCTCGGAGTTAAGGTTGATAGTAAGAGCCGGGAAGCGCAACGCCAAACAGTGGTGCAAGAGGGTGATGTTATTGCAGATGTGGCCGCTGAACTAAGCCCGAGTGTAGTTTCGGTGCGCACCAGTCAAACGGTGAACGTGAACGATGTTTTTGGTGGTTCACAACAACAAACCAGTGAAGGAGCTGGCACTGGTATTATTGTAAGCAGGGATGGTCTCGTACTCACTAATAAACATGTTATTCCAGAAGGAACAACAAAGGTAGTAGTAACCCTTGCTGATGGGACTGTGTACGATGACGTTTCAGTATTGGGGCGTGACCCACTGAACGATCTTGCGTTGTTGCAAATAAAGGATCCGAAAAAATTAACACCCGCTAAGCTCGGAAATTCTGATTCGGTACGTACAGGTGAAAAGGTCATTGCTATTGGAAACGCTCTCGGTGAGTTTCAGAATACGGTAACCAGCGGTATTATTTCGGGCGTTGGGCGTCCAATCCAGGCGAGCGATGGTAATGGCGCAAGTGAACAGCTGACTAACTTGTTTCAAACTGATGCGGCAATTAACCCGGGCAATTCAGGTGGGCCACTAGTTAACTTTAACGGTGAAGTTATAGGTATTAATACGGCGGTCGCCCAAGGGGCAGAAGGCCTTGGGTTCGCAATCCCGATTAATGAAGCGAAGCCGATAGTAGAAAGTGCCCAAAAAGATGGCAAAATCACCAGAGCCTATCTTGGTGTGCGCTATAGTATGCTTAATGAAACGCTTGCGAAGCAACTAAAGCTCACGACCAAGCAGGGGGCTTATGTTGACAATAAATCATCGGCAATTATAGCCCGTAGCCCTGCGGATAAGGCGGGGCTCAACCCGGGTGATGTCATCACCAAAGTTGACGGAGTGGTGTTGAGTGAAAAGAACCCATTAACTTCAGTAATCAGTGAACATGCAGTGGGAGATAGGGTAACGCTTACTGTCGTTCGAGGCAGTCAAACAATTATGCTGCAGGCTACGTTGGCAGAGGCGCCTGCAAACTAAAGAGCTGAGCGAGCGTTTTTGTTTCAGTAAGCTCATAGCCTACGTTCTTTGCTAGTTTTGATATCAGTGTATGCTGATCTTCAAGGCTTTCGGTGATGATATATTTTGGCTTATAATTGAGATCGCTTACTTGGTGCCAAAACGCTCTATAATGATCGAGTCCGTCTACGCCAGAAAATAAAGCAGTGGCGGGTTCTTTGGTAATTTCTGCAGAAGTAATGAAATTATCTGGCACGTAAGGGAGATTAGCGAGAATGATAGTTGGCAGTTGCTGGTTGGTATCTGAAAGTGCACTCAGCAGATCT
>CAZUOL010000048.1:0-8713 GCA_964621845.1 uncultured Candidatus Saccharibacteria bacterium | reverse complement strand
CAGGGCTGTTTTGTATGGATGCTTGCTGATTATTGTAATGGACTGTACTTGACTGATAGCCAACAATTGCTACAGGAGCTACCCCCATGCGCGCTTTCAACTTTTCTTTCTTGCTTGGCACGCGCAGCTTCTGGCCGGGATAAATAATATCCGGGTGCGCCACTTGTTTATTGGCATCAAATAATCTTTGATACGTGGTTTTATGGCGAGATGCAATACTACTCAGGCTATCGCCTGGCTGTACCACTACCACAATCTTCTTTTCTTTCTTCGTTGTCTGGCCTTGTGCCAAAGTTGGCTGAGCCTTCGCAGCAAATGTAACAATCGCCACGAAAAGACCAACCCATAATGCGATCTTACGCATAGGCTTTATCTCCTCCTTATATACCCCTCACTATCCGTCTCTCTTTTGTTTAATGATATTTGTTTTTGGATATCAGGGTTACTATTTTGCGTGCTTGCAAGCCTCAAAGTGCGAAACACGCAAAGACAAGCATATTGGTACGTCGACTTTGTGTCAACATTAAAATGCTTACGCTATATGTAGCGTTACAATTTGTATCTGAAAAATACTGTGGAAAACACTGTTGTACAAAATGCATTTTTGGTAGCAGTTTTGAGAAATGAGTAAAGTTGTGGAAAACTTGCTTGACGTACTATTTCACGCATGCTACTCTGAGCGTGATATTGCGAGTAAATAAAAACAAGGGTTTATCAAATGTCAGAATTGCCAGAGAAACAAGTCAAGCGCCTCAAAGCGTTATTAATTGAAGCTGAGACCAATCTTGCCGCAGCACGAGAACTGCTCACCAGTGTTGTAGGTGAGGATCCAGTGGTTGCAAGCGCCACCCGCGAAGAAATCGCCGGGAAAGTGTTAGAGGGCGTTTTTGACGGTCAGAATATGTTAGGGCCTGATGGTAAAACATATCCTGTACCTGCAAACTACGCCAGTAAATCGAAACTGGTGCAAGGGGATATTCTAAAGCTTACGATTGCTGATGACGGATCGTTCATTTACAAACAAATCGGGCCCGTACCACGCAAGCAGGTGATAGGTACGTTGCTGCAACGTGAAGGTGGCTATTTTGTAGACGTAGCTGGCAAAGAATACCGGGTGCTGCTCGCAAGCGTAACCTACTTTAAAGGCCACGTAGGTGATCAAGTAAGTGTCGTGCTCCCTGAAGACGACGCAGACGTTGAATGGGCAGCTCTCGAAGCCGCTTTGTAAGTTACTGTTATAGCAAGATGCACAACGTTCACAGATAACTGGCTACATACGATGTTGGTTATACGCTATACTGGTTTGCATCATGGGAGAAAAGAAAAAAGAGGGTGGTGCCCACAAGGCGCTGTATCGTAAGTACCGCTCAAAGAGCTTAGATGAAATTGTTGGCCAGGAGCATATTACCAAAACGCTTAAAAATGCAATTAAGAACGGTAAAATCAGCCACGCTTATTTGTTTACTGGCCCCCGCGGAGTCGGTAAAACATCTATTGCACGTATTTTGGCGCACGAAATAAATGAAATTCCTTATACCGATGATTCGTTACACCTCGACATTATCGAGATCGATGCCGCCTCTAACCGCCGGATCGATGACATACGTGATCTACGCGAAAAAGTAAATTTAGCGCCGGTCAATTCTAAATACAAGGTATACATTATTGATGAGGTGCACATGCTGACTGCCGAAAGCTTCAATGCACTACTAAAAACACTAGAAGAGCCACCGGAACACGTCATCTTCATTTTAGCTACTACCGAGGTACACAAATTGCCAGCCACCATCGTAAGCCGTACTCAACGTCACACGTTCCGTGCTGTACCGAAAGAAAAGGTGGTGAACCACTTAAAAGAAATTGCCGATCATGAAGGCATCGACATTGAAGATGCGGCTCTTGAGCTGCTCGCAGAGCACGGTGAAGGCAGTTTCCGCGATAGCATCAGCCTGCTCGATCAGGTAAGTCACTTGCCGATCCCCGTAAAACGAGAAGCTGTTGAAGAATTACTGGGCGTGGCCCCACACGAGAGCACCCTCATGCTACTGGAAGCAACGAAAAAGGGTGACACAAAAAAACTCATACAAATTACCCGTTCACTACGTGAGGACGGCATTGCTGCTCAATCTATTACCAGCCAGTTACTTACCGAACTACGAGCACGCCCCGTGACCGAGGCAGATATAGCACTTATGGGGCGCTTACTGAGTATCGGTACGAGTACACACCCGGATATTGCACTCGAACTCGCCTTGTTGCAAACGGCACTTGCGAGCGAGAGCCCGCCAACACCAGCTCCAGCTAAAACCACGGCTGCGACAGTATCGCCACCGCACAAAACGTCTACAACACCAATCAAGCAACCCAGCGAGCACGGAACCACAGATCGCCCAGTGTCTCAACCGCTCACCAAGAAGAAACCAGAGCACACAAATGGAACCAACGATGCAGACCCAGCTCCAACGCCAACTATACCTCAAGACAAGACCTCTCAGCATACTGAAGAACACAGCGAACAGCTTGAGGAATTTTGGCCAGACATACTCAAAGAAGTGAAAGAACGAAACAGCTCGCTGTATACCATCATGCGCCTTGCCAAGCCTACGCTTGAGGGCGAAACGCTCACTCTCTCATTTCAGTTCCCGTTTCATAAAAAACGAATGGATGATGTGAAGCACCTCAGCTTGGTTGTCGAGATTGTTTCAAACCACATTAATCTACAGCCGATCATTCAAACCACTGTAAATAGCGCTCAAGAGCAGATGCCCGTGCAGTCTGCGCGCCCCACACCTTCTACTGCATCAGATCCCGCTCATGCTTCACTTATTGCATCAGTTCAGGATATTATGGGCGGAGGAGAAGTGATTGATGCCAACAACATCTGAAATAGCGGGGAAGGTACCACCACAAAATGTCGACGCCGAAGTAAGTTTGCTCGGCTCAATTTTACTTGATAGCGAGGTAATTACGGCGATTGCCGATAAAATTAGCAGCGAGGATTTTTACGAAAAAAGACATGGCACTATCTACAATGCGATTTTACGACTGTACGAGCAAAATAAACCCGTTGACCTACTGACGCTCTCAAGTAGCCTCAGGGATAGCAGCGAGCTCGAAGACATCGGCGGCTCGAGTTATTTAACAGAGCTTACCAATGCCGTACCTACCGCTGCACATGGCGAGCATTATGCAGACATCGTAGCCGAGAAGGCCATGCGTAGAAAATTGATTCGAGCAGCTGAAGATATTACGACTCTTAGTTTTGATGATAACACCGCTTCGGTGCAAGAGATTTTAGAACAGGCTGAAGCACGCTTGTTTGGTGTTTCACAACGCACTCTTAAGCAAGATCTGGTTTCAATTGAGCAAATTCTTGCTGAAGGCTTTGACCGACTTGACGAACTCCATAAAAACAAGGGGGCACTCCGCGGGATACGAACCGGCTGGAAAGACCTCGATAAAAAAACATCCGGATTGCAACGTTCAGATTTGATCGTTTTGGCCGCCAGACCAGCGATGGGTAAGACGACACTGGTAGGAAACTTGGTGCAAAATGTTGCAACGCTTGAAAAACAAGCCGTCTTATTCTTCAGTCTTGAAATGAGCAAAGATCAACTGGTTGACCGTATGCTCGCCGCCGAAAGCGGCGTTGATGCCTGGCGTATTCGAACAGGTGATTTAAGTGATGAAGATTTTGAAAAACTAGGGCATGCCATGGGCGCCTTAAGCGAAGCTCCAATATTTATTGATGATACGCCCGGCATTAGCGTGCTCGAAATGCGCACAAAGGCTCGTCGCGAAGCTAACAAACACCCCTTAGGCTTAATTGTAGTCGATTACCTGCAGTTGATGTCTGGCACTGGCAAGTCGGGTGGTGATTTCAACCGCGTGCAAGAAATTTCAGAAATCAGCCGCGGCTTAAAGCTGATTGCCCGTGAGCTGAATGTACCGGTAGTCGCACTGAGCCAGCTTTCTCGTACTGTTGAACAAAGGCCTGATAAGCAACCGCAGCTTTCTGATTTGCGCGAATCAGGTTCGATCGAGCAAGATGCAGACATTGTGATGTTTATCTACCGTGAAGACTACTACAACCCTGAAACCGACCGTCAACATATCACCGACTTAATCATTGCGAAACACCGTAACGGTCCAACAGGTAGAATTGAACTCTACTTCAGCTCTGAAAAGTTAAAGTTCCTTTCGCTCGACACCAGTCATTAAGCATTTAGCATTTAGCATTTAGCATTTAGCAGATGATATACTGTACATATAATGAGGGTTAAGTTTAAAACACTCCAGAGTGTCGTACTCTACGACTACCGTTATATTTTTGCCTACCTTATTGTTGGTGTGTTTGCGCTTTATTTTCTCGCATGGCGGCTCGGATCACTACCAAACGGGTTGAGTAGCCAGGAACTGCAGATGGCTGCCTCGAGCAGCGCACTTGCAGACCTCATGCGCTTTCCGCTGTATCCGTTGCATGGCATATTGCAATGGCTGAGCCTGCATATATTTGGCGTAAGTGCCATCAGTATCAGGTTACCTAGCATTATGATTGCTGCCGCAACCGTTGTCATTTTGTACAATCTGTTAAAAAAATGGTTTGGCAGAGTCACGTCATTACTTACCGCAGCATTTTTACTCAGTGCTGATTGGTTTTTATTTATTGCTCGTAGCGGAACAGGGGCGATCGAATTTAGTTTTTGGTTTTCGTTATTGCTACTTTCTATGATGAAACTTATTGAGAACAAGCCAAAGTGGCTGATTGGGTATGGCATCAGCAGCGCCCTACTACTTTTTTCACCGTTTGGAATCTATGCAGTACTTACGAGCACTGTGTGTTTATGGAGCTGCGTAATGTTCAGAAAGCGCGCAAGCGAAGCACCCCTGAGCGTAAAAGTAGTAGCTGCCACCGCACTGGCATTGGCACTCAGTATCATCGTAGCGCTTGGTATCAAAGAGCCCTTATTCATCAAAAGCTTGCTGGGTATAAGTGAGTTACCAACGCCATTTTTATTTATGAAGAATATGGTATTAAACGCAAGCGGCGTGGCCATGATCTGGCCCGATAACAATCCATTGCTGGGGCCAACTGGTATCTTTCTTATCCGTTTTGTTGAGTTTATCTTTATGCTCTTTGGAGTCATCATGCTTTGGGTGACTCGCGTAAATCGCTTGAATCTAGTGGTGCTTGCAAGCGCCGGGGTGCTTGCGCTTGCCAGTGGCCTAAGTTCAGATACACGAGGCGGCAGTCTACTAATTGTGCCTGCTGTTATATTCTTTACCTGTGGCCTGCGTCACTTCATTCATCGCTGGCAGCGCACCTTCCCTAAAAACCCCTATGCTCGCGTTGCCTTGTATATCCCGCTTACTATCATGCTGCTTTCAGCTACAGTATTGCATTATCAATCATATTTTGTGCTGTGGCCTCGCCAAACGGATACCAACAAAGTGTACTTGCAAGACTACAGACTACTAAAGAATGAGCTGAGTAAAAGTGGCACCTGTTGGGTGTACGACGCGCCTTCATACTACGAAACACTTATAAAAACAGAGGAGCCGGTTTGCGAGACAAGCTTCGCTACCTCAACAGCATTAGTGGAGCCACCGGCTGGGGTGAGGGCCATTACAAAAACACCGAGCCAGGCTCCAATAACTCGCAACGCAACTTCACCGCGAGCACTCACCAGCGGCACACAGCAGAGTAATGTGCGCTGGCTGGTTTATCAGTTATAATAGAAAGCGAAAGAGAGGTATACATGTTAGATCAAGCAAAAATGCTGATGCAGGTAAAAAAGCTGCAGAAAGAGCTCGCCAAAACAATTGTTGAGGTTGAAGCCGGTGACGGCGCTGTAACAGTGCAAATTAATGGAGAACAGAAGCTGAAGAAGATCACCATCGATCCTGAGCAAGTTGACTTAAAAGACATCAGGGAGCTTGAAACGTGGCTCGAAGAGGCTATTAAACAGGCGATTAACGAATCCCAACAACTTGCTGCCGAGAAAATGAAGCCAATGATGGGCCAACTCGGTAACCTAGGGCTCTAAAATTTATGGCTGTGCTGCCGCGAGCATTAGAAGATTTAATTGAACAACTCGGCAAACTTTCTGGAGTGGGACCGCGTACCGCAGAGCGTTATGCCCTGGGTATATTAAAGCGATCTTCAAACGATGCCAAGCAGCTCGCGCAAGCACTTGAACAGCTTCACGTCAGGCTCAAGACCTGCCCCAAGACGTTTGCACTCATTGACGCTTCAGAAGAAATTTCCAGCCTTTATGCTGACCCTGCCCGCGATAAATCTACGGTAGCAGTGGTAGAAGATCCCATCGATATCGTTGCCCTAGAAAAGACAGCCCAGTTTAAGGGGACTTACCATGTGCTCGGCGGTGTCATCAGCCCGATTGATGGCATTGGCCCTGAACAGCTCCATATAAATGAATTGATCTCGCGAATCAAAGAAGATCACGTACAAGAGCTCATTCTTGCGACCAACGCATCAGTTGAAGGCGAGAGCACCGCTTTGTTTATTCAAAAAATGATTGAAGAAGAAGACATAGAGGTTAAAATTAGCCGTCTGGCACGCGGGCTCCCAGTAGGCATTGATCTTGAATACGCCGATCAAATCACCCTCAAACATGCCCTCGAAGGCCGCACCCTCTTATAGGCCCGTTGCGTGGTACAATGTAACCGATGTTCAATTGGTCAGATGTGAAAAAAATTGTAGTTCTGCAACCGGAAAATCCGGATGGCGACAGCGTTGCCTCGGCACTGGCCCTCGAAGAGATTCTGGGTGACGCTGGTAAAGAAGTAACTATCTACAGCTACGTACATATTCCCGATTATCTGCGTTACATTACTGGGCAAGACCGTATTACTGATGAGTTCCCAAACAACTTTGACCTATGCATTATTGTCGACACGGTGTCTGGAAGTCTGCTTGAAAACACCCTAAAGGGTGAGCGCTTAAACGCTATCAATAAAAAACCGCTGCTCGTACTTGATTGCCATCCAGTTGAAAATGACCTCCCTCTCCAACATGCTGAGTTCTACAAAGGCGAAGGCGATGTAGTCGCCACCGGTGAGATTGTCTACCAATTGGCACATAAAGAGGGTTGGCAGATCAACCAAGCAGCTGCCACACGTATTATCGAAGCCATCCTTGCCGACACGCTTGGCATGACGACTGAGGCCGTGAACAGCCAAACACTCAGAATTGTAGCCGATATGTTAGATGCTGGCGCCAAAATGAGTGATATTGACACGCGTCGGCGTGAAATGATGCAAAAATCTCCAGAGCTCGTGACCTACAAAGGCAGGCTTTTGCAGCGCATTGAGTATCTCCTAGATGGCAAGCTCGCTTACGTTCATATCCCCTGGGAAGAAATTGAGGAGTTCAGTCCGCACTACAACCCTAGCATGCTCGCACTTGAGGAACTCAGAAATACATCTGGCGTTGCTCTCTCGGTAGCAATTAAGCAGTATCCAGATGGCAAACTGACGGGTAAGATTCGCTCCAACACGCCGATCGCAGGTGAGCTCGCCGCACACTTTGGTGGCGGTGGGCATGCATACGCTGCTGGCTTTAAAGTTACCGATTGGCAAATCGATGATCTAAAAAAAGAGCTGGTGAAGCACACTGAAGCACTACTTGCGCAAGCAGACTGACCTATCAACTCGCACATCAGCACCAAACCGCTGATAAGGGGCCCCCTTCAGACCAACACGTGTACGCTTTTTGTTGGTTGATTGCAATACAACAAGCCCTTCAGCTACCGGCAGATCCTCGATAACCTCATCAACCTTTGCGTTTTGACGGTTGTAGTATGGGTCAAACACGTTCGTAACGTTCAAAATACCCACCTCTGCAGCAGCACGCGCGAGCTTAGACGCGAGGATCAGCCTGTGCTCCTGGTTAAAAATATCCATAGCAAAATAGGCTATTGCTCTACCTTGTAGTGAACGTTTTGCATTCTGAAACGAACGTTCGGAAGCCAAAAAATGTGCCGATAACCAGGGCATGAAACGCCCAACAACACTCCACCGTTCCCGCTGGTAAAGATACTTTTCTTGCCAGGTTTGCGCCTCACTACTGCCAGGCTGATAGCCGCTTGCAATACCCCCAATGGCTTCATAAAATTCTGAACGTTTTGCACTTTGCATAATCGACTGGTGAGCAATTTGATTAGCAAATAGCACCCGTGGGTCATGATCAACATGTAAAAATGCTACCTCATCTGGTAAAAGGCGTGACATCGATTCAAATCCACCGTTGCCGACAGTCAGATATACCGAGGTGGTAGCTTCTGGCGGTGTCGGTCTGTGACGCACTGCAATACGAGCGGCCGAGCCGAAAAGCCAATCGTTGTTCGTCAAATAATAGCCTTCAGGTACAAGCGGTTCACCTTGAAAACCTACCGGCATCAATGTCAACTCTTCAGCAAAGGAAGGGCCTGAAATAGCTGTATTCATGTGCATATATTATAAGATATTTCTGTTTTTGTAAATATTTTATTCTGTGTTTGTATGGTAAAATTGGAAAAGTGAAATATACTGAATCAATAAAAATCTACCCTTGTAGCTGCAACAACTGTACCTGTAGTAGTTGCTCATGTTGATGTAGAAAAATAACACAAAATCATACCCGGGCAACACCCGGGCTTTTTCATATCTTAATATTATGGAGGAATAAAATGTCAAAACCAGAAACGATGCA
>CAZUOL010000047.1:0-16252 GCA_964621845.1 uncultured Candidatus Saccharibacteria bacterium | reverse complement strand
GCCGAGTGGTGAAGTAAGAACCGTGCACATTGATTGTATGGCTACCATTGGCAATATTGCGAACGAGCAGCACCAGAATATAAAAATCGGTTCTGCTGGACGCAAACGACACCTTGGCTTTCGGCCATCTGTTCGTGGTGTTGTTATGAACGCTGCAGATCACCCACACGGTGGTGGTGACGGTGGCCGTCATGGTACCGGTAAGGCTCCGCGTACTCCGTGGGGGCAGATTACACTTGGATACCGCACTCGAAGCAATAAGCGAACTGATAAGGCGATTGTTCGAAGTCGTCACCAAGGAAAGAGGAAGTAAGAGATGTCTAGATCACTGAAAAAAGGACCATACGTAGATTATAAGCTTGCTAAAAAGATTGCAGCACTTGGGCCTGAAGACCGTACTGTTGTAAAAACATGGGCACGAGCTTCAACTATTAGCCCTGACATGGTAGGAAAGACGATAGCAGTGCATAACGGTAAGGTACATGTACCAGTGTTTATTTCTGAAAACATGGTTGGCCACAAGCTTGGTGAATTTGCCCCAACACGCAAGTTCCGAAAGCACGGGGGCAAGGAGAAGTAATGGCTACGATTTCTGTAAAAGCATCCGCAAAAGGTATTCAAATGACCCCACGAAAAGTCGGCGAAGTTGCCTCATTGGTGCGTGGTCGTAGTGTTGCTGATGCCCTGACGATTTTAGAACACACTCCTCGACGCGCAGCTAAGCCTGTGAGCAAAGTTATTGCCAGCGCTCAAGCAAATGCAACGCATAATCATAACGCCAAAGGCGATGACCTAGTAATCACCACCTTAGATGTAAGCCCTGGCCCACGCATGAAACGCTTCCGCGCTGTTGCTCGTGGTTCAGCTCATCCATACCAGAAACGAACAACCCATGTGACAGTTATTGTATCTGGTGCCGAAAAGCCGCGACCTAAGACCAAAGTAACAACCACGAAAGGGGCTAAATAATGGGTCAAAAAGTAAATCCAATTAGCATGCGGCTCCAGGTGAACAAGCAGTGGCGCAGCAAATGGTTTGCTGGCAAAAAAGATTACGCTTCTTTCCTGAAGCAAGACCTAGAGCTTAGAAAGCAAATTGAGAGCAAGTTTGAAACACGTGCGGTCATTGATCGTATTGATATTGAACGCTCACCGAATCTTGTTACTATCACTATTCACACTGCCAAAGCTGGTGTAGTGATTGGACGTGGTGGTTCGGGTGCAAATGAGCTAAAAGCAATGGCTGAGAAGATCTTACAGACGCCCGTACGTATTAATATTGAAGAAGTGAAGCGCCCTGAGCTTTCAGCAAAAATTACGGCAGAAAATATTGCCCGTCAGCTCGAGCGTCGCATCGCCTTTCGTCGTGCGGTCAAATCAACAGCCGCTGCAAGCATGCGAGCTGGAGCAAAAGGGATCAGAATCGAAGTAGCAGGTCGCCTTATGGGTGCCGAGATGAGCCGTCGTGAAAAGCATATTGAAGGCAGTGTACCGCTACATACGCTTCGTGCTGATATTGACTATTACTGTGCGCGAGCACAATATCCTGGAGCCGGCATCATCGGCGTTAAGGTGTGGATCTATAGGGGCGAAAAGTAATGTTATTGCCAAAAAAGACGAAATTTAGAAAAGTCCGTAAAGGCAAAAACAGAGGTGTAGCCACTAGTGGTAACACCGTCGCTTTTGGCGACTACGGCCTTGTAAGTATGAGCGCTGAACGTATTACTTCACGCCAAATAGAGTCTGCACGTCAAGCCATGACGCGCTACATCAAGCGTGGTGGTAAAGTTTGGATTCGCATATTCCCGCATACGCCGGTGACTCGAAAACCGCAAGATGTAAAAATGGGAAGCGGAAAAGGTAATCCTGAGTTTTTTGTTGCAAAAGTAAAACCAGGCACGGTGTTATTTGAAATGGGTCGTGGCGTAACCGAAGAGCAGGCCCGTGAAGCAATGCGACTTGCTGCTCATAAGCTACCTGTTAAAACCAAGTTTGTGATAAGGGAGCAGGCATAATGAAGCTAAAGCTATTCACCGCCAAAGATTTGCGAACCAAAAAGCCAGCTGAAATCAGTGCATATATTGCTGATCTTAAAAAGGCACGCCTTGAACTCCTTGAGCAACTGCAGACCGGTAAAGAAAAAACAACACATCAACTAAAACTTATAAAACGATCGCTTGCAACTGCGCATACCATCGCAAATGAGTCAAAGAATGCTGCAGCAAAGGAGACTAAATAATGGCACGTCAAATGACAGGAACGGTAATTTCTGACACTCAAGAAAAAACAATTGTGGTGAAAACTGTTCGCCGTGTGACGCATCCACTGTACCGCAAGCAGTATACCGTAAGTAAAAACTACCAGGCTCATGATGAAAAAAATGAGGCTCAAGTTGGTGATAAAGTAATCATCGTAGAGACTCGCCCAATCAGCAAAACGAAGAGCTGGAAGCTGGATAAAGTTGTAGAGCGTAAAGAAGGTGCGGCAGAAGAGGTGGTAGCATGATCCAGCAAGAGTCCCGACTTCGTGTAACAGATAACAGCGGTGCAAAAGAAATTCTCTGCATTCGTGTGCTTGGCGGCACTGGCCGTCGTTACGCTCGTGTTGGTGATGAAATTATAGCCACTGTAAAAGATGCAAACCCAACAGGCAACACAAAAAAGAAAAGCGTCGTACGTGCAGTTGTAGTGCGCACACAACGTGCCATTAAGCGTGCTGACGGTTCAACTATTAAGTTTGATGATAATGCTGCAGTCATCGTTGGCGAAGATAAGCTGCCTAAGGCAACCCGTATATTTGGGCCGGTACCGCGAGAGTTGCGCGATCTTGGCTACAACAAAATTGTCAGTCTCGCTCCGGAGGTACTCTAATGGCAACCCGATTAAAAAAAGGCGACACCGTAAAAATTATTGCAGGTGCACATAAGGGAAAAACTGGCAAGATTGTTGCTATCGAACCTAAAAATGGTCTTGTAAAAGTTGAAGGCATCAACACCGTTAAGCGTGCCGTGAAACCAAGTATGATACACCCTCAGGGTGGCATCAAAGAGCTCCACAAAGGGCTCGATATAAGCAAGGTTGCAATAGTGCACCCTACCAAAAAAGATACCGTTTCTAAGGTAGGCTATAAAGTGGCTAAGGATGGCACAAAAACCAGAGTATATAAGCAAGCAAGCAATAAGGAGATAGCATAATGGCGAAAGATACGAGTGCGACATACGCACCACGTCTGAAGACCCTCTATGGCACAAAGCTTGTTTCTGAGCTTCAAAAAGAGTTGAAGCTTAAAAATAAGCATGAAGTGCCACGAATTGAAAAGATTGTACTCAATGTCGGTCTTGGTAAATCAAAAGACGATAAACGGATGTTTGAAACAGTTCGAACTACACTACGAAAAATAACAGGTCAGCAGCCGGTTGAAGTAATGGCTAAAAAATCAATTGCCAGCTTTAAAATCCGAAAAGGTATGAATACGATTGGCATGAAGGTAACCCTTCGTGATGATCGAATGTACGAGTTCATGGATCGTCTTACGAACGTTGTGTTGCCTCGTGTACGTGATTTTCATGGTGTCAGCGCCAAAGCTTTTGATCCGAGAGGTAATTACAGCCTTGGTATTTCAGAACAATCAGTGTTCCCTGAGCTTTCGTTTGAAGACGTTGCTCAATTACATGGGTTGCAGGTGAACTTTGTCATCACGAATTCGAACCCCGAAAAATCTCGGCTATTACTTGAAAGCTTTGGTATCCCATTTGAGAAAACTGGCAAGGAGGCTCGCTAATGGCTAAAAAATCAATCATTGCTCGAGACAAAAAGCGTTTAGAAATGCACGATAAGTATGCAGCAAAACGCGCCGAACTGAAGAAGATGGGTGATCTTGAAGGTTTGGCCAAGTTGCCTCGTAATTCGAGTCCTACCAGGAAAAAGAACCGCTGCAGCGAGACCGGTCGACCTCGCGGTTATATGCGCACCTTTGGCTTGAGCCGTGTTGCTTTCCGTAAGCACGCCTCACAGGGTGAAATACCAGGTGTAACGAAATCGAGCTGGTAAGAAAGGATTAATATGGTATCTACAGACCCAATCGCAGACATGCTTACCCGAATTCGTAACGCTATTAAGGTGAACAAAACGGAAGTAAGCTTACCGCATTCAAACATCAAAGAGACGGTAGCTCGCGAGCTCGTAAAAAACGGCTTTCTTTCAAAGGTGGTCATTGAAAAAGGTACACCACGCAATCAGTTAATTATTACCATTAACGAACCAGGTTCTAATGCCAAGATTACTGATATACAACGTGTAAGTACGCCAGGCCGCCGCTACTATGCGAGCGTAAAAGATATACCTAAAGTGAAAAACGGACGTGGGCTTGTCATTATGTCAACATCAAAAGGTGTAATGAACGGATTTGAAGCAGCCAAGCAACGGCTTGGTGGTGAAGTTATTTGTAAAGTGTATTAATAAGGAACATAAGAGGATATAACATGAGTCGAATCGGAAAACTACCAGTGCAGATTCCTGCGGGTGTGACAATTACGGTCGATAACGGTGTGATCAAGGTAGCTGGGCCAAAGGGCAATCTTGAGCAACCAGTGCTCGATCAAGTTACAATATCAGTTGAAAACGATCAGCTAGTTGTCGCACGTAAAAACGATGAAAAAATGGCCCGATCCCAACATGGTTTGATGCGAGCGCTTATTCAGAACATGGTGACAGGTGTCACGAGCGGATTTGAAAGGAAGCTTGAAGTGAACGGCGTCGGCTTCAAGGTAGCACTACAAGGAAACACGTTGGTGTTAAGCCTTGGCTTCTCTCATCCAGTTGAGTTTACGCCGCCCGCAGGTGTGAACATTACTGTTGATAAAATGAATATTACCATTAGCGGCATTGATAAACAGCAAGTAGGGCAAGTTGCCGCTGATATACGAGCATTGAAAAAGCCAGAACCGTATAAGGGCAAAGGCATTAAATACGCAGACGAATATATCTTGCGTAAGGCCGGAAAGACAGGAGCAAAATAATGAATAGATTAGCGCATGCTCGCCACAACAAACAGCGTCGAAAAGAACGCGTTCGCAGTACGGTACATGGTACTCCTGAGCGACCACGTTTAAGCGTGAAAGTATCGAATCGTGCTGTGACAGCGCAGTTGATTGACGATGCAGCTGGAAAAACGCTTGTTTCTAGCAGCTCAATTAACCTTAAGGCAACAGGCAGTTTAGCCGAAAAAGCTACACTCGTAGGCAAAGACATCGCATCAAAGGCAAAGAAGGCTAAAATTTCGAAGGCCGCTTTTGATCGTAATGGACGTTCCTACCAGAAGCGTTTAGCGGCAGTTGCAGATAGTGCACGAGAAAACGGATTGGAGCTGTAATGGATAACCGAACTATGAACAACATGAACGAAGAAAAGGTATTTGAAGAAAACGTTATTGCGATTGACCGTGTTGCCCGCGTTGTAAAAGGCGGTCGACGATTCCGTTTTAAGGCACTTGTTGTGGTTGGAGATGGCAAAAAACGAGTTGGTGTCGGTGTTGCCAAAGGTGCAGATGTACAAACCGCAATCACAAAGGCCACTTCTGTTGCAAAAAAACAGCTTATTGAAATTCCAGTTGTCAATGCCACAATACCACACGAGGTTGAGTGTAAAGTTGCAGGTGCTAAGGTGCTTCTTAAACCTGCGGCACCGGGTACCGGTATTATTGCTGGCGGAACGGTTCGCGCTATCTTGAACACAACAGGAATCCATAATGTGCTTTCTAAATCACTCGGTAGCTCAAATAAGGTGAATATTGCCTACGCCACTATTGAAGCACTGCAGCAGTTAGCGCCAAAATCTGAGTGGGTCACCACTGAAAACGCTCCTAAAAAAGCAGCTGCCAAGGAGAAGAAATAATGAAGTTTCATGAATTAGACCTTGTAAAAAAACAATCCAAGATTCGCGCTGGACGTGGCATTTCTGCTGGACGTGGCAAAACAGCTGGCCGTGGAACCAAAGGCCAAAAAGCACGTACGGGCAAAAAATTACGCGCAGGTTTTGAGGGTGGACAGAACTCACTTATGACGCGCATTCCTAAGCTCAAAGGCTTCAAGAGCAAGAAAGTGGCTGCTCAAGTGGTGTATACCGGCAATCTCGCACTTGTGAAAGGCAAAAAGGTTGATAATCATACATTGTATGAAAACGGACTTATTGCTACGCCGTATCATGCGGTGAAAATAATAAGTAAGGGTGAAGTGAAGCAGGCGCACAACGTTACGGTGCAAGCAATCAGTGCTTCAGCTAAGGTGGCTATCGAAAAGTCTGGCGGTACTGTAGAAATCAGTGCAACACCGCAAAGGGCTGCAACCAATCCAACAAACGAATAGTATTTTTGTTATACTAGAAAAAAGAAAGAGGGTAGATGGGCTGGAAGACAATCAGACAAGCCATGAGAAGTCGCGACATGCAAAAGCGTGTGGCGATTGTACTAAGCTTAATCGTTGTTTATCGTTTATTGGCTCATATTCCAATTCCGCTTGCACAGCCAACTCAGCTTAAACAGTTGATCAATAACTTATTTAATAGCCAACAGCTGCTTGGATTCTTTAATCTGTTGTCCGGGGGTGCGTTAGCCAGCCTTTCTATAATGCTAATGGGCCTTGGCCCATTCATCAACGCCTCGATTATTATGCAGCTACTCACCAAGGCATTCCCGAAGCTTGAAGAAATCCAACAGGACGGTGAAGTAGGTCGTCGCAAAATATCACAATGGACACGCATTATTGCCTTGCCGCTTGCGATCTTGCAATCAGTGGGTATTATATTGCTCATTCGTCAGACAGCTTCAGCACAGCTTGGTATAAACATCACCGCAAACACGTCACTCTTTCAGTGGGGACTTATGGTATCCGCGCTTGCTGGCGGTGCCATGCTGCTTATGTGGCTCGGCGAATTGATAACTGAACAAGGTATAGGCAACGGTATTAGCTTGCTAATTTTTGCAGGCATCGTTTCGCAATTGCCAAAAACGATTGCCACGCTCTTCGGCACTATTAAGGGTACAAATGCACAGTTCGATGTGTTTGGTTGGTTCACACTGCCGGTTAGTGGCAAGGGCTTGCTGATATCAAGCGCGATCGCCCTCGGTGCATTTATCGTGACCTACCTGGTGGTGAAGCTTAATGAAGCGCAGCGTGTAATACATGTGAGCTATGCAAAGCGCGTACAGGGTAATAGAGCCTACGGTGGCGTCGGTACTATACTGCCAGTAAAGCTGATAACCGCAGGTGTTATTCCTATCATATTTGCAGTTGCCTTCTTAAGCGTGCCTCAATTCGTAGGTGAGCTAATTAAGAACAGCAGCACTCCTTGGATGGCGACACTTGGGCAAAATCTTACGGTGTGGTTTGCGCAGCCAGGTAGTCAACAGCAAATTGCCGCTACAAGCCCTATTAACACCTACGTGTATCCGTTCATTTACTTCATGCTTGTATTTGCGTTTACATATTTTTACACCAGTGTCGTCTTTAATGCAAAAGAAATCGCTGAAAATTTGCAGAAACAAGGCGGTTTTATTGAAAAAATTCGTCCTGGTGCTCAAACTGAAGCATATTTAAAAACGGTAGTGAATCGATTAAATCTGTTTGGTGCCATTAGTCTTGGATTGCTTGCACTTTTACCTCTGTTTGTTGAACGCCTACTCGGCACATCGCAACTGACTATTGGCGGCACTGGATTATTGATTGTCGTCTCCGTAGCCCTCGAGACTCTCAGGCAGCTGGAGTCTCGTGCGCTTATGGTCACCTACGACCAAGACTACTAATGATGATTTATACGCCTAAACAGCTCGAGTTTCTTAAAACGAGAACTTCGTAGGAAGTTAACCTTCGCAAAAACTCAAATCAATGTGTACGACATGCTACTTTATTCTAAAAACCCTTTACATATCTGATTATCATCTGTATAATGGATTTTTGTAACTTATGGCTGTTAACAAAGAAGTGATCGAACTTACTGGTACAGTAATAGAAGCACTTCCAAGTGCTCAGTTTCGAGTAGAACTTGAAAATGGCCATCAGATTATCGCCCACGTAGCTGGACGTATGCGCAAGCACTACATCAAGCTCGTTGCTGGCGACAGCGTTACGGTTGAGTTAACCCCATATGATCTTACAAAGGGCAGAATCACCTATCGCAAGTCATAATATTAAATTATCTATCACATAGGAGACCTAGTGAAAGTACGTGCAAGCGTTAAAAAGATAAGCCCAGATGATCAGATTGTACGCCGCAAAGGCCGCGTCTATGTCATCAACAAACGTAAACCTAAGCACAAGCAGAGGCAAGGCTAATGGCGCGTATTGCGGGCGTTACCATACCAACAGAAAAGCAGGTTCAAATTAGCCTGACCTATATTTATGGTATTGGCCCAGCGAAGGCAAAAGAAATACTTGAAAAAACCAACATCGATCCAACCATTCGTGTGAAAGACCTAAAAGAGACAGAGCTTGATGCGATTCGCGCAGAAATTGATAACTCTCACACGGTTGAGGGCGATTTACAGCGTATTGTAACGGGAAACATCAAACGACTGAAGGATATTGGAGCCTACCGAGGTATCCGACATAAGTTGAACCTACCGGCACGCGGTCAACGTACCCGTACAAATGGTCGCACAAAGCGCGGTAAACGTGTAGCTGTTGGTGGAGCACAACCTAAATCGGCAACAAAGACATAGGAGAAAGGAGCATTATTATGGCAGAAGATACAACAATAACAGAAACTACTGCAGCGGCTCCTGAAGCCGAAACACAAGTAGTTCCGAAAAGCCGCAAGAAACGAGCCAAACGACCGCTTTCAGCAGGTCAATTACACGTTAAAGCAACATTTAACAATACCATTGTGACGATTACCGATAAGTCGGGTGCAGTCTTCACCACTTCAAGCGCCGGTGCCAACGGATTCCGTGGTAGCAAGAAGGGCACCGCCTATGCTGCTCAGGTTGCAAGTGAAAAGGCGCTTACTGAAGCGAAAAATAATCATGGCCTTAAAGTAGTTGACGTATATGTAAAGGGCATCGGACAAGGACGAGATATGGCAATTCGTGCAGCAGCTACTGTGGGCATAGAAGTAGAAAGTATTACTGATAAAACAGGCATCCCGCACGGAGGTGTTCGCCCTAAGAAAGTGAGGCATCCATAATGGCACGCGATCGAAGCCCTATTGTAAAACAGAGCCGTCGTGAAGGCTACGCTCTTCACCCGAAAGCTCACAAAATTATGGTAAAACGCACCACTATTCCTGGTGAGCATGGTGGTGGCCGCCAAAGCAAACCAAGTGGTTACGCCTTGCAGTTGCGCGAAAAACAAAAAGTTCGTCGCTTGTATGGTCTTCTCGAAAAGCAGTTTTCTAATCTGATGAAAGAAGCTTCGCGTAGTAAGGGACAATCTGGTCAGGTACTACTGCAAATGCTTGAACAGCGCCTTGATAATGCTGTGTATCGAGCTGGTTTTGCCACCTCACGCCGCGCAGCCCGACAGTTAGTTGGTCACGGTCATTTTATGCTCAACGGTAAGCGTGTTGATATTCCATCAATCAGGCTCAATGCCGGTGATGTGGTTACCGTACGCACAAAAAGCGCCGCAAATGAATATTTTAAAAATATTGCAGATGTAGCAGCTGATGCCAACCCAGTAGCGGTTAGCTGGCTCAGCTCTGACGTAAAGAAGATGACTATCACCATCACTGGTGTGCCAAAACGAGAAGAGGCGGAACCAGATATTAATGAACAGCTAATTGTTGAGTATTACTCACGATAATCAAAGGAGCAACTATGTCAAAAATGATACACAATCCAACTCTCGCTTCTGTTGACGACCACAGTGCCACCAGTGCAACCATGGTAATTGAACCATTGCACACAGGATATGGCATGACACTCGGAAACAGCTTACGTCGAGTACTACTTTCGTCAATTGCTGGCGCGAGCGTGGTCGCCTTTAAAATTGAGGGTGTAACACATGAATTCACTACTGTTGACGGGGTGAAAGAAGATGTAGTGGACATCATGCTAAACCTAAAGCAAGTACGTTTTAAAGTGTTTAGTGACGAACCACAACTTGTTCGTCTTGAGAAGAAGACGAAAGGCGCTGTCACTGCTGCTGACATTAAAGCAAACGATCAAGTTGAAGTTGTAAATCCAGAGCAACTGATTGCCACCCTCGATAGTGCAAAGCCATTTGTAATGGATATCCTTGTTGAAACCGGCCGTGGTTATCGTACTATTGAAGCTGCACCTGCACAAAGCCGACCAAGTGACATGATTGCGGTTGACGCACTGTTTACTCCTGTAACACGTGTACGATACAAGGTTGAAAACACCCGTGTTGGACAAAAAACTGACCTTGATAAGCTACTGCTCACCATCGACACTGATGGTACTATCACGCCTCGAGAAGCGTTTGAAGAGGCAGCAGCCATCCTTGTTAACCAGTATAGTGCGCTTGCAGGCAGCACCACGGTAGATGCTGCGCAACCATTGTCACATGGTGCAAGCAACGAAGAGACGGCTGCGCTTATGACACCAATTGAAGATCTTAACCTTACCGCTCGGACTGCAAACGCGCTGGTAAATAACAACATTAAAACAGTTGGCGATTTGGTAACGCTTGGTGAAGTTGAACTCCGTGAATTAAAGGGATTCGGCTCTAAAGCTTTAGACGAAGTTAAAGATAAAATGGCTGAATTGGAGTTCTAATGCATCGTCACGGATATAAAGGTCGTAAGTTTGGTAGAGAGCGTGATCAGCGCAAGGCGCTCATGCGTGGGCTCAGCATTGCACTGATCGAACACGGAAGTATCGAAACAACATTGCCAAAAGCAAAGGAATTGCGTCCGATGGTTGAAAAGCTTGTAACCAAAGCAAAAAAAGGTGACCTACACAATCGTCGGCAAATTATTGATGCACTCGGTAATGTTACCGCAGCGCACAAATTGGTAGACCAAATTGCACCTGCGATGAAGCGCGATAGCGGCTACTTAAGAATAGAGCAAACGACAGTGCGCGTTGGAGACAATGCACAGCTTGCTCGCATCTCTTTTGTAGATGCTATCAAAGATACAAGCGCAAAGGTTGAAGAAAAGAACGTAGCACCAGCCAACACCGAACACGACGCTAAAAAAACCAGCGCACCAGCAAAAAAGAATACCGCCAAGCCTGAGGCAAGAGTAACAGCAAAACCCGCTGCAAAAACAGTTGCTAAGCGCACGAGCACAAGGGGGAATAAGTAATGATGAACCAAAACACCTATAGCGCTAAACCTTCAGACGTACAAAGAGACTGGTTTATTGTTGACGCTTCGAGCGCACCTCTTGGCCGAATTGCAACTGTCATAGCACAAAAGCTTGCTGGCAAAGACAAACCTATGTATACGGCACACATTGATTGTGGCGACTATGTGATAGTTACAAATGCTTCTAAGCTTGTAGTCACCGGCAATAAACTATCTGCCAAGAAATACTACCGCTACAGCGGCTTCCCAGGTGGCATGAAAGAGGCAACACTTTCAGATGTGCTTGCGAAAAACCCGGCTCGCGCCGTAGAGCAAGCAGTAAAAGGTATGCTTCCTAAAAATAAACTCCAGGACGAGCGTATGAAACGTTTGCGGGTATACCTTGATGAAAATCATGGTCATGAGGCACAGCAGCCAAAGCAGCTACAGATTAACATTCAGAAAGCGAGCAAATAATGGCAAAAGATACCTATTTTTATGGTCTCGGACGACGAAAAAGCGCTACTGCAAGAGCACGCCTTACAAGCGGTAAAGGGAATATCACCGTCAACAGTCAGCCTGCCGAGCAGTATTTTGCTCAAAATGAGTCAATCGTTTTTGAATTAAGCGAACCACTAAGGGTGTTACAAAAAACGGATAGTTTTGATGTCAGCCTGAAAGTTGATGGTGGTGGTCACCATGCACAGGTTGGCGCCAGCAAACTCGCGATTGCCAAAGCGCTGAGCGTGATGAATGATGATCTTCGCTCAACACTGAAAAAGAATGGCCTCTTAAAGCGTGACTCACGCGAGAAAGAACGTATGAAGCCAGGCCTTAAGGGCGCCCGCCGCAAAGAACAGTTCTCTAAACGTTAATCTGTACACTCTATTACTTGACAATACGCTTATATGCCTGTATTGTATTAACGTGATGATTACACGGAATACAAAACAACGTTGGTCAACCGGCACTTCTCGTGGCGGTCTGTTCCGTGTGTTTGTATAATCTGTAAAAGCTCATTTCAAAGATATCGAAAAGATCGCCACAATGGCGGTCTTTTTATAACTATGAAGGAGATTACATGAAAGAAATGAACAGCAACCAACTCGGTGTAGAGCCAATTGTATTTGGTGAGCAAACGGCAATGCTCAATATATATGACGGTCTCGCAACGCCCTTTAGCGATGATACCATCATCTTGAGCGAAGAGCATGCGCAAACGATAACGCGTTTTGTTACTTCCGCAGTAGAAGCCTATGGCGATAATCAGGGTGTCGCAGAGACAACATATGCATATGCGCTTGGCGTACCGTCGCTTTTGGTACGAGTCGACTGCACGGTGCGCAACGGCAAACTCGTGCCCTACGAAATGGAAGACAGTCCATCAGGTATAGGCGTATCTGACAAACTCATTTATGCCGCTTCTGGCAAATCGTTAAAAGATGCTGTGCTCAATCACTATGAAGTCACAGCTGGCACCATACCACACGTCATAATTTCTGGTGCACGAAAACATGGTACCGATGACGCGGCTATTGTCGGTGAGCACAGATACCACTACGAAGCTGGCAAGACCACACTGCCGAAATTGAATGATACATCTCTCGTGATTGTGAAGGCCATCCCGGGTCAATCAAACTCAGCACTACCATACTTATCACTGCAAGAACGTTGCCTGTCACCGCTTATGACTGAAGGCAACAAAACATACGCCAAACGAATTGGCATTGCGAGCAGTGTGGAAACTGAAGATGAGCTGCTCACAAACGATGATGGGAGTCTGGCGTCACAGGCGGTCAAAGCGGCAATTGGCTCTATGTCTATGGGTGTATCAATTTATCTTACATCCGAGGAAAGAAAGGTGTTTGGCAAAGACGGCTCAGTAAGTACAGGTAGACTCATCAGAAACCTAGCACGCTATACAGAAAACGGACAAGCAGCACTGACTGAACCGTTCCACCCACCTATACAGATTATAAACACACAAAACAGACGAAACGCGATCATGAGAATCTTTGTGGCGCTTCAGCGTAGCAATGTTACCACTCGAGTAGAAACAAACATTTTGGGTGGAGCATATGTTGCGCGCCCTGAGCTTATAGTACACGGTGCCTCGAATGCCATTTCAGGCGCAGTACTGGTAAAATAGTAGTCATGGAAGAATATCTGAAACAACTCGTGGCTTTTTATCCGGTCAGTTCAAGCCAAGAATCAGTACTAGCACTCCTGCAGTTTGCAAAGCAACATTTTGAAGAACATGGGCTCAAAACTGAAATACTGAGCTACAAAGGAGTACATAATCTATACGCTACAACCAGCGGGAAAAAACATACACGCTTGCTGCTACAAGGGCATATTGATGTTGTGCCAGCCAATAACCAGCCATTCAGTGTAGATGATGAAAAGTATTATGGAAGAGGTGTATACGATATGCTCTACGCCACTGCCTGTTACATGCAGCTTGTTGCTGATCTATCAGATCAAATTCATAACTTTGATATTGGTTTCATGCTCAGCGGCGATGAAGAAACCGGAGGCCTTGACGGCGTGAAGGCATTTCTTGAAGACGGCTATCGTACGCAGGTCTGCATTTTACCAGATGCCGGTGAGGGCTTCGGTACGCTAAATATTGCCGCCAAAGGCATCTATCACTGCAATGTCCGCATACATGGTAAGGCACACCATGGATCGCGGCCATGGGAAGGCGATGGCGCAGCCGCCAAACTCGTGCACTTCCTAGGCGAATTCGAATCTGTCTTTGATACATCGAGTCTAGACAACACAACGCTAACTATTGCAAAACTAAATGCAGGTGAAGCAGACAACCAAGGGCCCGCTTATGCTGATGTCACGTTAGATATACGGTATTCTGATAAAACCGATTTGAAGCGCGTCAAGCAGGCTTTGAATGAGCTACTAGAGCGGTATAACGGTGAGATAACCGAAATGCTTGAGGGCGATGATTATCAACTTGATACCAGCCACCCAGATGTGAAAGAGTTTCTACAACGGTACGAAGAACATCACGGTGGTGCAATAGAATTAGTGAAAGCACATGGTTCTTCAGACGCGCGCTTTCTTGCAGCCAAAGGTATTCCGGTTATCATGCTGCGGCCAGATGGTGGTGGCGCGCATGGTGATGCCGAATGGGTTTCAAAGAATAGTACAAAAAAGTTTTACGAGCTATTGAAAGACTATGTAAGAACAATAGCCAATAACGGAGAAAATAATGAGTAAAAAGACAATTTTAACTGGGCTACGAGCCAATAATGATTTACATATTGGCAACTATTTTGGCGCACTTTTGCCATTGATAGATATGGCCAAAAAGCATGCCGGCGAGTATCAAATTAATCTGTTTGTGCCAGATTTGCATAGCTTCACCACTCCGATAGATCATAGCCAATTAAAGGCGCAAATTATGAATAACCTGCGGCTGTTTGTAGCCGCGGGCTTGCCACTTGATAATCCTGATGTACACATTTACCGCCAAAGCTATATTCCGGCCCACAGCGAACTTACGGTGATCCTCAATTGCTTCACTGGCATGGGTGAAATGGAACGCATGACACAGTTTAAAGACAAATCTGCGAAGCTTGGCACCGATAGAGTTACCGTTGGTTTATTTGATTACCCTGTACTCATGGCCTGCGACATTTTGCTCTATAGTGCCGAGTACGTGCCAGTGGGAGATGATCAATCACAACATCTTGAGATTACCCGCGATCTGGGCGAACGGATAAATAATAAGTTTGGCGATGTATTCACGCTGCCATATGAAGTGAAAAAACAGCATGAGTTCTTCGGTAAAGATCAAGGATTACGCATAAAAGATTTGGTTGATCCAACCAAAAAAATGAGTAAATCTGACGAGTCAGGGAAGGGTATTATCTTCTTATCAGACAATCCTAAGGTGGCAGCTAAGAAGATTATGAGCGCCACTACCGATAGTGTCAGCGAAATTAACTTAGACTACGAAAACCAACCCGGAATCAGCAATCTATTACAGATTCTGGCACTGTTGACTGATCAGACGGTTGAAGCTGTCGCCACACAGTATCAGGGGCAAACCAGCTATGGCGACCTCAAGAAAGCCGTCGCAGAGGCCACTGAAGCGTTTTTAAATGATTTCCAGACAAACTATCAGAAGGTAGATATGCAAGCCCTAGAGACAAAATTAGGCACCTCAGAGGCCAAAATGAACGAAATCGCCAACGCAACCTTGCTAAAAGTTCAAAAAGCCATTGGACTCCGTTAAATGCTAGAGCTCTCATCCAATAAAGTTAAAGTTCTAGGTATTTTTGGCCGTCTTTCAGCAAAACAAGAGGCCTGCTTTGATAACCTCGAAGCTAAATATAGCCGAAAACCGAGCGGTAACGAATTTTCGGTTTTTAGACACCTGACGTTGACGTTTATACCTAATGCATCAGTAGGAGACATATCTACACAACTTGATCTATTGAAAGATCTAAAGACATTTCTTCCACTAAAGATCCGCGTTAAACGAGCGTTTGTCAAAGACGAAGAATCGATGGCTGGCAAAGAGCACATTGCACTAGAGTTTGACCTCTCCGAAACCAAAGAGATTGTTGATTTTGTGCATAAGTACTGCAGCGAAAACACAGTAGCGACTTGGTACACCAAGGTGGTCTGGTTTGTGCCAAAAGAAAAACAACAACAGGTAATTAAAGAGCTAGAATCATTTGAGGCTATGGAATTTACTGATTTTTATCTGGTATCAAACAAGCAAGACGAAGCCAATACAATCTATACAACTCAGCGCTTCGATCAATAAACGCCTAAATAAATTCAACCATCTTCATAGTACAATAGATCTGTGAGCAAAGAGAGAATTACCGAATTTGAACCAGGTGAGCGTTTAGATAAAACGCTCTCAAATATCTTTCCTGAATACTCTCGGGCGAGTGTTGAGAAACTTATTCATACTGGTCAAATTACAGTAAACGGCATGTCTGTAAAGACGAAACATATACTCAAGCCAACCGAT
>CAZUOL010000046.1:0-3793 GCA_964621845.1 uncultured Candidatus Saccharibacteria bacterium | reverse complement strand
CTAGCCGTTAGACGATGAGGCCATGGTATGTATACTAATGTTTTGCTTCCGTTCTGGCAATCTGCCAGGATGTATTGATGACTTTGTTGCCACAAGTGACAACTGGCTGGTGTCCTAGCCGTTAGACGATGAGGCCATGGTATGTATACTAATGTTTTGCTTCCGTTCTGGCAATCTGCCAGGATGTATTGATGACTTTGTTGCCACAAGTGACAACTGGCTGGTGTCCTAGCCGTTAGACGATGAGGCCCTAGTGAGTATACTAATGTTTTGTTAAGGTTCTGGCAATCTGCCAGGATGTATTGATGACTTTGTTGCCACAAGTGACAGCTGGCTGGTGTTCTAGCCGTTAGGCAACATGGGGACCTATTTGAGCATACGTATTAATTTGTTAAGGTTCGAAAGTTATATAAAAAATATTTAACTAATAGATTGTACCATAACAGAGACAGAAAGAGAACCCCACGTTTCTTCGTTCATAGAACTAAAGCTCGCTGTAAAAGCTAGTATTGCTCCAGCTAAGGCTACTGCCTTCTCAGTTCTCAGTGACCTTACAGCACTTGCCTGTTGCTCAGGATTAGGGTACACCAGTTCTGTTTCAGCTTTATTGTATTTTCTGTGCAGGCCTGCAACAGCAACACCACCAACAAGCGCGATAGCAATGGCACCAGCTACTGGTGGATAGTTTTCAATACCATCGGGTAACACTTCTCCAATATTTATACTCATACTATAATACTTTACTTTTTTATTGTTTATTTGTCAATCTTATGCATAATTTAAATGCTTGCCATAATAAAACCCCTCTGTGATTTATCAGAGGGGTTTAAAGAGTTTAGTGTATGATTAGCGATCAGTCAGTGCTATTTTCGTCGACCCAATATCATTCTGTGAGACAGAGCTCCTGCAATAGTAACAGCAGTCGCCATCCCTAATGCGTCACCTGCACCAGTGTTAACTAGTTGTTCTGGTGTACCCTTTCCGGCTGGCTCTTCTGGCCGAACAGTAGCCTTGCATGCCGGGTCATTAGCTGGCTTGTAGTTACCTGCATTTTCCTCGATAACTGTTATTATCTCGCCCGTATTCGGATCGCAAACCTTGATTTCTACAGAAGCACACTTCGACAAATCAGTACTATGAAGGCTTGAGTTAAAGTCCTTCTTGTTTATCACAATAATTTCTTTAGTCTTAAGTTCACAAACCTTGATATTCTCAACAACCGGTGGCTGACAAGCAGGGTCGTTCACTGGCTTATAGTTATCTGCCTCCTCTTTAGGAACACTTATAACCTTTCCTGTGCTCGGGTCGCAAACCTGAACCATGTCTGGTTTAGCTATTTCTACCTTTGCCACACAAGCGTCAGATGTTTTGTCACCAACTGAAGTTCTAACCACCAATTTCGCATCATATGTTCCCGGTTCGGTAATTGTAAGTTTGTCGGTGGTAGCACTAGTGGAATTTGTGCTTACTGCCACCGTCTTACTCGCTACCGTGAACACATAACTGCTGACCGTCGCGCCGTTGAATACGCTCGATTTACCCGAAAGAGTAAAGTCATTTCGGTTCAGGTAAGTTACTCTTAACGAATCACACGTCGCGATTGGCTCTGGCACCTTCACAAATGCGTCATCACAATCATCTGGTCCACCAGGTACACTAGGTGCGTCTACACAAGCAGTATTCTTGATGTCACCTGCCTGATAAGCTACCACCTTGGCCTTGATTGTGAACACGGCACTTGCACCAACCTTCAGCTCTGGAATAACATGCGCCCATCCAGCATCACCAATCTTGCCCTCGCTAGCGCTAATGAATTTGATGTTTGCAGGCTGTTTGTCACTGACCACCACATCTTTAAGATCTGTATTACCAGTATTCTTAACAACTAGTTTGTAAGTAAACTCTTCGTTCAGATTAACTGATGCCGATTCTTTATCGTTTACTGTTTTATCTATCGACACTCCTGGCTTAAGTTCTGGAGCTACGTCAACTGTAGTCACGCAGTGATCAGATGTTAGGTTATCGCCCGCTGTTGAGTTTACGTGCAACCTAACCGTATACCTGCCTGGGTTCGCAAATTCAAATTTGCCAGAATCAGCAGATAGATTGCTAGAATTAATAGTCCTAGTACCCACAACTCGGCCACTAGCATCGGTAGCAGTAAACCTATAAGATTCAATCTTCGCACCATCTTTTGTTGATGCCTTACCTACAAAATTGAAAGAATTCCTAGAAAGCTGGCTCGTAACTATACCTTCGCAAGAAGCTGAGGGATTTTTTACTGGGTTTGCCTGCACTGGATTACCGCAAGAATCCATCACTGCAAAAGCGAACTTTCCGTTATCGTTAAATTTGACCATCACGGCATGGTCGTGTGCCATCGCACTAGCTGGTGCTTTTTTAGCGTTTGTGCCAGCAATCGCCGTGCCACTGCCAACATTACGAATACCAACCTTGGCGCCAGTAGCAACAACCTTACCGCCAACTACAACATTACCATTGCGACGAACTTCACCGTTCTTAAATGTGCCGTTCAGCTCACCACGGCTAATACCAAAAGCACTAAATATCTTTGGTATATCATTTTGCTTTACGGTAGTACCGTTTGACTTACTTCCATTACGAGTATCGTATTCAACTCGCAATTCGGCGGGACCCTTAGTGCCACACCTAATAATCGCAAAAGAGTCGCACTCCCTTGCGCTTTTTCCTGCTGCGTCAACTGCCCTTACCCCGACTACTCCAATAGTAGCTACTGCAAGTAGCGAAACAGCAAATGCTATAAGCTTCTTTTTCATTACAAACCTCCCTATGGCTTCTTAATACCTCACCCTCTCAAAGGTGTTGTAACAATATTAGCATATCTGTTGTTTATTGTCAATAATATTGCGTTGCATATAGACTTATCTGCTCCGATTAAGCCGCAATTTAAAAGCGATACGCATACTCAAAAAATACGTATCTTAAAAATACTAACAAATAGAACCTGTTGTCTTACTCTGGTACTTTTAGTCCGGACTTGCTTATAGAAAAGCCAAAAGTACTGCCCTTATCAGGCTTACTCTCGAAGATCAACGCCCCACCCTGGGCAATTATCACCTTCTTGGCCATAAATATTCCCAAGCCGGTACCGTCGGGGCGAGCTTTCTGAGCGTTCTTGGCTCTATAGAACTTTGTAAACATATGTTTCTGATCGGCCAATGGCACGCCGATACCATTATCCACGACCGTGAACTCGATCGTATCTTTATTGTTAACAAGATTAATATCAATCTTGCCACCAGACGGCGTGTAATAAATTGCATTATCAGCAAAGTTCATAATAACCTGCCGAATTTTTGTCTCATCCATATACAGGTCAGGAAAGTTCTTTGGTTTATTGTAATTCAAGGTCAAGCCACGCCCCTTAGCGTTGGCCGACAACTGCTCGACCTCCCCTTCAATTACATCAGCCAAATTAGTAACCTTGGGCTCAATAATAAACTTCCCAGTCCTGAGTCGTGACAAATTCAGCAGGTCAGATATCAAATAAACCATCCTTTGGCTACTGTTAAATGACTGCATCAGTAGTTTTCTCTGCATATCATTAAGTGTGCCGACATCACCCTCCAAAACCATACTCAAGTATCCCTTGACCGAAGTTAGTGGCGTTCTTAGTTGGTGCGACGCCATACTAATAAACTCGTCTTTGGTCTCGTCTAATTGCTTGAGCTTATCGTTAGTTCGCTGTAACTTCCGAGTAGCATCATCAACCTTAGCCTGCAAAGTCTCATTAAACTTCTGAATCTCCTCA
>CAZUOL010000045.1:0-3820 GCA_964621845.1 uncultured Candidatus Saccharibacteria bacterium | reverse complement strand
GCATGTTACCAAAAGTTGATGGCCTTACTATTTTGCAAAAAGTACGCGACGCACAGATTCATACACCCATTTTATTTCTCACCGCAAAAGATAAAGTGCTTGACCGAGCTGCTGGGCTAAATGCTGGAGCAGACGATTACTTAGTGAAGCCGTTTGCTTTTGTGGAGCTTATTGCAAGAGTTCGAGCACTACTGAGGCGCCCGCAAGATGCCAAAGGAACAAAGTTGGCCTATCAAGACCTCGAGCTTGACTCAATTAATGCCACAGTGCGGCGCGGTGCTGTTTCAATCGAACTCAGTCAGAAGGAGTTTGCACTTCTTGAATACCTTATGACAAATCCTGGCCGGCCGCTCAGCAAGGATCTTATCATGCAGCACGTTTGGGATTACGACGCCGATATTTTGCCCAACACCGTTGAGGTGTACATAGGTTACTTGCGTAATAAAGTAGACAAGCCTTTCACCAATAAGCCAGCACTCATACACACCCGCAGAGGGTTCGGGTATGTATTTGGGAGAGCAGATGTTTAAGAGTGCGCTTGTGAAGTTAACAGGGCTTTACTTGCTCATCATTATGACGATAAGCGTTTTTTTTAGCACAAGCATTTACCGGCTTGCGGCACATGAGTTTGGCCGTGGCTACCGTATGCAAACGATTGTTCTCGATGATCAGCCATTTGAAGTGCCCGTACCGCTTCAGCAGCGTCTGAACACTTCGCGGCAAGAACTTATTGAAGAGGCGCAATCGCATTTGCTCAGTTCATTACTGTTTACGAATATTGCCATATTGCTTATTGGTGGGGTACTTAGTTTTCTATTCGCTCGAAAGACGCTAGAGCCCATAGAAAAAGCACATCAGTCGCTTGAGCAATTTACATCAGATGCGAGTCACGAGCTCAGAACCCCTCTTGCTGCTATGAAATCAGAAATTGAAGTGGCACTTATGCAGCCAAGGCTGAGTGCGAACGATGCCAGAGAGGTGTTGAAGAGTAACCTTGAGGAAGTCGACGCTCTCACGAAGCTGAGTAGCAACTTGTTGAGTTTGGCCCGGCTCGAAGAACCAAATCTAGAAGTGGTCATCTGTAATGTAGAGCAGGCGATAGCAGCTGCCCTTAAAAAAGTCGCCCCGCAACGTGAGAGGCGCTCAGTGACTCTCACCAACCACACATCAAAACAAAAGTTAGAGGTATTTGCCGATAAGGCCGCATTTGAGGAGGCACTTGTCATACTACTTGATAATGCTATCAAGTATAGTCCGGAGGGTGGGGTGGTACAGATAAATGCCTCGCAACAAAAGAACGCGGTACTGGTATCTGTAAGAGATGAAGGTGTTGGCATTAAGATAGCTGATCAGGCAAAGATATTCGAACGCTTTTATCAGGCAGATACTGCCCGGAGCAGGGATAATGAAGGGCATGGTCTTGGCCTTGCGATCGCTAAGTCTCTCATTGAGCGACAAAGTGGTTCAATTCGGGTGAAGAGTGTTGAAGGCAAGGGGAGCACCTTCACAATCGTCTTACCAAAAGCATAAGCGCACTATGCAAGCAGCTTAAAGTGTAGCATAATGAGGTTATGGATAAAGGCATGAAGAAGCTACGGGTTATGATCGTTCGTCATGGCGAAGAGAACGCACCACATGCTCGCCAAAAATCTGACACGTTTCATAAAATATCAGCAAAAGTTGCAACTAAAATGGGCTCCCCTGTTGCGTTTGTCATTGCTTTAACAGTCATTTTGATTTGGGGTATTACGGGCCCAATTTTTCATTATTCGGACACCTGGCAGCTTATTATCAACACTGGTACTACCATTGTGACCTTCCTCATGGTCTTTGTAATCCAGAATACGCAGAACCGAGATGGTCGTGCTATGCAGCTCAAGCTTGATGAGTTGATTCAGGCTACAAAAGCGGCACGTACCGAGTTTGTTGATATCGAATCAGTGACCGATGCCGAACTCGATGAATTGCAGGAGCAGTTTAAGCAGGTGCAAGAACAGATCCACTCCAAAAAACATAAAAATAATTAGTCTATAAGCCAATCTGAAATATCAAATGATGTACCGACTTTTTAGGGGTGCCTAGATATTGAAACTGAGCGATCAAAAACGTATACTGATAAACATAAACAACTAGCCCCACCACAGAAGTACGGAGACAAAAATTAAAACCTTCCACAAAACTTCCTACCAAGTCGCAACACTTGCCTTATTTCTTCTTTCCTTTGCCCTTCTTTCTGCTGGTAAAGCTCATGCAGCGAGCATTACGGTAAACACTGATGCCAACCCAAGTGCTTGCACACTTGACGAGGCTATTGTAAACATTAATGATCAAGCGAGAACAAATGCTGATTGTGTTGAAGCGGGCACTTATGGAACGGGCGACACTATAACTGTACCTGCCGGGGCGATACTGCTTACGGCTAATTTGCCACAGATTACCAAGTCAGTCACCATTCAGGGCGCGGGGATGGGGGATACAGTGATTGATGGGGCCGGCCAGTGGAGTACGATTAGTTTTGAATCACTGTCAGATAAAGTTGCTAAGATCAGTGACTTGAAGATCCAGCGCTACAACGGGACCGCAATAGGCGGGTTGGATGGGCATACGGACTTTACAATTGGTCGTGTTGAGGTTGACGGTAGTAATGCGACTTCAGACTATCCATTCTTCGGAGGGATTCTATTAGTAGTGAGCGGTACCAATTCTATAAACAACGTGTACATCCATGATATTGTTTCTGATATTACAAATGTAGGGGCAGCCGGCATTGGCGTAGTAACAGGTCATGATTTCAGCGGGTCTATTTCAGTAGATCATACAACTATAGAAAATATAGGTACTACCCAGCTCAGTAACTCCTCATCTGATGGTATAACTGCTCTAAGCGGTGTTATTGATGGTACCATGACCCCTGCTGCCCTAAACATGAACATTTCAAATACTACGATTACAAACGTACATTCTGCAACTAAAAGTGGCGATGGTGTAAGCATAATCGGAGTTGTAAATGGCGGCACAACATCGATAAATATGAGTGCCAGAAACAACACCATTACTAACCTCTCAGGAAAGACAAGTGAATTTGGTGAACCGGCTGGTTTTGTTATGGTTGCGGCGGCGGTCCAAGACTCAGACAGGTTCAACCTTAACTTCGAGTCTACCAATAATTTTCTTGATTCGAATAATTCTTCTGCGCAAAACTGTTTCCTAAAAAATGTAGCTGATATCATACCTGGCGGTGCTACCGGCACCGTTAACCTTTCCCTCTCCTCCCTCGGCGGCAACCTCTCCGATGACAACTCATGTAAGAACTACTTCACCAAACCCACTGACCAAAACAACGTATCGGCGTTAGCCGATACCCTTGCTCCTCTTTCCGACAACGGCGGTTACGTTCCTACCATGGCCCTCAAAAAAGGTTCACCTGCCATTGACGCTGGTATCACCATTCCTACCCTCACCACCGATGCTCGAGGATCAGTACGCCCCCAAGGTACCGCTTACGACTCAGGAGCCTATGAAAGCCCGTACTCTAAACCCGCTTCCACTGAGAGTCTGGCGGGGACGGGGGTGAGTGTGCAGGGCGTAGCGGTGGTAGCGGCGAGCGTTTGTTTGTTCACCACCTTTATTGCAGGTTGGCAGCTAAGAAGACGCTTACAGTAGATATAAGATAAGACAAGGTTTAGGTTACGGCACGATTTGATACGCATCAGTAGCGTAGGTGTGTTACAATAAGAACAAGCGAGAAGAACATATGAGTATGGGTGGCAATAAAAAAATCATTGTTGGTAACTGGAAGATGCACTTCACGGTAAAAGAG
>CAZUOL010000044.1:0-1799 GCA_964621845.1 uncultured Candidatus Saccharibacteria bacterium | reverse complement strand
TACGATGGATTTTGCCTTTATGTTCATCCCGAGCGAGGCGATTTATTATGATCTGCTGGTGAACAAGGTGGGCACCACCAACACTTCGGCGCGTGATTTACTCGAGTACGCCTTTAAGGAAAAAAACGTGATTATTGTGAGCCCAACAACCTTCTTGGCGTATCTTCAGACCGTCTTGCAAGGTCTCAGATCACTACAAATTGAAGAACAAGCCAAAGAGGTTCAGAAGCGGGTCGGTGAGCTTGGCCGACACCTCGGGGCATACGATACGTTTATGCAAAAACTCGGCAATTCGCTCGGTACTACGGTCAACCATTACAATACGGCCCATAAAGAGCTTAAAAAGATCGACAAAGATGTCGTCAAAATCGCCGATACCAACCCCTCGGTTGAGCCAATGCTTCTTGACAAACCCGCAACTGACGAGTAGCGCGCTCTTATTGGCTAATAAGATAGATCTCTCATGTGCTATATTTAGCATATGCAGAAATCTAATAAACCATCTAAAATCGTCACAGTTTTACCATTACTGACTGTCTGCGTACTTTTCATGATAACTTGGCTGCTGACGGGGTTAGGCTGCAGAGGTTCTCTTGGTAACTGTGGTTACGATTGGTTATGGTTTCTACTGTGGCCTGTGTTCTTTGTTTCGTTCAGTATCGCACTAGCTATCACGATAATCCTTCTGATTGCTAGACGTAGATGACTAAAACTCCGGGATGAGCCCGGAGTTTTAAGTTTGCTTTTTAGAGCGGTCAGTTGTTATGAGTCAACTATAGCACATAACGCACATGCTTGACAAGCATGTTGTGGAAAACTGGCTACTTCTTCGCTTTCTTAGCTGTTTTCTTAACGGCTTTTTCACCTTTTTTGAACACACGTGCCACTGAAGCCTTCACGCCCTTCTTTTCAAAGGGGTTTTCGCCTGCAGCTACAAAGTAGAGGTTCATACCAAGGGCACCACCGATAAGAGTGCCAACGAGTGTTTCAAGACTAAAACGACTTGCAGGTTGCTTAGCGGCTGCGGTTTGAGATATACCGTATTGAGATAGTGCGCTTTGCTGATCTTTTTCGGTTGCTACAATTGCGATCGCAGGGTTCGCTACCACACCATCAACTAATGCGGTGCGAGGTTGTTCTTTGGTGGTTGCCGAAACATTTTGGGCAGCCAGACCGAGTAACCCGCTGCCAGCGTACACGCCAGCCATCAGGCCAAGGCCTATTGCCAATGCTTTCGCAGCGTCTGCAAGCTTGCGGTTCACTGCTGCTGCAATTGCAAAGGTAAAGATGGCAACTGCAATCAATTCAGCGAGCAGTACTTTCGCATCAAAGGCACTAAAGCTCGCAAATGATACCCCATAGCTACCGCCTTTATACAGCTGGATAACAAGTAGCGCAAGATAGGCACCAGCAAACTGCATGAGCCAGTAAAATAACGCTTTCACAGTGTTGATTTTTTTGGTTGACCAAAAACCGAACGTCACTGCGGGGTTCAAGTGTGAACCAGAAATGGCTGAAAGCGCCAAAACAAGCACGATCAATGTAAAACCGGTAATGAGTGGTTGCCCAATAGTGACAGCGATAATGGCAAGTACAAAAGTACCAATCAGTTCGCCCAGCAGTGCGGTTGGCACTACATCATATTTTTTTAAATTCATGTATCCCTCCTTAAATGTTGCTCCCTCTAGATATATCGTAAAAGAGTGTCTGATACAAGTGGAAAATGGTTATGGATTCAGGGTATACTAAGCATGGAGGCTTCATAGCCATCCGTTAAGCCGGGTTATATGCCCGGCTTT
>CAZUOL010000043.1:0-4064 GCA_964621845.1 uncultured Candidatus Saccharibacteria bacterium | reverse complement strand
TAGCCTTTGCAGGTGGTACGTCGAACCTTGCACAGTGGGTAAGTGCAACAAACAGTTATATCCCTGACTTCACAACAGGTGGTATATCTGGTGGTGGTAACTATATGCACTCGGTAGTGAAAGAACTAACTGCTCTCGCTGCTAATGACACCACGATTACCTGGACAACACCGAGGGCTAGCGTATATACGGGTCTTGCGGTGTTTAAGAACGTGAGTACGGCTACCGGCAATTTTTTAAGTTTCATGTAGTCCGTGTTTGTGAGGTATTGAGTTAAGCCAGTATCTCACTTATACTAGGTTCTGAAAGGTAAAGGAGGGAAATCAATGGACATCGGTTTACCAGAACTAATTGTTATACTTGTTATCCTACTGCTCTTGTTTGGTGCTGCAAAGTTGCCAAAACTTGCCCGAAGCATTGGCGAATCAGCCGGTGAATTGAAAAAGGGTATGAAGAACGGTATGGCTGAGGATGACAAGGCTGATTCAAAAACTGCTAAAAAGTAGTTTTTGCTAGAGTTGCGCCATGACTGAAGCGCGTAGGTCTGGTTCAAAAAAACGTGATCGCAAAATGGCGGTTGCTCATCATGTTAATGAGCTTCGTCGGGCGTTTGTTTTTTGTGTTGCATCAGTACTTTTCTTTAGCGTGATTGGGTATGTTTTTTTTGATACTTTGCTTAAGCTTTTTCAAAAACCTCTCAATCAGCCGCTTTACTACACCTCGCCTACCGGAGGGTTCACATTTGTTATTAAGCTTTGTCTGGTTGTCGGTGTTATCTTCTCGGTGCCGTTAATAGTGAATCGTCTATTTGGCTTTGTAAAGCCAGCGGTTCCCACTCGATGGCATCGATCGTTTGCATGGTACAGCCTGTTTTCAATTATTCTGGCGTTTACTGGTGTTGTATTTGGCTATCTGGTAAGTTTGCCAGCGGCACTACACTTTCTGATAGGTTTTGACAACGAGCAAATAAAGCCGCTTATTTCTGCCGATTCTTACTTTACTTTCTTCAGTACTTATCTGATAGGATATGCTATCTTGTTCCAGACGCCCATACTGATGCTGTTTATTAATCGAGTAAGACCACTTAAGCCGGGTGATACGATGCGATACCAAAGGCATGTTATAGGTGGGAGCTTTGTTGTTGCCGCCTTTCTGACGCCGACACCGGACCCCTGGAATCAAACTTTGATGGCCGTCCCAGTTATTTTGTTATACCAGTTCGGTATTATTTTAGTGTGGTGGGTAAATAAGCAAACAATGCCGGAGTGGGAATATCTGGAACGGGATAGTATTAAGGCAAAGGTACCACGACATTTGCAGCAGCCTACTCCAGTAGCAAACAGGCAGACGGTGCACCGAGTTAAGGTGCCCGCCGAAAAATCTCGCGTAAAAGTAGCAAATACCCAAAAAAGGCAGGTGGTTGACATCATACATAAAGAAACCCCTGTATCAACTTCGAACCGGTGAATCAATTGAGATATACCCCTACATGTTATTCAAAACATCCTCGGTTTTGCGCCACGGGCCGTGAGCGCGGAGGGCATAAATCATAACGGTTACATCAATAAGCTCTTGAATGGCCGCTCCACTGACGGGTGAAAATTTGCCAGTTGAATAGATAAGCATCAATCCTACGCTGATACTAATGCCAAGCAAGATGGCCTGACGGGCAATTTTAAAGGTATCTTGTGCGATTTTATAGCTTTCGGGTGCTTTTTTAAGATCATCAAGCATGATAACAACATCAGCTGATTCGCTGGCAGCAGTTGAGCCTTTGGCGCCAAGTGCAATCCCCACATCAGCAGCTGCCAGTGTTGGCGCATCATTGACACCATCACCAACCATGGCTACTAGCCGTTCTGCCTCGGGGATGTTCTTCAAATGTGCTAATTTATCGGCAGGCAAAAGATCAGATTCAACCTTTTTAATACCAACTTGCGAGGCAATCTCCTGGGCGGTTTTCTGGTTGTCGCCGGTAAGCATCAAAGAATTATTCATGCCAAGAGCCTCAAGTAGTAAGAGGCTTTCTTTCGTTTCAGTGCGGAGCGTATCTTTAAAAATAAAGGCGCCAGCAAGCTCCCCGTTGATTGCAAGGTAACTGGCGGTGCCTTGTGCCGCCAGATTTTTTGGTATCTTAATGCCATGTTTTTGCACCAAGCTCTTTTTACCTAGCAATACCGTTTGCTTTTTGTACTGCGCGGTAAGGCCGAACCCGGGCTTCTCATGTAGTTTAGTGACTGTTACATTGCCTGCTTTTTCTGCATGGGCGTGCTGAACAATCACTTTTGCTAAGATGTGGTTTGAATTTTCCTCCATGGCAGCGGCAACCGCGAGCACCTCTTGCTTTTTAAAACCATGAGCCGTTTTAATGCTGGTAAGGGTGGGGGCTCCGTGAGTGAGGGTGCCAGTTTTATCAAAAACAAACGTTTTGACACGCGCGAGCTTTTCAAGTGCCGAACCGTTCTTTACAATAATGCCATGTTTAGCGGCACGGCTCATGCCACTTACCAGGGCAATAGGTGCGCCTAGCAAGAGGGGGCAGGGGGTGGCAACAACCAAGACTTGCAAGAAACGAATCCATTCTCCGCCCGAAACAAAGAATGCTGCTCCTGCAATTACGAAGGAGATAACAGTAAAGAAGACGCTGTAGCGATCGGCCATGCGGATAAACGGAGCCTGAGAGGAAGTTGCCTGTTTTACGAGCTCAATGATTTGTTCATATTGGCTTTCTTTTGCAATGTGAACCGCCTTTGCTTGAACGGCGCCACCGCCATTAATTGAACCAGAAAGTAACGGTTCCCCCACCTGCTTTTCAACCGGAAGTGGCTCGCCTGTCAGGGCCGATTCATCAAAACTTGAGGCGCCTTCAGATATTTCAGCGTCAACGGGCACGACATCACCAGGTTTAATAAGTAGAATATCCCCCACTTTTACCCGATCGATCGATACGGTTTTTTGCTTTCCGTTTACCATTAGCGTGGCAGTCTTTGGTGCTCGCTTCATGAGCGCATCAAGCTCACCTTTGGCGCGATTTTCAGCGTAGTTTTCGAGCGCTTCACCACCCGTGAGCATCAGCACAATCACCGCAGCGGTGATGTACTCACCAAGTAACAGAGAGGTAACAATAGCTGTAATTGCAAGTAAATCGACACCGAATTCACCGGCCATAATGCTTTTCACCATGTCAACTGCCATCGGGATCACCTGCATTGTCGTTGCAATGATGATAATGACATTGCCAGCCGTTTTATAGCCGAACCCGTAACATACAAGAGCAGCAATAAAGGTTGTAAGCGCAATGAGCGCAGCTTTATATTCAAAACGTTTCAGTTTTTTCAGCATGGTACCTCACTTATTTACTACCCTATAGTATAACAGATAGGGGTGGTACAATAAGCATATGTTTTTTATTGAAATGGTGCAGTGGTGGTATCTTCGTGGCTGGTCATGGGTCTCACATTATTTTTTGCACGAAAGGAACACACGTATTGCAGAGTTTTTTTCTATGCGAGATCTGCTAAGAACGCTGTTTGCACCTTATCGTCAAACTTTTGCTGGTCGTGTGGATGGCACGATCGGTGATAAATTGCGCGGCCTTGTAGACTCCACCGTCTCGCGTGTGATTGGTTTTATTGTTCGGATCATCTTGATTCTTGCCGGGACGCTGCTGGTAGTGCTGAACAGTTTAGTTGGCATGCTGTGTGTAATCGCATGGCCACTGGTGCCTGCCTTGCCGTTCATCGCAGCTATCTTATATGTAACGGGGTTGAGCAATGGAATATAAGTACCATAGTTCACGGGCCCGCGCTGCCCGCGCTGCCCGTATGCTCAAGCCCAAATGGCTTCGCCTGGTGATGGCAGGTGTTGCGGTTGTCTCTTTTGCTTTCTGGGTATATTCTGCCGTTATTGAAACGCAGCTCATCGCGCACCTATTACTGATAGTGGTAGGGCCCGCAATCATGTTGCCGGTTTGGTACAACGCATACCTAAAAAATCTCCCTGCTGAATCAGGCGATACAATCGAGAGTATGATAGAACCCGAACTACTCGGTATGTTACCTGCA
>CAZUOL010000042.1:0-12684 GCA_964621845.1 uncultured Candidatus Saccharibacteria bacterium | reverse complement strand
TAGTGCATCACCCATTGTGCATATACCCACTCTGATGCCTGTTCCACTCAACGTACAGTATTTGCCTCCATCGCCTCTGTTCTGCCTCAATCTGGTGCCAATTTTTTGGCGTAGGTCCACCACGACTCAGCACTTTTCGAGTGCTTTCTGTTTCGCTATACTTAATCTGTTAGAATTGGCATATGACAAAAGTAGAAGTCCGAAGCATTGAGTTCAAGGACGTCCTCGATTTACCAGAAGCACATTCGGACGAACGCCGTACCATATATGAAAGAATCACTGAACTACCAGACGGTAGTATCCGCCGTATTAGTCGCAGCGTCGTAAACGCTGATGAGGTAGTCTTGGGCAATCACTACCATGACTTCAACCAAGAATTCCGAGGTTGTGGTGAAGGCATTCTTTACACCGCTCCAAAAGAAGATCCTAGCCATATTACCGTACAAGAACTACCACCAGCGGGCTGGGCTTTTAGTTTGCCAGCAGGTATGGCGATGGCTTTACGGCTTAAGAAGGGCGCTGTACATATATTCGAGTCAGATAAGAGTTACGGTGACGGAACTAACACCCACAGGATTGTGCTAGCTGAGTAATCATAGTTGTGCATCACCCTTCGGGTATATAGCCACTCTTGCACCTATTCCACTCAGTATATAACAAATCCTTCCATCTCATCTGTTCTTGCAAGATAAGGTGCCATTTTTTCGCAGCAGGTCCACCAAGTATAAGCACTTCGATGGGTGCTTTTTATTTTTGTGATAGGATGTAAGTAACATGCTAGAACTATCCTCAAACACTATAAAAGTATTGGGAATATTCGGAAGGCTATCTAAAGAACAAGAAGCCTTTCTGGACAATCTTGAGAGTAAATACAGCCAAAAGCCAGACGAAAGTAAAGGTTACGACGTTTTCAGGCATCTAACTCTCACATTTATTCCTAATGCAACAGTCAACGATGTAAGATGCCAACTTGACCTACTAAAAGATCTGAAGCAATTCCTGCCGCTCAAAGTTAAACTGAAAAAGCCATTTGTTAAGGATGAGGAGTCAATGGAGGGGGCTGAACACATTGCCGTAGAGTTCGACCTTGAGCAAACTAAAGAGATTGTTGCGTTTGTGAAAGATCGAGTTGGCGAGAATGCCGTAGCCACCTGGTATACAAAGGTAGTATGGTTTGTCCCCAAAGAAAACCAGCAAGCAGTTATTGACGAACTAGCTAGCTTCCCAGAAATGGTATTTGATGACTTCTATCTAGTGAGCAATAAGCAAAGTGACGACAATACAATCTACACTACAAACCGGTTCACCGCTTAGTACACCACCCTCCAGGCATGCAACCTGTTTTGTGGCGTGCCTAGTAATCCTTTCCACCACCTCTGTTCAGCTTCAATGTGGTGCCAATTTTTTCGGCATAGATCCACCAAGCACAAGCACTTTGAAGAGTGATTTTTTTATTGTGTAAAACGTGTATCTTGTGACGCTTATGGTTGCAATATGGAGTAAATCAAGGATAATTGGGTTAATTAAACGGGTGCCATTCATGAGTTACAGAAATCCCCAAAATCCATGTGAAGTACGTACTGTACTACAAACATTATATGATCGTTACGCCACAGGCTTAGACATGTTCCCAAGGGTGCGTTGGCAAGCACCAGCTGATACCTTGCCTCGAAAATCGCAAGCTGTAGGTATAGCTTTGGAGTCTGCATGGGCACGTATCGATGAAGACGAAGCGTACTTTAGGGATGCTATATCTAGTGTAGCTGATCTTGCTGTAGCTAAAGTTGCCGCTGGCGAGACTGATGGAGGATTGATGTTAGCGATAACACAGGTAGGCAGAAACTGTGTAAAGATGGCAACGATTACGCCAAAACCTGGAAAACCAGAGGCTATGATTGGTGTGTTCCCTCGAAATGAATTCGTTGAACAGTTCGAAGGCTTTGAATTTAATGTCAACGGTGGTCGTAAACTGACCCTGGTGAACGGCGAAATGCAGATGGAGGGAGGTGGTCCAGACCTAGCAGTAGTTAGGGGCTCAAATGTAAGCGGAGTTTACTTGCCACAGTCGCCTACGCTACCAGGGGTGGATACTATCCCAGTAGTTGGAGATGTGCTCTAGTATTATTGGGTTTTGAGTGCATCACCCTTCGGCTATATAACCTGTCTTGTGTCTATTCCACTCGATGTACAATAGACCCCGCCATCGCTTCTGTTCAGCCTCAATATGGTGCCAATTTTTGCGGCGTAGGTCCACCACATCCACTTGCCAACTAGTGCCCTCTTGAGCGACTATATTGATATGAGTATTGAAATACCGTCGTCAAGGGGTGAAATCGGCTTTCCAGCTGAAGCACAGCTAACTGGTTTAGCCCAGCTGAGATCATTTCTCATAGCTCAAACAATACAACCACCTATTTCCGCAGAGACATTAGCAAATGCTAGCGTTACTTCAATTGATGAAGCATTTGATCCAGACAGGCTTCCTGACGATTTGCCGTTTACAGAAGCCGACATAAATTACTTGCTAAAAATAATTGACTGGGTTGGTGAAGACGAAAACAATAGGTCATCATATATTAACATGGTGCAGGATGATGAAGATCCTGGGTTCACCCTTGTTACTATGCACTTTCCATTACATTTGGAACCGCCAGCTGAACTACGATAGTGCCTCACCCTTCGGATGTATAGATGCTCTGATACACCTCCTCAAGAGCAGGCCTCGGTTGAGTTATTTGAATAAGTCAATCGTTTTATCGTCCAGTTGTTTCAGTAGCTGCTGCATATTGCCTGAAAGCTCAAGTGCATGCAGCTCTGAGAAATCAAAGTACTGAAACTGATCAAAGGTTTCTGGTTCGCATATGGTAGGAGTGCCGTTTTGTATGTTTGCTAGAAACCAAGTGTAGTGGTAGCTCATATCTCCACTTTCAAACTCCGCTTCACCTACCCGCTTTACAATTCGAACATCGATTCCAAGCTCCTCTTTAAGCTCTCGTTTTGCCGCTGCTTCCGCAGCCTCATTTTGCTCAATTTTTCCACCAGGTAACTCCCATTGAGTAATACCGTTCTTATTTCTGTGCAGTAAGCCAATCTGATGGCGGTCATTGAGTAATATGCAACCAGCGAGCTTAATGATCATATGCAAAGTATATCAAATAGCCCCTTGTTCTTCTCGCATGCGAATAGCGCACGAGTGTATCAGCGTGGCAGGTTATGCTTGACTTATTGCGTTGAGCGTGCTAGAATTATGGTAATTGTTTGAATGGATCCTTTGGTTGAAAGAATACTTTATGGCTCCACATGAGCAATAACCGTATTATTTAAACCAAAAAAGGATTCATTTTTAATGCCCTATTATACGAGCGCTAAAAAGCGCACCAACTACAACAGTGGTTACCGTAAAGGTGGCCGTCGTAACCATCAATCAAACAAGCCTCGTGGCGTAAAAGGCCGTGGCCAGTATATTGACCCTGCTAAATTTGTGCGGGTGGCAACGCCAGTGGCGCAAGAAAGTTATACATCAGAACACAGCTTTGCGGACTTTCCTGTTGCGGATCTTATTAAGAAGAATTTGGCCGAAAAGGGCTTTGTGAGCCCCTCACCTATTCAAGATAAGGTCATTCCGGTGGTGCTTGAAGGTAAAGATGTAATTGGCATTGCCAATACCGGTACGGGTAAAACAGCTGCTTTTGCCATCCCACTTCTGGAGGCAATGCTGAGTAACCGTCAAACACGCACATTAGTGGTGGCGCCTACCCGCGAGCTCGCGCAGCAGATTCGTGTGGAATGCAACCAAATCATCAAGGGGGGCTTCATTAAATCTGCCTTGCTGATTGGTGGTTCGAACATGGGGTATCAAATTAAGGATTTGAAGGATCGCCCGCAGCTGATTATTGGTACACCAGGCAGAATCAAAGATCATATTGAACGCCGTACACTGAAGCTCGAAGGCTTCAATAAGGTGGTACTTGATGAGGTAGATCGAATGCTCGATATGGGCTTTATTGATGATATGCGTGAAATTTTGGCCGCACTGGCACCCGAGCGACAATCATTGTTCTTTTCAGCTACAATGGACCGCCGGATTGAAGATCTTATTCAGACGTTCTCAAACCAGCCGGTGACCATTTCAGTAAAAACCGGTGACACCTCAGATAATGTCCACCAGAATGTGATTCACTACACCCGTCCGCATGAAAAAATCGATATGCTGCATGACGCACTGATTGAAGAGCATGTTACCAAAGTGATCGTATTTGAAGAAACACAGCGTGATGTTGAGCGGCTTTCAAACGAGCTCGCTTCGCGTGGCTTCGCCGTCGATGCGATCCACGGCGGTAAAAACCAAGGTCAAAGGCAGCGCGCGCTGCGCAAGTTTAAAGAAAGCGACATCGATATTTTGGTCGCAACGGATGTGGCCGCTCGTGGCATTGATGTAAAAGATGTGAGCCATGTGATTAATTATTCAATCCCGCAAACATATGAGGATTACACCCACCGTATTGGCCGCGCTGGCCGCGCTGGCAACGTTGGTTATGCCCTCACTTTTGTGAGCTCACAGAATAGATAGCCTGTTATTAGGTCTGCAGTTAAAAAAGTACCTGTGTAAATGTTGGGTGGTTCTGCCGGAGTATGCTCAGGTCATTTATTTTTAGAAATTTCATCGTCTCAAGCAAGGCGAGTGATTCAGCGCTCACCAAGCATTCGACGAACGCACTATTGTGATCATTTTCTTTGAGCCAGCCTGCAACCTGTAGTTTAGCTTCTTTATAAAAGGCAATGAAAATTTTGTGGGGGTCGCCACTGTCGATGAGCTCTGCGTCTATATTGGCATAGATTTCAACAGGGTCAATTACACGGGGATCTTCATAGCCTTCTAGCTGTGCATCACTAAATACAAAGCTGAGGTATTCTAAAATTATTGAAGTTACCCCATCTTCGGGCGTTTGTTTCAGGCCGAGATACCGTTCAGCAAAATATGATAAAAAGAAATTGCGTAACACCTGCTCAAAACTTCCGTTATTTGGTTCCGGATCAAAAGCCTCAAAATCGGTCAGTGCCGCCAACGAGTGCATCGCTGTGCTCAGATCGTGGAAAATATCTTTCTGGTTAAACTCATCAGGATCATCAGGCCAGAGCGTTTTGCTAAAAACGGAATCGAGGTCTACGATTTCACCGGCCAGGGTAATGTTGCCAGAATGTAAATAGCCATGCTGACAGTCAGCGTTATGGAGTCTTGCTACATTTTCGCCGAATAGTTTTGGGAAGATATCTATGAGGTATCTCTGCTGATCGGCAGCAGACGCGGCATCCAAGGCTTGAAGTTCAGAACCAACCGACATCCATTGTGGGTTACGTTTTTGTAGGCCCCTGATTGCCTTTTCTATAAAAGCACCAACAAGTTCTTGATGAACGCCACCGATCTCAGCAATTCTAAAGTTACTCATCATTGCTCGGTACAAAACGCCAAATTCCATTTTTTCAAGTGCCTGCAGTACGAAACCGACCTCCCCGATTGTCGGCGGTATATACGCCGATTCAGACTTTAAAACTCGTCTTTCACCCATCCCATTCATATATCTCTTCGCGATGGCGTGTCGGAATCCCCTTAAATCGACTTCGCGGTCTTCGAGCGGGAATTTTTTTGGCCGTGCAAAATAAATGGGCCATTCTGTGAGCACCCCTGCCTGTCTCAGGTGCTCACTAATTTTGAATATTCGAGGGGCTGTGCTGGCATCCATGAGCCCGTTGACTCGCACGCCACTCGGCTCTATACGGTAAGAGGCCGCATAAGGTAATCGTGCGTCAGCTCCTTTTATGCTGAATGATAGGTAAATGTCTTCTTCGGGGCAAGAAGCGTCATGAAGTTCAATCCGCCTTAGCACGAGCGCACCAGGGTCTTCCATGCTACGACCATGCAGGATCGAAGTTCTCACAAACGGAGCGATGCTTTCACCTAATTCGGGTGGTAGCAGCGGCACGGTTTGTGTATTTTTAATGATGCCCGCCTCAACTGCCGCCTGGTCTACGCGTACACTGTCTTTTACGACGGGCTGGAATAGCTGTTCATTATTCAACATGTGGTGGTTGGTCCAAAAAGCTGATTTAAATAATTTTACAACATATGCTGCATATTATCAATATTGCGGGCGTAACAGTAGTTTTGGTAGACTAATTGATAGATGAGGCTACATCGTAACAGTCGACGCATTTCAAACGCGCCAACAGCGCTTTTTGAGTGCACGCTTGAGGTAGCCTGTGCTTAATCTTCTCCGCCAATTTGCCGAATCTGAAAGTGGCATTCATATTAGCCTGAAAGCGGAACCATTGTTTCAAATTGGGCCCATTACGATCACGAATTCAATGCTTTACGGCCTGCTGATTGGTATTACGCTTACTCTTGGTTTGATCCTGGCAGCACGGAAAATAACCTTCCGCCCAAAGAAGAGTAAGTTCTTGGGCATGATTGAAGCGGTCGTTGATTTTATTATGGGTTTGCTCGAAGGTCCGTTTGGTTCTCGCGCAAAAGCCGCAAAATACGCCCCTATCTTCGGGACGTTTTTTGTATTCATTTTTTTCAGCAACCTAACAGGTACACTGCCGATTGTCGGCCCGGCGCTTGAATACCATGGCAATCCGCTGTTTCGCCCCTTCACGGCTGACCTCAACGGTACCATTGCCATGGCAGTTATTGCGATTGTGACGGTGCAGGTACTTTCAATTAAAGAGCAGGGTGCCAAGGGTCACCTGAAGCACTACTTTACCGATAAGCCACTCAACCCGATCAACTTCTTTATCGGCATTTTAGAGGTGTTCGGTGAATTTACCCGTATTGTTTCACTGTGTCTGCGTTTGTTTTTGAACACCGCTGTCGGCGAAATTCTGGTAGCAGTATTTACCAGTATGATCTTAAAAAATGGTCATACGCCTATTGCCGTTATCCCTATTATTTTATTTGAAATGCTGGTAGCAGGTATACAAGCCTACGTCTTTACCATTTTGACCGCGACGTATCTTGGCCTGGCAATTCAGCACGCCGATCACGGCGACGAACACGATGTACATCACGCTCCGGATGCAGTAACAACAAAGGTCGAAGCATCAACGTGATGGTAGGTAAAATTAAGAACTAAATAAGAAGGAATTACACATGGTTCATTATTTTGCAGAAGCAGCGGTATCAGCCTCAGTCAGTGGCTGGAACCCGACAATGAGCAAATCAATCTTTTTGATGTTTGCACTCGGTGCAGCAGCAATTGGTCTTGGTATGGTTGGCTCAAGCTACATGAAGGCTTTGGGTCGCAACCCAGAAGCTGGTAAAGCGGCTGGTCAGGTTGTGATTATTGCAGCTATGATCGAGGTGACGGCACTTTTGGCCTTCCTCCTTGGCGCATTCTTGCTTAAATAAGTAAGTACTGGTGAGTGGCGCGCACGTATAGCGCCGCTCACCTCTGATATCAATACATTAAATATACAGAAAGGTTATGGATGACGTATGACGTATGATGCGAAGAGCGAAAACGCTCTCTTGGCGTAGTTCGTGATACGAGATTCATAACACGGAGTAAAAATACATGATCCACATACTTTCATTACTGGCATCGACCGAAGAGCCGCAAGGGATTGCCGCACTGGGCATTGACCCCTGGGCGATTTTGGCGCAAGGCCTCACCTTTTTAGTGCTGTTCTTACTGATTAAGAAGTTTGCTTTTAGCAAAATTGTTGCCACGCTTGAAGAGCGGCGAAAAACAATTGAAGGTAGCCTTGATAGGGCTGACGAGCTTAATAAAAAGAACGAAGAGGCCGAAAAGCGGGTTGGCGAGCTCCTTCATAAAGCACGCAAAGAATCCGAAGACATAATTGCGAAGAGCCATGAAGAAGCGGGAGCCATTGTGACTGAAGCGGAAGACGCTGCAGCTGCAAAGGCCGAAAAAATTATTGAAGATGGCAAGTTACAGATTGAGGCTGAGGTGGTGAAGGCTCGAAACGAGCTGAAGAAAGAAACGCTTGGTTTGGTGGCTCAAGCTACCGAGGCGGTATTGGCTGAATCGGTTGACGTAAAAAAGAACGAAGCGCTGATTAAAAAAGCGCTCGCCGACACCAAGGAGTCTCAGTAAGTGAAGTATTCACGAGCAGACATTGCAAAGGCTTTTGTGACGCAGGCAGATAAGCAGGGCGTAAAGCGGGCAACCAAAGATCTGGCAGCTTTATTACTGGATCAGCGTATTCAAGGTGAAACAGATGAAATTATCGCTGCTATTGCAGCTGAATATGCACGCACTCATGGCGTGGTTGAATCTACCGTTAAGTCAGCCTATCCCCTTTCAGCCGATCTAAAGAAGCAGCTTGAAGAACGCGTCAAGCGCTCAACCGGTGCTCAAAAAGTGGTGCTACATGAAGAAATTGATTCAAGCCTCTTGGGGGGTGCAATCGTAACGGCACCCGGCATGGAGCTCGATCTATCATTAAAAAGCAAATTAACGAGGCTTAAAATATAATCATGAAACAACGACTCATTGGTTATGGAGAAAAGATTATCGGGGTGCCTATTCCAGCTGGTAAAGGTGATGTATATGAAAGCATGAAATACGATCGCTATGCGATGGATACTGACGTCATGTGGGAGCAACGCCATGCGGGGTTGGCGCGCCGACATTGGTGGATTGATGTGGCTAAGGTTGGTATACAAGATCTCGTTAGGATGGCCACGGGGGCCCACCCGGGTTATCTCGTAGATCAACAGAACATGCCACAGTCGGCAGAAAGTGTGATGATTGCAGCAGATTTGGCCGAAATTCACCAAAGATTAATCAACGAACAACCAGTAATAACGGCAAAGTAAAGGAGAATATATGGCAGAAATTTCAGTAAAAGAACTTAGCGTGGAGCTCAAGGCAGCAATTGAAGAGCTCAAGAGCGCTGGCACTACTAGTGACACGGGTATTGTGGTGCGTGTTGGTGACGGTATTGCCTGGATTTACGGTCTTTCTAAGGCGGGTTATAACGAAATGCTTGAAATTGAAGGCACTGATGGCTCACGAATTACCGCCTTTGCCCTTAACTTGATGGAAGATGAAATCGGTGCCGTTATTTTGGGTGAAGATACCAAAATTAAAGCTGGCTCCAAGGTGTCACTCACCGGGCGTGTGCTTGAAATCCCGGTTGGTCCTGAGCTGGTTGGTCGCGTAGTCAACCCTCTTGGCGAGGCGATTGATGGCGGCGCGCCCATTAAAACCAAGCACACTGGCTTGATTGAAAAAGAGGCTCCTGGAGTGCTTGATAGAAAATCAGTGCACGAACCGTTGATGACGGGTGTCGTGGCAGTTGATGCGTTGGTGCCAATTGGTCGCGGTCAGCGTGAACTTATTATTGGTGATCGTCAAACGGGTAAAACGGCCATAGCGCTCGATACCATGATTAATCAGGCCAAGCAGAAAACAGGTGTTATTAACGTCTACGTTGCGGTTGGCCAGAAGAATGCCAAGGTCGCCCGTTTGGTAGAACGTTTGAAGCGCGAAGGCGTGATGGATCAAACCATTGTGGTCGCCACCTCCCCTTCTGATCCTGCCTCTATGCAGTATCTGGCCCCGTATGCAGGTGCCGCTATGGGCGAATACTTCCGTGATAACGGTGAACATGCCTTGGTGATTTATGATGATTTAACCAAACATGCAGCGGCTTATCGCCAGATGTCACTGTTGCTTCGTCGCCCACCAGGACGAGAGGCCTACCCTGGCGATGTTTTCTATCTTCATTCTCGCTTGTTAGAGCGTGCCGCGAAGCTTTCTGATGCCAAGGGTGGTGGTTCACTGACAGCACTGCCTATTATTGAAACCCAGGCTGGCGACGTTTCAGCTTACATCCCGACCAACGTAATCTCTATCACCGATGGTCAGATCTTCCTCGAAACCAATCTGTTCTACCAGGGTATTCGCCCGGCCATTTCAGTTGGTATTTCAGTTTCTCGTGTGGGTGGTGACGCCCAGACAAAGGCCGTGAAGTCCGTTGCTGGTGGTATTAAACTTGGTTTGGCCCAGTTCCGTGAACTCGCTGCCTTTGCCCAGTTTAGTACTGATCTTGATCCGGAAACAAAGGCGCAGATTGAGCGCGGTCAGCGTTTGACTGAAATCTTAAAGCAGCCGCAATATTCACCACTGGCCGTCTGGGAACAAGCCGCTACCTTACTGGCTGCTAATGAAGGCGCCTTTGATGCAGTACCGGTAGATAAAATCAAGCAGGCTCAGAAAGACCTGCTTGGCCAGTTACACGCTGCTCATAAAAAAGAGATGACAGAGCTTGATAAGGGTGATCAAAAGGTTGAAGGCAAGATGAAAGATTTGATTCTGAAAGTTGCTCAAGGCGTGGCTTCAGACTATAAAGTTAAGGAAGAGGCAAAGGAATAAACGATGCCGACAGTATCCGCACCGGTTAATGTTTATAGTCTTGCGTTCGAAGCGTTAAGTTTTAGAGAGCAACCAATAGAGCCTCGAGAGCCAAAAAATGCACGTGAGATTGCGGATAGGTATACTGATGTGCTGCGTACAATCGTAAGGTCGCACGTCGATGGAGTTATTCAGCCGCCGCTTCCTGGCGAGCTCAGTATTGATCTGTTGGAATTATTTGAGCAATACAATGTTCCCGATGGCCGATCTACCGACCCTAGGGTCATACATGATTTTGATGTATATCGTGTGAGCAATGCCTTCGTGCACAATCACAAAGAAGCATTTAGTAGGGTTGTTCAGTACGGGCTCGGATCCTTAGGAAGCGCTTTAGGAGATCAAGATGGCTAGTACACAACAACTTCGGCAACGAATTTCATCGGTGAAAAATACCAAGCAAATCACTAAGGCGATGGAAATGGTGGCGCCGTCTAAGTTGCGTCGTGCTCAAGAGGCAGCCATGGCTTCGCGTGAGTTTGCCCGTATTGCAAACGAGCTTCTCACACGTATTCGTCAGATGACGGATGTTAGCAGAAGCCCACTGTTTGAACGCCGCACTATCAAAACGCGCTTAATTATCGCTATCGCTTCTGATAGTGGCCTCGCCGGTGGCTATAATGCCAACGTGCTGAAGCGCTTTGCTCAAGAGCTTAAAGTAGATGATGGTAATGGGATTACGAATAAGGTGATCACTGTTGGTAAGCGGGCTACGGCCTTTACGACTAAGTTGCACGATATGGAGCTGCTCGGTGCCTACCATGATTTTGTTGCCTCCCCCACCGCTGAAGACATCCGTCCGATTCTGATAACAGCCACAGATGGCTTTATTAAAGGTGAATTTGATGCGGTTGACATTGTCTACACTGATTTCATCTCAAGCGTGAATCAGAAGCCTTCAGTGGCGCGTTTGTTGCCGGTTGCCTTTGACGATATAGACTTGCCGGCTCATCTTGAAGACGCGGTGTTTGAACCAACCCCTAAACAGGTATTGCAAGAGGTGACCGAACGCTTTGTAGAAGTTTCTATGATGCAGTACATGCTCGAGTCGGCTGCCTCGGAACATTCATCACGTATGATTGCTATGAAGAACGCAACTGATAACGCCAATGAAATTGTGGATGATCTCACCCTCGCGCTGAATACGGCTCGACAGGCAGCGATTACGCAAGAGCTGGCTGAAATTACCGGGGGTGCGGAGGCGATAGGATGAGGCCAGAAGTAGGAATTATGAAGCAAGAATCAAGCATCAAATCATTCACTGATCTCACCACCTGGCAGAAGGGTCATGAGTTAGTGATTCGAATTTACAAAATGACCGCCAACTTCCCTAGTGCAGAGCATTTTGGACTGGTGAGCCAAATGCGACGCGCAGCAGTCTCGATTACCTCAAATATTGCTGAAGGGTTTTCCCGAGATTCGTACGCTGATAAAAAACACTTTTACATCATGGCGCATGGATCACTCACTGAACTTCAGAACCAGCTGCTTATATCTCGTGATGTAGATCTGATACAACCAGATATGTTTGACAATATTGCTGAGATGACTGTGGCGGTACACAAAATGCTGACAGGTTTAATAAAATCAACTAAGTTAAAGGCATGATTCATGATTCATTCATCATGATTCTGTTTAAAGGAGAATAAATGGCAGTAGCAACAAAGGAAAAAACGAATACAAAGCTGGGTAAGATCACGCAGGTAGTTGGTGTGGTGGTTGATGTCGAATTTAGCAAAGATCACTTGCCTGCTATCTATAACGCACTTGAAGCAAAACTGAATGGCAAAACTATTTTGTTTGAGGTGGCACAACATCTTGACGAATCAACGGTACGTGCCATTAGCTTGGCTTCAACTGATGGCCTGAAGCGTGGTGATGAGGTAAAAGATCAGGGTGCCCCCATCTCGGTGCCTGTTGGCAATGCAACCCAAGGGCGTATGTTTAATGTGAGCGGTGATCCGATTGATGGTAAAGAAGGCACGTTTACTGAACGGGCCCCTATTCACCGCCGCCCCCCTACACTCGAAGAGCAATCTGGCAAAGTTGAAATTCTAGAAACCGGTATCAAAGTGATCGACCTTATTGCCCCGATGACCAAAGGTGGTAAAGTTGGCCTCTTCGGTGGCGCCGGTGTCGGTAAAACCGTGCTTATTCAGGAGTTGATTGCGAATATCGCAAAATTCCATGCAGGTAACTCGGTGTTCGCTGGGGTTGGCGAACGTACTCGTGAAGGTAATGATCT
>CAZUOL010000041.1:0-6587 GCA_964621845.1 uncultured Candidatus Saccharibacteria bacterium | reverse complement strand
GGCGAGGGCCATCGCTTCGGCCATTATGTCGGCTGGGTTCCAGCCATCATACTTTTCCTCAACGAGTAATAGTAGTATTTTTACATAGTCTTCACTTATTTTCAACCTGTGCGCTGCTTTTTCGGTCAACAGCTCACCAGATTTAAGCTGACCAATGGCCTGCTTTACCTGCTCACGCAGATCAGTGTGAAGCGTGCAAGGCTCAACCATCCCTAAGCTGTCTCGTACATCAGGATAGGCTGCATTCAGGGCGAGCAGGTCGTCTTCGTATGCAGTTTGGTCTGGCAATACCTGTTTTGCGTGCAGCTGTTTGCGCTTGGCCGGGGCTCCCTTCGTTTGTTGCAACTTGGTGTGCAGTGAGCTCTCGCTCACACCCAATGTATCCGCAAGCGCTTTCAGATGGTGTTCTCGCTCTACTGGGTCTTGCAAGCGCCGTATAACTGCCAATGCCTTGCTAGAAAGTTGTTTTTTACCTTCAGCTGTCGTTTTATCGTAAAACTGGCCGTAACGCTGAAGTATCCAACTCACCGCGTCAGATGCCCCTACAATTGCCTGTTGCCACTGCTCAGGGTTATTGGTAATCATTTCATCAGGGTCTTTCATGCCACGAGGCAGTGACACTACCTTTAAGTCCACTCCGACACTCTGAGCAATTTCGATAGCACGTTCCGTTGCCTTTAGCCCAGCCTCATCAGCATCAAAGGCCAAGCGAACGTTCATGCTCAAGCGGCTCAAGCTCCGCAAGTGATCAGCCGTCATGGCCGTCCCGGCCGCTGCTACCACGTTCTGCACCCCTGCCTGGTGTGAACTGATAACATCAAAATTGCCCTCCACCAACACGCTCTGATCTAATTTACGAATCGATTCCTTCGCCAAATGCAGGCCAAATACCTGCCGCCCTTTGTCGTAAAGAGGAGTCTGGGGGGTATTGAAGTACTTTGGTGCATTTTTATCATCCTTCAAAAGCCTGGCGGTAAAGCCAACCACAGCACCTTGAGCATCACAAAGCGGTACCATGATCCGGCCACGAAACATATCCCCCACTCCACCAGCTCTTCGTGTAACCAAACCGGCCTTCGTGAGTTCATTTTCGGTAAAGCCTTTTTTGGCAAGAAACTGGTAGAGCTCTTGCCCCCCTTCAGGACTGTAGCCCAGCTTCCATCTTCTTATGGTTTCAGTGCTAAGCTTACGATCATCTTTAATATATTTGAGCGCCGCTGGTGTCCGTGAAAGCATCAGGTGATAAAAATCTGAGGCGTGTTTATGGGCCTCAAGCAGCCGCTTTTTGAGTTTGGCAGCAGAGCCATCACCTCGCTGATACTGCGAAAGATCAACCATAGCCTTTCGTGCCAAAATCTCGAGCGCCTCTCTAAATTCCACCCCCTCAACTTCCATAATGAAGGTGAACATGTCGCCCCCCTTATTAGATGAAAAATCATGCCAGATCTGCTTCTCAGGGCTCACCATGAAACTCGGTGTTTTCTCGTTTGAAAAGGGTGAAAGCGCCTTAAAGTTACGGCCCGCCCTCCGCAGCTCGATATACTCCCCCACGACGTCTTCAAGGCTCAAGCGGCGCTTGATCTCATCCTTTGCATCTGACCCCTGATTCATGCCTATAAGTATGATTCATCGGGTCACATGCCGCAACCATAAGTGAGATACCTACCCCCCTTGGGCTACCAGATGCTATACTTATGTTTATATGAATCCCCAGCAGCCCCAACAAAATTACCAACCACAGCCGCCGGCATTTGGCTACCCAACGGCGCCGAACCCCTACCCTATGCAACAACCTCAGCCACAGAATAAAAAGAAGCTACTGCTTATGGGTGGAGGTGGTCTGATACTCATTATCGTGCTGCTCATGCTGGTGTTTGGAGGAAAATCAACGCCAGGCAAACAAGAAATGCAAACGACAGTACAAAACACCTCCGATGCCATCGGTATTTTAAGCACCTACCAAGACCAAGTGAGTGAAACCACCACAAAAAACGATCTTGCACTCGCGCTTATTATCCTCAGGGGTAACTACCAGAATCTGAATACCCTTTACACCAAAACCTACAAGCCAAAAAAGAAGTTTACTAGTGCTCCACAACCTGATAAAGCCTCCAAAACTACCCTGGATGAAGCGCAGCGCAACAATCAATTAGACAGTAAAATCGTTGAGGTAGTGCGCGCCAAGGTAAACGCTGCCTATAGCAATCTGCAAAAAACAAAAGGCAACTTTAAAAAACAAAGCTCAGTTGAAACAGTAAGCACCGCCAACGAAGACTTCAAATCAGTCTACGAAATTTTACAGAGCCAATAGTGTTTTAAATCAACCCGAGCTTCTCTTGCTCAGCAAGCGGTAGCCCAGCCGCAACCAGACGATACGAAAGATCAACTAAATCAAAGATTTCGCGCTCGCTCAGCTGGCCACTTGCCACCACGGTGTTCCAGTGCTTCTTGTTCAAATGATAACCCGGCATCACGCTCTCATACCGTTCCCGCAATGTTTCAGCCAGTATTGGATCGCACTTTAAGCTCACCTGGACAGGGTCTTTCCCCTCTGGCACTAATGCAAACATTTTGCCGGTTTCTTTTGAACCAACCTTGTACACTGCCACTTCTTCACCAAAAGGGTAATCCAGCCAACTACCTGGCTTGCTCAGTAAATACGCTTCAAGCTCTTTATGCGTCATGCCTTAGATTATAGATTATGGATGCCAGATTTTAGAATAACGAAATAAACCACTACTAATGCCTCTGCCAACCATCCAACAGTCTCCGACCCTACCACCATTCAGCCAAGACCCGAGTATTGGAGCGTAGCTTTTGCTGAGTTAAGAAAAGATTTGCCCGAACAAGTAATGAAATAATTGTGAGGGATGCTTAGTCATTGTCTTTTCGCAGCAAAAGCAAGTGATAATAGATCGAGGCTTGGCTGCCATGGTGGGGAGTTTTTGCTATCTTTTTGCTCTCAAAAAGTAGGAAAAGAAAGTGAACAAGCTTTACTTGGATAGATAAAACTGGATCCCAGATCAAGTCTGGGATGACGGAGTGAATTATTTCGTTTTTAATTGCTCGAGATAATATTGCAGCTCAGCAATGGAGGCTTGAATGTCATCAAAGGCTCGGTGCACATCTTTTTTGTGATACTCCTGCTTGTACTTGCCTTGCATGATAATTTTAAGCGCGGTAACATCAAGCATCCGGTAATGCAGTAGTGCATCCACCTCAGGCCACCAACGCGCAATAAAAATGCGATCGTTATGAATCGAGTTGCCAGCAAGTATCGCCGGCTCCTTACCAAAGTGGCCTTTAATGAAGCCAACAAATTCGCGCATCACCTCTTTTTCATTTTTACCGGATTCGGCAATCCTGTCGAGCAACCCATTTTTTGCATGATGCTCTTTGCTCCATTCATTCATATTCCGTAGTTTTCGCTTGGGGTGCGTAATCACTGCCTCGTAGCTACCGAGCGTTTTGGTGAAACTAAAATCAGTTACTTCCGCAGCGATTTCTAAAATGACATCTTTCTGCGGATCTAACCCCGTCATCTCTAAATCAACCCACAGAAGTTTGGTAGGCTTTACTTTTTTTAAATCAATCTCTTTTTTGCTCATTACACACAAGTATACAGGATTACGAAACGAGTGCTTCAATCGCTATATCAAAGGCAGCATCCTTCATGGTTATATGTTCTTTTTGGGCGCGTTTCATCATGTGCTGCATAGCTGGCGCCAAAATGTGTTCAAGTCGTTGATTCACCTCCGATTCGGGCCAGTGTTCACCTTGCTTATTTTGCAGCCATTCTAAATAGCTCACAATCACCCCACCAGCATTCGCCACTACATCAGGAATCACGTGAATACCGCGATCTTCTAAGTGCGCGAGTGCGCTATCTTCGATTGGTCCGTTGGCAAGCTCTAACACAACCCGTGCTTTCACTACATCATCGTTCGCATCTGTTATAACGTCACCGAGTGCCGCTAGTACCAACACGTCAACTGGCAAGCCTAGGATGTCATCACGCTCCAAAAATTCAGTATGCGAATCTTGCAAATCTTCAATCAGGCCTCTTTTATGTCCATCAAACTGAACAAGCGACAGGCTGTCACTATTCTGAATAAAATCTTTAACCGCTAATGTACGTTTCGAGTCAGAAACTGCCACGACCCGCACACCAAGCTCCGCCTCAGCAATTTGGGCAAAAAAGAAGCCGACGTTTCCTACCCCCTGCACCGCCACCGTCACCGTTTTTGGATCACGATGAATCGATTTCAGATATTCACGCAGAGCAATCACCCCACCACGGCCAGTAGCTGCCTCTCTTCCTTCACTGCCTCCGTTGGCAAGTGACTTTCCCGTAAAACTGGCCTTGGTACGATCGCCAGTGATCTGTTCAAACTCGTCCACCATATAGTCAATTATCTCGGCATTCGTGTTCACATCAGGAGCCGGCACATCTTTCTCTGGCCCAATATGAGCATGTAGCCCTAGCACAAAGGCACGAGATACCGCCTCAATATGCTGTTTGTCATGCGCACGCGGATCAATAACCACCCCACCCTTGCCACCACCCATCGGAATGCCAACCGCCGCAGTTTTAATACTCATTAAAAGTGCCAAAGCTCGCACCTCATCTTGATCTACCTCAGGATGAAAGCGTATACCTCCCTTATATGGCCCCCGCTTATTCGAATGTTGTACCCGGTAAGCATCGTGCTTTTTACCGTTTACTTCAATGGCAAATTGATGCTCACGATCTGGAGTAAGCAAGCCGGTAAGCTGTTTATCCGTGAGATTGAGACGTTTGGCTGATCTTTTTATTGCCACCTGGGCAGATGTTAACATCGACATCACTTCTCCTTTTTGGGCGTAAACCCTAGACAAATTGAGTTAATACAATAGTGCTTCCCGTTTGGTGAACTTTCATCATCAAACACGTGCCCCAGATGGCTCCCGCAGTGAGCGCAAACCACCTCAGTGCGCACCATACCAAGCGTAGTATCAGATTTATATTCAACCGCACCCGCAATTGCCTCTGAAAAACTCGGCCAACCAAGCAACCCCGGCGTGGTTGAATCATATTTTGTATCACTCTTGAAGATCTCTTTACCACAAGCCGCACATTTATATACACCCTCTTCTTTTGAGTACACAAACTCGCCAGAATACGGCGCCTCAGTGCCTTTTTGTCGAAGCACGCGATACTGCTCTTCGGTAAGTGTTTGCTTCCATTCTTCGTCACTTTTTTGTACGTGATGCATCTGCTCTAAATTATACCCCTCACTGTCAATGCTTCTAATTGTAATTTTCTACAATTTATGTTATTGTTATATTCTATGTTAGTTTTCGGTGTTCATGAAGCAGGCCCGGTTGATGGTGTTCGAGATATTGATCTTGATGCTGCTCGTTTGCTTGCGCACCAAGTGTATTCATACGCCTTACCTCCTTCAGAGACTGTTATAAAACGTCCGCTTGATGAAGCAGAGCGAGCGAACCTAGAAACCGCCAAGCACTTTTCGCCCAACGGTGAAATTGATATGCGTGATTACCTTATCTGCCAAGGCATCGAGAGGCACGAAACAGGCGTTCGCCCTTCATTAAAGATGGTTTCCTTACTCGTCGGCCCAACCGTTGTAAGAGACGCGAGCGGTGACATTACCAGACCGCTTGGCTACACACAAAGAATCGATCGTAATGGTCTAGAAATAAATGAGACGGCAATTTCGCTCAGTAGAATAGCTGAGCTCATCCCACCAGAGTTAAAACACGAGGCAGCTAGAATTATCGCCTACACCATCGTACACGAAACCGGGCATCTATTTGGCCTTGTGAACGAACAGGCTCGCCGCTTCACTGCCGGCCGACATTGTGGCAATCTATGCGTGATGCGCAGTACCCCTAACCCCACAGAAACACATCACGCCATCACGCAAATGGGTGGCAGAATCTGCTTCTGTGCCGAATGTACACGTGACCTGCGCGACAACCGCTAACCTCTCCCCCTCTGTTTGCGCCAGGGTCCGTCCTTGGCGCAGAAGGGATAATGCTATTTCTTCTCTTCTTTCTTTTTATCGAGCTTATCGAGCTTTAAACCTTTGACAACAAAGTAAATAACCGCCAACACCGCAACCAATGTGATCATCGAACTCAAAACCGCCCCCCAGCTAAACACCAGGGTGCGCTTTCCGAGCGTAATCCAATAATCTACCTCTGGGGTATCTACCCCAACCACATTCCACTTTGCTTGCGTGAGAGCGGTTTGTGAGCCAACCAAGAAGCCGACTATTGGGTTAATGAACCCATCAACAATCGATTTCACCGTGGCGTTTGCTTGGGCACCAATCGCCAAACCAATTGCCAACCCGACGATACCCTGTTCACGGATGAAATCCATAAAACCATGCACGGGTTTGACCGGCTTTTTTACCACCGCCTTTACCTTTACTTTGGCTTGCGCTCGTTTCGGGTTTCGTTCTCGTGCCACACCAACAGTCTAGCGTGTTTTTAAAAACAAAACAAAAGGCCAGCTATTTTGGCTAGTTTATCTCTTGACTTCTGTCACCTTATTAGAAGGCTGATAAAACAATCTGATT